>CALBOJ010000105.1 GCA_937896835.1 uncultured Collinsella sp.
GCAAGGCGGGGCCGAGGCCGCCTCGATCAATTTGCGAAAGAATCTTGACGGTACCGAACAGGGGACGTAGCACTGTTCACGTTTGGGCCCATGTCGGCACCGACCATTGCCCGCGCTGCTTCTGCTTGCGCTTCAGCTTCCGCCGCTCGAAGCACGTCGCTTGGAGTTCCCCGCCAGGGGAGAGCTAACCGTTCCTTGCGAAACCGCGAGACCACCTATATCCGCTTGCTGCGGGCTTGCTTGAGCCAGTTCCTCTTGAAAGAGCCTATACCTCCGAAGAACTTGTTGTACGTCTCACCGTTCTCCTTGGCCTCGTACTTGACCAAGGCAAGTTCGATAGTGCAGAGGTAATCCGCAACTTGCTCGAGGCGGTAGTCGGTCATCGAGGTCTTACGGCGTCGGACGACCCCTTTTGAGAGGACCTTGCCCACCGAGCGGTCGAGCGCCTGCTTGACAATGTCCTGACCGTTGTCGTAATAGACCTTCACATCGTCGAAGGATTGAAAGAAGCCCAGGTGTTCAATCATGGCAGAGGAGATATCGTGCCCCATACGCTCCATTAGCCTTGTCGGGTCTTCGAACTGGCTGCGGCGGTAGACGAACGTAATATAGGAAATGGGAAGTTTGCGGACGAACGAGGAGAAGTAGGCGAGCATCACCTTGCGCTGCTCGATGTTAAGAAACTCATAATCCTTGTGCCCGTTCATGAGAGGCTCGGAGTGAAACGGAATGTTAGGGAGATCGGCCCTGGCAAGCTTGGCCTCATAGCCCGTGACCGCCTCGGCGATGCTGTCTGCCTGGTCGTGAAAGACGAGTGTGAGCAGGTAGTAGCGAGCTTTGCCGCTGCGGTCGCCGCTCTCGTCGACGAAGATGCTGAGCTCCTTGGCCAATGGGGACTCCTAATGGAATGGATAAAAAAATAGCCGGGGGACTCCCCCGGCACTTGGAGGTAGCTTAATGAGCCACCAATAATCTTATAGCATGCTCTGACGGTGAGTGCAAGGGGGGGCGAGCCGGTACATGGCGTCGCGGCTTATGCGCAGCATCGCGCGCCTCGTCGGCGCCGAATATCGCGTTAGTCGATGTGATGAGCCTCACCTGGCTCCTGCTAATGCTCTTTGTCATGGTCGTCCTCGAGTTCCTTTCGTTTCAAGGCTCCCTCGCGTGCCCGGCCGCGGGCGGCTCCCGGGGCGGTCGCCGCCGTCATTTCCTGCCGCTCCTCGACTCGATGTAGGCGTTCACTGACGCCCTCGAAACCAGGAGCTTCCTTCCGAGCCTGTACGAGTCGATCTCTCCCGACCAGATGAGGTCGTACGCCTTGTTTCGGCTCGCCCTCATGTACTCCTGCATCTCGATCACCGTCATCCATTCGTCCCGATCTCGGCTTCCCTCGGGCGCGGCGCATTCGGCTGTGCGTGCCATGGTTCCTCCAATCTTCCCGTGCGGCACCGCGCGAGGACACCGCACGACACCGTGTGCCTTTTCGTCTGCACGACGATTGAACCGCCTGATGGCGATTGGTGAGCACGGCAGGAGCGGAGACGGGTCGAAGTGGGTCGAGCTGGTCGTGCCTTCACGAAACGGCCATGAGCCGCGTGCCTTAGCTCGCAGCTAAGTCCCTGAAAAGTAAAAGGCACCCATGCGGGCGCCTGCCTAGTAGCTGGAGTTGTTCGGTTGTGGTCGGAATGCTCGTCTTCCGCGGTGCTGTCGTCCGGGGTCCGGCATCTGTCGTTCGCCTCTTCTGTCGTGTTTGATGTTGCGTGTTCTGCGAGCGACCTTGTGCAGGTTCTTCAACCCGTTGCCCCAGGTGCACCCGGATAAATGGTACCCATCCGTTGGGACACGACCTGCTGTGGTTGTCATTTCGGACGAATGGGAGCAGACGAACGGCGCGAGGATGCGAGCCGAATTCGAGTTAGTCAATATTGGCTTTTGAATCGGACCGATTGGGATTGCCTCATTGCCGGCAGCTCTTCGAGTCCAATCGTGAAATAGCTGCATCCAGTGCGGCTTTGTAGCCCTCTGATGCTGCTTCGTAATCTTGGATATAGGATTCTAGGTCGGAGGCGACGGCATTCGGGAAGCTCTCGACCCACCGTTTCCCCTTAGGCTTCGCCAGCCTCACCGCGCCGTCCATCCCGAATAGCCACCTGTAAAAGGTCGGAGACGGCATCGCGCTGACGCAGGCGTAGCCGATGACGTTTCTTTCGTCGCTCTCGTCGATGTGACAGAATTTGAGGTCGTGGCCGAACCTTTCGTAAACGTACTTGGCATGAGTGCCGGATACTTCCAGGAACAGCTTTCTGGCGGTGCCCGAGCCGAACATGTCGACCCGCTGGCGCGTGTCCGCGACCACGCGCGTCCTCAGCGCCTCTACCTTATCCCGATCCGACACCGGTTTTCCGGTGACAACCGGGTCCGCGATATCGTCTAGTCGGTAGAAGTAGGGACTGGGGGAACCGCCTTCGTCGATATGCATGCTCTCGAGATAGTAGCGGCCGAAGCTGAACACGATCGCCACCGGGTCCTCCTCGTACGGCCCAATCTTTACGGTCGATCCGTTCATCAGGTGAACCTGCTTCTTGAAGGCGAGCCTTTCGTTCATGCGGATCGCTCGGGATGCGGCATGGAGGACGTTGAAAATCGCGTCGGTGTCCCTGCCGGCCTTGCGGTCGACGAACACGGTCTCCACGCTTTCGTCGACGTCATAGTCGGAGGAGAATGCGAGCACCTTCGAGGAGATCTTGTCCTTCCGCCCCTCGCCGATGAAGGAGCTCGTCCCCAGCACGTCCGAGATGAGGATCGCCTCCTCGGATGACAGGGGTTTGTTTACGGCCCTGAACCCGACGTTCTCGCCGTGGCCAGGTATCGCCATGCGGATTCCCATGGGCATGCTTTCGCTTATCTGGTGCAGGTCCTTGAGAATGGCGTTCTCCGACGTCGGCCTCTCGGAGCAGATGCCTATGACGCGCGCGATTTCCGATGCGGATATGCCCGTCCTCTCATCGGTGAAGCGGACGAGGAGGTCGAGGACGGACAGGATCCTGCTTCTCGATGTGCCGCTCGCCGCGAATCCGGCTTCCTTTAACTCGGAGATCTCCTCCTCGGTGAATGTCCTAGACATTGCAGGTCCTCCATAAACAGCTTTATTGCCTATGAAATTGTAGGCAATCCAAACCAGTCAGAGGAGACGAAATTCCGATGGCGGTTGAAAATAAGGGTCGAAGCAATGGAAGAGAGAGTAGGGAGCCAACTATGAACGACGCCGGACGGGCGGTGAACGCCCCGACGATTTCGTCAGCCGATGCCGTAGCGGAGGCGGCGTGCGATAACGGAAGGAGGATCCTCGGCTTTTCGCCGGAGCAGCTGATCGCCGCTTGCGGTCTGGCCTTGATGGGCATCGCTGTTTTAGTCGGGTCGAACTACAGCCTCTCTATCGCCAAAGGTGATTTCAGGCTTGATCTGCGCCCTGCGTGCTAGGCGATGCGCCCACGCGGAAGCAACAACCGCTGTTGTGGGACGCGGCGTCGTCGACGCGTGACGCGCCCCAAGGAATTAACTCTCGATTCGAATGATAGGAGACGATATGGAATGCAATGATTTCCCCGAAGTTGGCACCAGGTTGACGTACGGGGAGGCGATCCCCGTTTACGATCGCTTCGAGCGGTCGATGCTCGAGAAGGCGTACGGGGCCGGGCTCCTGCCCGCGGCGGGGCTGTACGACCTGCTCTGGCAGCTTGAGTCGCTCGCGCAGAAGTTCGGAATCGAGGGCAAGGGGGGCCTTCTCAAGGCTCAAGAAGGAGATTCGGTCGTTTTCGAGCGAGAGGACCGCTCTGGCGAACGGGGTGAACGGCGAGAGGTTCTACCTTTTGCAGAACCAATCGGCGCTCAAGCAGCATGATGAGACTCATCTTTTCAAGGTCGGAATCGACGGAAACAAGCTTGCTGATGACCTCGACGAAGCTCTCGAGCTGCTTTCGAAAGAGGCCTCAAAGAGCGACGAGTACGGCGATACGTATTCGCGCGACTGGATGGAGCGAGCTTCCGACAAGCAAGAAAAAGACCCTTTCTTGAAATGGGCCGGAATCGGGTTTTGCGCGATGATGGTCTGCCTCGGAATCTCGATGCTCGTCCATTCGGTCTTCCAGATCGGCTTCTGCTCCAAGTGGTTTCTCTGATGCGGAAGCTGGCAACTAGGACGACCGTCGTTCAGGTCATCAACTCATAGACGCGTCAACGTGGGGCTTCTCGTTTCGTCGATAGATGACGGAGATGTTTGACCTGCGAATTTGCCACCAGCGTGCAAGCCACGGCGCTGCCTCACCTGCGGTTACGGACTGGTGGCTTGCGCCCGGGAAGGCATGAACCCTACGGACATTCCTCGCGCTCCCGCCCTTAAAACCGGCCACGATGGTCTTTAGGGCGGGAGCGCGAGGTCCACGCCCTGGGTTCGAAGTCACTCTGCGCTCGTGTCCCCAAGGTAATTTCCGTCTCTGTAGATGACCTTTTGAGGCCCCATGAGCTTCAGCCCCTCACCGCAGATAATCAGCATCCCTTGTTCAACCAATGAGGGAAGACGGTCAGTTGGGTACGAGATATCGTAACGCTTATGCGATCCGATTCTCTTGAAGTACACACCCGAGAACGATTGGGCTTTTCCATATCGGTCGGGATCGGATTCTTCGTCGTCGGGGCAAGCAAACAAGGCGGCCTCGGGGGAATCGTCGCCATCGAGATAAAAAACGGGAAACTCAAGAGGATTGCCTTTAGGAACGGCCGCCGATGCCACGTAGTTGCAGAGCTTCCACTCCTCGCTTTTCTGCACGCAATCGCTTTCGATGCCGAGGAGGCTTCGCATTTCAGTATCGATGCTGTAAGAACCTAGGACTAAGTAGAAAGCCAAGAGGACTGACGACCGGGCGCTTTCCATCTCGGTCCAATCGTAGAGATTGTCTTTGTGAGCAATGCCGTTCCTCATCGTTCGAGCGCTTTGGAGTGCGCGAATTATCGACTCGTACGTATCCTCGCTTATCGCCGTATCGAGAAGGTCTTCATTGCGGCTGTACAGCTGCTGCTTCTCGCAAACATAGTCGCCGAAGAACCTTGTGAGCCTACCGAGGTCTAAGACATATTCGAAACCATCCGTGAAAAGCTCATCGTTGATTTCGATTTCTCCGTCCTTGACTTCTATGTGTCGCGATTTGTCGGGAACGCCATCTCTTTTCGCAGGCAGGTAGTAAGGGTTTTCTCCGAGCTTTTTGCCGTAGTAAATACGCCTACTCTTCGATTTCGAAGTCTTATGTATGGCGTAAAGAAATCTGTACAGGAATTGTTCGAGCGATTTGAAGTACTCCAACGCGATGGGGGCGAAATCTATGCATCCTGCATGCGTTAAAGAATCCCTTAGCCATTCTGCGGTCTGGAAGCTTACTGCGAAATCCGTGTCACCGGTCAACGCCGAGTATCTGCCGTCTACGACAAAGCTCTTGTCTATGGCCATTCTCTGTTCGGACCCCAATTCCACGTCTGGTTTGTAGCCGATCAGACGGTCTCGGATGTCTCTCCTGAAATGGCCCATGCGCAAATGGTTAAGCGATTTGGTTATGCTCAAGCCATAGTAGGAACGCGCTTTCTGCCTAAGCTCAACCACAGCCTCCTCGAATTTGTCGAACTCCTCTTGTGGAAAGAACAGGCGGAAGAACTCTTTAACCGAGATGTAGGGCGTAGCGTCCTTCACCGACTCGTAATTGAGAACCTCCCTCTTCGCTCCGTCCATAACCAAAGAGACGTAGGTGATTTTCGATACCCCAAAGTTTTCCCTCAGCGAATCCTCAAGCTCTTTCGGGAGACTCTGGTCTAATCCAGGTTCCTTGAATACAAAAACGCTCGGGGAGCCATCGACATCCACCTTGATTATGCGGACCACCCTCTTGCTCGCTTTGAGGACGGTCGGCCCGGCTAGGCCGTCTTTTGGGAGATATTGGTAAGCATCGCTTCTGCGAACGCGGGCACGTAGTGTTATGTATCCATATTCTGTAAGAAGCATGGAAATCGACTCGCAAATCAGTCGATACATGCACTCATTGGCTCTGTCCATGATGAAGGTATAGTTAAGCCGTTCGGACCCTGAGACATTGCATAGATTTTCAGGTATTAAAGAGGTTCCTCCCCTCGACTCGGAATAGCCGCTTTCATCCCTCCAGCCATCTCGAATTTTCTTCAACTCGCTTAAGCCTTCTCCAAGAAGGAATTCTTTGTAGATCGGTTCGCTATTCATCCAATACCTCGTTTTCTCTGCGTGTTTACAGCCTTGCACGAGCGAATCGCTCCCATAGGCGTATCGCGGACCGCATATGAAAAAGGAGGCTACGGAGGCGGGCCAAAAGTGCTGGCTCGGGCCATGCCGCCGTCACCTATATTTTCAGGCTCCATTGCCTGCGTTGGATGGCATTATCTCACCGCGTTGCCTCGGGAGCCATCCCGTGCGGCGGACAAAGGCAAACCCAGGGGCAGTTAGTGGAGAAGCCGCTATTAGGCCCCTAATCGCGAAAGCGGTTCAACTCATGAGTAAGCCACCTGAGACTACTCACTTTTCCCACGAATGGCGAAGGGTCGCGACCTGGGGTTTTGCAAATGGCGCGCAAACCACCCGCGCTGATTCACTTACTATGGCCGGGAGGTCAGCAAAAACAGTTCTTTGTCAGAAAGGATTTACGAGGTCTGCGCCGAGAGAGACAGTCTAAAGGGAAAGGTCAGGGACTACGAGCGGGTCAGGCGGGCCATTGGCACGGAACAGGCGGACAGAATATTAGAGGCCGCTTACCAGCAGGAACAGGCTGAAAAGGAACGGAAACGGGCCGCAAGGCAAAAAACAAGGGTAGGCGCACGGTAATCACCAAAACCGGAGGGTGTTCCAGTGAATGCCCTCCTGATTTATTGGTTACAGAATTATGTAGAGCTCCACATAATTCTGTTGCATTTTCCAGCCTCTTGTGATACTATTTTGATACTAAGAAAATTGACAGCCGAAAATAGCAGGTAAAATATTAGCAAATTTGCGAATATTTTACCTGTAAATTCAAGAGAAATACTTCCTCATATACTTGAATTTGTCGAGTGGGAGTAGGCTGATAGGGTTCTGACCTGCACTTTTGAGTGACGCACTGTGCCGCTGAGTTTCGTTTCGTACGACAGTCATGGCAAAGCCACCAGCGACGGCGGTGAGTAAAAACGATTTCCTAGCCTCCGTTCCCGCGTTGGGACGGAGGCTTTTTCTTTGGTCTTTTACTCCCTTTCACCTGCTATTTCGCTATTTACTCCCAGTGTTTCAAGATGGCAAAGCACTGGGCGGTATTCGGAGGAATGGGAGTAAGGATTTATCCCAAGTGAGTAGACGTGCGATTTTTGTCCCCGGGCCCCGAAACGGGGACGTTTCGGGGCCCGTGAAACTCAAATCGAACTCAATGGGCGGCACCGACGGCTTCGTGCCGTTCCAGACCTCCGGCGCCTCCGTCCTCAAGCTGGGGGCGGGTGGCGTTCTGACTGACCCCGAGTACGAAGTCCGCACCTGGCTCAACGCCACGCTGTTCGCCGACGGCGAGCTCAAGATCGGGTTCGCCAAGGCCGATGCGACAGGTCGCGAGGTGCTGGCCTCCGACACGCTTTGCGCCAACGCCAAGTACGCCGCGATCCAGGCGACGCCCTGGGCTTCGTTCGGCAAGAGCGTGAAGCGCGTGACCATCGCCGCCGACACATCGAGGGTCGCCAACGTGAACCTGAACTACTGGTTCTACAGTTGCAACGCCCTGACCTCGGTCTCTGGCATGGCGAACCTGCGCGGCGTGGCCTACATGAACCGTACGTTCAACTCGTGCTCCGCGCTCACCGAGCTCGATCTGCGGGGCATGAGTCTGGCGTCGCTTTCTAGCATGCTCTACACGTTCGGTGCCTGCACCGCCCTTGAGCGCATCCTGGTCGATGCCGACTGGGGGCTGCCGAGCGGGTGCACGGGCTCTTCCACGTTCTACAACTGCAAGGCCATCGCGGGTGGCAACGGCACGACCTACGACTCTAAGCAGACGACGTACGCGATGTGCCACATCGACCGCGAGGGGCAGGCGGGCTACCTCACTGCCGGGTAGCGGCTTGGGACTGAGCATAATGGCACCCCTGGCAGCTGCGCAGGCGCCCTTCCTGCGCTGCTGCCAGGGGTGAGCGCGCCGCCCCCGTGGTGTGGGTTAGGCGATGGGATGCGGCGGCGTGTAGCGAGAACTGCTTTACTCCTCGATTTCGGAAGATAGGTGAACCTTCCCCTTTATTTGAGGCTTCTGCTTTTCGATCTGGCGATAAAGCCTGTTGTACTCGATAGCCCACGGCCTTTCGATTTTTCGCAGAGCCAGAAGGTTCATGTGGCTAGTCGTATATGCCCTTGCCTTTTCTTTGGAAAAGCCTTCGTACATCGTCAGGTATCTTGCGAAATCACGCTGGAAGAATCCTTCGTAGCGTTCCTGCGACAACAGCTGCTCCGCTTCTCCTCGAGGCAAATCCCAGTGTTTTTGCAACAGGCCCAGGATTGCTTCCGTGGATGCAGGAGTCTCGTTAAGAGCCGCTACAGCTCTCAAGAGACTTTCGTCGTACCCCTCCTCGTAAAGCCGGCTTTCCATTTCTACCTCCCGTTAGCGACTCTTTCGAACAATCGTTACTGTGCTTTTTCTTATTTTACCTCGCTTTTTATAGCAGCGATTCAGCTACCAGCTGATTTGTGACCGCAGCGGATGATGGGGCCGTTGAAGTTGGTCCATGTTCTGCTGGGAGGTCCTTGTGGAGTCTATTGCGGTGGCGCTCATCGGCGTCGTGACGCAGGTCGGGGTGATCGCGTCGAACTCGCGAAGCCGCGCGGTGATGGAGCTCAAGATTGACGAGCTCGCGCGGCGCGTTGAGAAGCACAACTGCCTCATCGAGCGCACCTACAAGCTCGAGCAGGACATGGCCGTGGTCAGGCGCGACGTTGACGCTCTTGAGGAGAGGAGCGGCAGATGAACCGTTTTCTGACGAGCAACGAGCGGCAGTGGCGCTTTATGCGCACGGTCGTCCAGGGCGTCCTGGGCGTCGTAGTGGCCAACGTCGACCTGCTCATGGGCGTGGCCGTGCTCGACCCCACGCGGCGCGCGCTGTGCGTGGCCATGGTGATGGCCGTGCTCTCGCCCGTTATTGCCGAGCTGGGAAAGGCGGGCGATTCCTATGAGTGAGTACGCAAGCGAGGAGGAGCGCTGGGAGGAGTTGCGCGAGCCCGGCTGCGAGCCCGACACGCCCAGCGACTTCAAGCCCGAGGAGGGCGAGGACGCGGGATTCAAGGAGGTCAGCGCCAATGGGGCATAGCATCCTGTTCAAGCAGTGCGGCAGCGACCGCATGACGCGCAGGCGCTCGCACGCCATCGACCGCATCGTGATCCACTACACGGCGACTCTGGCGTCGGCCCGCAACAACGCGATCTACTTCTCGCACAACGAGCGGCAGGGGTCGTCCGCCCGCTACTTCGTGGGCGACATCACCGACGAGATCTACCAGAGCGTGGCCGAGGGCGACACCGCCTGGCACGCCGGCAACTGGCTCATGAACTGCCGCAGCGTCGGCATCGAGGCCGTGAGCGCTAGCGAGGACTACAGCGAGGTCGAGGCGGGCAAGCTCGCCTGGCTCGTGCAGACCCTCATGAAGCGCTACGGCATCTCCGAGGGCGGCGTCATCCGCCGCTACGACGTGACCGACAAGATCTGCCCCGCGCCCTACATCGCCGCCGGGCGCAGGGCGGCCCTGCGCCCGCGCATCTGCCGAGGCGCCGGGTCTTCGGACACCGTGGCTGCGGGGTCTTCCGGCAGTGGCGGCTCTGCGCCCTCGGGTGACGTGGCGAGCCTGGCGTGGCGCGTCATCAACGAGGAGTTCGGCAACGGCGAGGCGCGTAAACGGGCCCTGGGCTCGCGCTACTTCGAGGTGCAGGCCGAGGTGAACCGGATTCTCTCGGCGGTGGTTCCGGCGGTTCTTCTTCGTCCGGCAGTGGCGAGGTCGACATCGACGCGCTGGCACGCACCGTCATCAACGGCGACTACGGCAACGGCGAGGAGCGCAAGCGACGGTTGGGCTCCAACTACGCCGCCGTGCAGCGCTGTGTGAGCCAGATGCTCTCGTGAGGCGGTTTCGCGAGGAGCTGGCGGAGGGCTGGCAATCGTGGCTTGCATCCCTGTGTTGCTGGCGGCGGCCGTTCTCATGCCAATCCCTTGGATGCTTGGATTGATATACAACAAATAATACTTTTTGATGAGAGGCGCAGGTCAAGTTTGGACTGCGCCTCTTTGTTTGGACGGTCGGGGGGTTACGAACAATCCTGAACGGAGCGCTTCCGAGCGTTGCGGAGTGTAAGAGACGATTTTTAAAACAGCATATTCTACCTGCGGTTTTGTTGATTATCGTTCTGAACCGTTTTGAAGTGCTCTATGGTCTCCGATTAGCTCGCGGCTAAGTCCCTGAAAAGTAAAAGGCGCCCGTGCGGGCGCCTGCCTAGGACCGAGATTCGTTCGATTGTGGTCGGAATGCTCGTCTTCCGCGGTGCTGTCGTCCGGAGTCCGGCATCTGTCGTTCGCCTCTTCTGTCGTGTTTGATGTTGCGCGTTCTGCGAGCGACCTTGCGCAGGCCTACCGGCCCGTTGCCCCAGGTGCACCCGGATAAATGGCACCCATCGGTTGGGACTCAGCTTATCGAAATCGAACTATATGGGAGCGAGCGGAAGGGTGAACGGCCTAGGGTGCAACCAAGATGCCGTCTATCGTATCGTTTTCCCTAGACGAACGCAGGCCTGCGCTGCATTAATGAATCTACACGGAGTCGTTGAGAAGGTCTTCCAGCATCGGGTCTATTCCGCTGGTGATAATATCCTCAATCAGATGCTGGGCATGGAAACGGTTGATTTGCCATGCTACATATGAAAGCGTTTGGCAGGCACGCTCCTTGATGTCGTATGGCGCCTTGCTTAAAACAATCGACTTTGCGATGTCGGCAAATGGATCGTGGTCTTCCCATGTCTTGCAGACTTGCGTCATGCTCTGGTCGATAGCATCCATGACAAAGGCCGCATTGCCGTTGTCGATTTCCGTAAATTTGACAACCGTTTTAGCGAACGCGGGGTTTGACGCTACCCGTGAGCACAGCTGCTCATCGGTCATTTCGAGAATCCATTCGGCAACCTCTCCGTCGAGGATTCCCCGTGCTGCCTTTTCCGCAAGTTTCGTTTCCCGGTCCGCATCTGCTATCGAAGACAACCTTCGCTTTATCGCGCTCAAAAACTCTGCCGCATCCTGGTATCTTTTCGACGGATCGTCTGCGGTTGCTTTTTCTACCAGCGGTCGAAGACGATGATTCGTTTTTGTCGGATGTCCGGCGAGCACGAAGTTGATAATCCTGCCCAAGGAAAAGACATCGCTCCTTTTGTCCCCATCTTTTAGATAGACAAGCTGTTCAGGTGAACAGTAGAACCACTGTCCATAATTGTTTGTGTTGGTGGTTTGGTAGGATGAAAGTGTGTTCAAGTTCTTTCCAAGCCCGAAATCGGCAATCTTCAGTTGGCCGCTCAGTAGAAAAATATTCGTGGGGCTTAGATCTCGGTGAATGTATCCGCGCGAGTGAATGGCAGCCATGGTGCCAACTATCTGCTCGATTATGGACATCTTGACTTGCTCGGATAGAGGATTGTCCATGAACTCTAGTAGCGTGGTCTCGCCGGCCTCCATCGTGTAGGAGCAATTGCTCTCGTCGAAATCAAAGACACGGAGAACCCCTGGCAGCTCCGAAAGATCATTCATTATCTCGTATTCGCGCTTGAAGCGATGGCGGTTTCTTGCATCAAGGGCTACTTCGGGCATGAGCTTTTTCAGGACTCTGCCTGTTGACTTTTGCCTGAACGCTTCGGCAAAGCCGCCTTTCCCGATCGGGATTAGATCCGAATCAATCACCACAAGCTTCATCTCGCCGTCTGTTCCGACTATCTCAAGCTCGTCGGAGATTAGTACTTGGTTGAACCGTTTCTTCGCTTTGTCCGCCCTTTCTCGGGCTTCGATTTCATCGCAGCCAAAAGTACTGACCATATACTTGAATCCAAGAACGATTGAGAAAAAACGATCGAGACGGCCGCTCGACGCAACACTGGCTATCTTTCCGGCGGCGTATCTCCATCTGGTAGGAGCGTTGCCACCTTGGTAGATGTCCCGGAAGTCAAAATGGTCATTGAAGAATGTCACTATTTGAGGGCCCGACAAGTAGTGGAACAGCTCTCCTTCGTCGCCCACGAACATCTTTGCAATAGATTCGAGCGACCGCTCGCTGAGTAATGGCATCGTTCTGTCCTCCTCGTTCATCTGTCGTCATCCTAGTCACCGGAGTGCATTCTGCCAAGGATATTTGTCTTAATGAGCTGCTATCTTTTTGTGCTCTCCGCTCATATGATTATCCGACTTTGCCTGGTTATTAATGCATCAGAAAATCGACAACCCCGTAGCTGGCATCCTCGTTAGCTCAAAGGATATTATGACGACGAGGCAATCCCGAAGCTGGCGACATCATTCGTGTAATAAGTCTTGTCACGTTTCAGGATTTCACTAACTTATAAGCAAGCCACCCGAGACTACTCACCTTTCCCGCCGATGGCGAAGCCCTGCGACCTGGGGTTTTGCGAATGTCGCGCAAGCCACCTGCGTTAATTCACCTACGATTGCAGCTGGCGGCTTGCGGGTTAAAGGGCGGTTGAGTTTCAAAACGGGCGTTTTCAGCGCTATCGAGCCTCCTAAGGCGCCCCGCTGCGCTCTTTGGGACAAAAACAAAAAATCAAAGTCCTGAGTTTGAAAAAAGTATTTGAGGCTGTCCCAGCTTTTGTCCCCGAAGCTGACGAAGCACGACATGGTGTCACCTGGCGGCACTTGGCTCGAGACGGCACCGAAAACTGGGTGCAACTGGAGTGACGGGACGGCAGAATCGACGCCATCGAGTGGGAGTAGGACGACAGGGTTCTGACCTGCGATTTTGAGTGCCGCACTATGCCGCTGAGTTTCGTTTCGTACGAGAGTCATGACAAAGCCACCAGCGACGGAGATGAGTAAAAGCGATTAAAGAGCCTCCGTTCCCTGCGTTGGGACGGAGGCTCTTTCTTTGCCGTTTTACTCCCTTGTCTCCGTTCGGGGATTATTTCCTGCTCATTTAGGGCTATTCGCGCTGAAAGATTTTGACTAGCTTGGTGTCCTTTATTTCGTAGACAATGTCTGCGACGTTCTCGACCAGCCTCTTATCGTGGGAGACGAACACTATCGTTCCGGCATAGGCGCTCATCATCTGCTCGAGGGCTTCGGCGCTCTTGATGTCCAGGTAATTTCCAGGCTCGTCCATGAGCAAGATGTTGTATCTGCCCAGCAGCATCTTCGCGAGTAGCAGCTTGATGACTTCGCCTCCCGAGAGAACGCCAACGTCCTTTGTCAGGTCGCGCGGTCCGATTCCCATAGAGGCGAGGATGCCTCGAATTTCGGTCATGCTGTACTCGCAACCATTCTGCATGAACGAGATCACAGACTGGCGGGCGTCGAACTTGTAACCTGTCTGTTCGAAGTAGCCGATCTCTGCTTTGGGAGAGATGTTGATACCGTCGGCGCGTCGAACGATTGCCTTCAGCAGGCTGGTCTTTCCTGTGCCGTTGCCACCGGTGATGGCCACTTTGGCACCGAGCGGTATCTCGAATTTCGCGTGGTCATAGAGCACGCAGTTGCCGAAGCTCAAGCTGAAATCATCTGCCGAGATGGGAAATTTGCTGTGCAGTTCCAGGGCCTTGCTCTGGCGGAAGCGCACGGCGCGAATGCTATCTGGGGCCTCGATCCCTTCGAGCGCTTCGAGGCGCTTCTCCATGTTCTTAGCTGCCTGATGCATTTTCTTCTGCTTGGTGCCGGTTGTTTTCTGATGCCCCAAGCGACCTGCATACTCGTTGCTTTTTTTCGCACCCTTCCGCTTGGCGTCGACCTGCCGTGCTTTTTTCCGCTGTTTTTCGATGGCGGCTTCGAGGCGATCGCGCTCGCGCATCGCCTCTTCGTATCGAGTCGCCTGAGCTTTGCGCTCTTCTTCTTTCTGTCGCAGATAGTCGGAGTAGTCACCCCAGAATTCGGAAATACCGCCGTCTTTGAGCTCCCAGATCTTGTCTACCACCTGGTCGAGAAAATGACGGTCATGGCTCACGATGAGCAGGGCCCCATCAAATGCCTTGAGCTGTCCGACGAGAAGGCGGATGCCGTCTTGGTCGAGGTGGCTCGTAGGCTCGTCGGCGAAGATCGCGCTTGCATGCTGGGAGAGCGCAGAGGCAATCTTGGCGCGTGTTTCCTCCCCGCCGCTCATCGTCTCCTGCGCCACTTCGGCGACGTTGAGACGGGAGAGCATCTCGCCGTTGTCCTGAGCCGCATCAAGGTCGAGTTCGTCGAGCTGGCCGATGAGGGCAATGCTGCCGAAGCGCCTGACGTCGGCGTCCGCAATGGTTAGATTGCCGCTCAGGATTTTTAGCAGGCTGGTTTTGCCTGCACCGTTGTCTCCTACCAAGCCGATGCGATCGTAGGGGTAGATTTCCAATTCTTCGATGTCCAGAATATCGCGGCCGGCATATTCCAAAAAGATGTCTTTAGCTTTGACTATGAGTTCCATAAGTTGAACCACCTTTTGTGTATTGTCGTTTTCTGGAAGCGCAGCCATGCCAATAAAGAATCGCTCACGTCGATTTTTCGCCTTTGCCCGATTGCCGGCGTGAGCGTTTTGGCCTTGCGCAAGCCGGCAAATCCGAAAATGATAGTTGGCGGCGAATAAGGAGCGCGATGTGGGATGTCGGCGCAATACCTCGTCGTCGCAAGGGCTTGAAGGCTGACGCGCGAACCGATGGCTGCCGCCTCTTTTTCGAATGCTTGGGCTATTGAATCTGCCCGGTATTTCTTTTCCCCACGTTTCGTACACTTGGAGCGAGAAGCATCGCCATCGCAAGCAGTACCATGGTCGCTCCAGAGCCGACGAACCACAACGGAGCTCCGAGCAGGTCCGCAAAAACGGAGGGGGCTGCGAGGCCCATGGGCATGGCCCACGCCATAATGGTTCCATAGAGACCAAAAACGCGGCCTAGGTACTCAGGAGGTATCTGCTCCTGCATAAGGGCAGTCTGGGTTCCTGCGTACAGCGGGGAGCATGCGCCCATAAGAAAGCTCGCCGGTAGGAAAGCGGCGAACAGCGACGGGCCGAGCAATCCGGATGCGATTGCGACGACGCCGAAGCCGGCGATTGCGGCGACCATGGTGAGCGACCTATTGCGGAACCCTCCCGTGGCCGCCAAAATGCCGGACCCAGCCAGCATGCCTGCGGAGAAAAGGACCTCCACCAAAGCAGCATCCCCCGTGCTACCGCCAAAATGTCCCAAGGTCATTATTGGGAACAATGCCGCGAGTGGGGAGAACGCGAAAGCGAAGACGAACCCGCACCAAAGAATGGCGAACAGCCCCCTGTATCCCCTGATCAGCTTGTAGCCGTCCGAAATCTCAGAGAAAAGTTCTCGAACTTTATTGGAAAAGGACGAGCTGCGGTCGGCTTCGTCGAGTCCTCCTGCGTCTATCTGAGCGGCGAGGACAGCTAGAGAAGCGAAAAGCGCCCCCAGCACGTCGAGGGCAATCATGGCGGTAATGCCCGCCACAGGATAAATCACTGCCGCGAGCGCGGCGCCAAGAATGTATCCGGCGGACTGAATCGCTTGCATCACTCCCGATAGGCGAACGAGATGCTCTGGCGGGGCGAGATGGGGCGTGAGGGATTGGGAGGCCGGCGTGTAGAACGAAGTGCCAGCTGCGCGGAGAAACAGGGCGATGAGTATTGACCACGCAGGTAAGCTGCCGGCCAACGAGGCAATCGCCAAGGCGGCGCCCACCGCGGCAACGAAGAGGTCGGCGCCGATGAGAACACGCTTCAAAGGCAGTCTGTCGACAACGGCGCCCGCAAGGACTCCGAACAAAGCAATCGGCAGAAAGCCTGCTAACGATGCCAGGGAGAGGAGGGAAGATGATCCTGTCGTGAGGGCGATATGCCAAATGAGACCCATTTGGAGAATCGAGCTCGTCAATGTCGACACGAGCTCCCCGCCCCATACGAAACAAATCTTAAATTGCCATGAATGGCACAGCGAAACAGACCTGCGCCGAGAGGTTTCAAACATCATGGTTATGTCCAATCGTGGAATGGCGTGCAAAACAGCGCGACGCCATAACAGCGCCGCTTTTTAGGCGCTCATCCACGTGCGGAAAAGACCAACCACGACACCCCTCCTTCGCTGACTCAGTTCGGCAAACCACGCAATTTTAAGGAGGCTGAAGCTCGTTTGTCAAGGATTGCCTGTCGGCAAGGACAATCCTTTCTGGCCATTCGATCCCTTTTGTATCTTTGGTTGCGTAGGTGACCCGCCAGGGCTATTACGCGTGGAAGAGGCGCCTGCCGAGCTGGCCGATGAGGCGCTGAAGATGGCCCTGGTCAGGCGAAACGATCCCAAGGGATGCGTACATCATTCGGATAGTAAGAATGTTGCCAGCAGGTTTTGCGGCAACCGCAAAGGAGCCGTATCCTGCAGCTGGAATCACGTTGCAGCATCCTGACCCGCATTCCGATTGGCGGACGGCCCGCTTCGGCATCCTGACCAGCACAGCGATCGAGCCTTGTCATTCCTTGGATATGCCGGTTGCTCGGGGCGGTCCCGACGGAGGCCCTCGCCTCCCCGGTCCGTGACCCAAGAAGGGCAAGCATGCTGATCTGCATGGCTGGTTCCTCCTTTATGTAGACGACCATGCAAAGAAGGGACAACCGAGGAGGCAGGTTACTGATGCGGGCTCCCGCACGCCCATGACTACCCGACGGGCTTTTTTTCATCTCCGATGCCCGCATTGCAGCATGAACGAATGTGCCTCGACATCTCTGCTGGCATGGTACGACTGGGATCGCACCTCGACGCATCCTTGCGCATACTGCCTTCCAGGTTTCGAAACCGGGAAGGAGAGTGTATGTGAGCGACGATATCGGCGCCGATTCGACGCTCGAGAGGGAGATTGCGCCGATTCTATCCATCGGGGATGCATTCCCGAAGATTCTCATCACTCGCACGAGGCATGAGCCCCATACCCGGGAGGGCGTGCTCGTGCTGAATTTCGCGAGGTGGCTGCTTGGCGGGTAGGGTTCTGAACGTCGCATTGGGATATCGCGCGACAGGGCACGCAGGGCTGTTTGTGCCCGCACGGGAAACGCCGTCGCCATGCGGGCGGCCTGTCGTGTCCGATTAGCCTTTTGCTAAACAGGCTTACGCCAACTCATGGGCAAGCCACCTGAGACTATTCACTTTGCTTATCGTTGACAAAGACCTGTGGCCTGCGGTTTTGTGAACGGCTCGTAAGCCACCCGCGTCGACTCACTTACTGTTGAAGCTGGTGGCTTGCAGGCTCAAAGGCGGTTGAGTTTCAAAACGGGCGTTTTCGGCGATATCGAGCCTCCAAAGGCGGCTCTCCGTGCCCCTTGGGACAAAAATAAAAACTCAAAGCCCTGAGTTTGAAAAAAGTTTTTTGAGGTTGTCCCAACTTTTGTCCCCGAAGCCGACGAAACGCGACATCGCGTCATTCGGCGGCACGCGTTCCGTGTCGATGCCGAAAACTGGGTGTAACTGGAATGACGGGACGGCAGAACCGACGCCATCGAGTGGGAATAGTAAATAGCCCTTTGCGAGGGAGGTCGGAAACGGCCTCCCTCGTTTTTTATTTGCCTGCCATGGGTGCGTGTGTGCTGTGGTGTATGTGGTACATACAAGCCTGTCGTTCAATCTCTCAAGCTGTTTAGCTGGGATGATTGTTTGCTGGTACGTTTTAAAGTGCTTTCAATTACCGAAGCAACGCCATCAATTTATTTCTAATTAATGCTGACCAGCAGATTGCTTTCGCCCGCAAGAGGTCGCTCGGACTGGTACTCAAAATGTACTCACGACGTTTTGAGTATCGATTTGCTGGTACTCACAGACGGTAAAAACGGGTGTCAACCTCGATATATTCGTTATCCCCTTCGAATCGTCAACGAATACTGAAAAGTGATTGAGTGCTACATAGCTCAAAATTAGTCTACGTAATTACGTAATTACGTATTCTGCCGTAAAATGATTTCGGTCAATTAAGGAACGTAGAACAGGTCAATTCGGAGGGGCGACCATGGAGGAAGATCAGGCTGTTCATGCCGAAAAGGAGCTGGATAAGTTCACGCTCTCGATAACCCGTGAGGATAAGCGGGCTCTTAAGTCCTATGCCGCGCGCCAGGATAAGACGGTGGCTAAAGTCCTGCGCGAATGGATTGACGAGAAGTGTAAGGGGGAGAAGTGATGTCTCAGACGACGCAAGCAGTCGTTCAGAACCTTGTTGATCGCGCTGTCAAGCTGGGCGATCGTCAGCTCGCTGCCGACATCCGCGCCTTTGCGGCGCAGCGCCAGTTTGGGCTTGTATTTGAACACAACCGTCCAGAACGACTTCGCCTTTATGGCAAGCCTATCATGAAGGGCGATGTCGTACAGGTGCTTCCCGAGCGTGGTAAAAAAGAGGACTCTAACTCCCAACTGCTATGGTTGGTAAATACCGTTCGGGGGGGGGTTGCTGATCTAAAGCCATATCAATCGCCCTCATATGACGAAAACGAATGCGAGCCCCGCTCCGTTGCCGTCAACGATGTCGTGCCTGTTGCTGAATATGACCAGCCGATTTATGCTGGCCTCAAAGAGACTGGGCGTGTCGAGCGCGGTGGCGATAAGCCCTATCAAGTAGTCATTAACGGCGAAAACTACCATGCTCTTGAAGCCTTGGCCTTTGCCTATGCAGGCAAAGTGGACTGTATATATATTGACCCACCCTATAACACCGGTGCCCGCGACTGGAAATATAACAACGATTACGTCGACGGCTCCGACGCCTATCGTCACTCCAAATGGCTCGCCTTCATGGAGCGTCGCCTCAAGCTCGCCAAGCAGCTGCTCAATCCCAACGATTCCGTACTTATCGTCACAATCGATGAGAAAGAATACCTGAGACTGGGTTTGCTGCTGGAAAACGTATTTCCCGGAGAGCGAATTCAAATGATCAGCAGTGTTATTAACTCTGCCGGCGTATCACGCGGGGACTCTTTTTCCCGCAGCAATGAATACTTGTTTTTCGTCATGTTCGGATCCGCCGCACCGCGCAAACTTGTCTTGCCAGACGAATGGCACGGAAAAGTGAAGAATAAAAAACAAATTCTGACTTGGAATCAGCTCGCCAGAGCTGGCACCAATTCACGCCGCGTCGACAGGCCCAACCTTTTTTATCCCATCTATGTAGCGGAAGACGGCAGTCATATCGTTGAAATCGGAGAGCCCGTTGCCCCAGATACGCCGCGCGATAGCATACTCCCACTTCCGGGCACCCGCGTAATATGGCCAATAAAGGCGAATGGAGTCGAGGGCAATTGGCAAGTGAGCCCCGCCAAGCTGCGCTCTCTCTACAAACGCGGATTTGTGAAACTCGGAAAGCTAACAGAGAAAGGAATGCGTCTAACCTATCTCAAGGCTGGAGAGGTCAAAAAAATCGAATCTGGCGAGGTCGCTATTGTTGGTCGCCGAGCGGACGGTTCAGTAATACCGGATGAAAACGCTAGCGAGCAAGGATATATCCCTGGAAGTCAATGGGATATTCCCTCTCACAACGCAACGTACTACGGGTCGCGTTTACTCCTCTCAATGATGCCTGATCGCAAGTTTCCTTTCCCCAAATCTCTCTATGCTGTCGAAGACGCCATTCGTTTTTTCGTCGCAGACAAGCCTAATGCTCTTGTGGTTGACTTCTTTTCCGGCTCAGGCACAACGGCACATGCCGTCATGCGACTAAATAATCTAGACGAAGGCCATCGCAGGTCCATCAGCGTTACAAACAACGAAGTCTCCGATGAAGAAGCGAAAAGGTTAATTAAACGAGGTCTGCGCCAAGGCGATCCCGAGTGGGAAGCTCAGGGCATTTGCCAGTACATAACCAAGCCGCGTCTCACGGCGGCCATCACGGGCAAGACGCCCGCGGGTGACCCCATCAAGGGCGACTATAAATTTACGGACGAGTTCCCCATGGCCGACGGGTTCGAGGAGAACGCGGTCTTCTTCGACCTCACCTACGAGGACCCCGATGCCGTTGAGCTTGGTGTGGCGTTTGAGGAGATCGCACCTTTGTTGTGGCTGCGCGCCGGCGCCCGCGGACGCGTCATCGAGCATGAGGAGCCGGGCTACGCCATCTCCGACACCTATGCCGTGCTCTTCGATTTCGCCGCCGTCGGCGATTTTGTCAAGGCACTTAAGGGCAGTCCCGAGGTTGTCTGCGCGTTTGTGATCACCGACGATACGGCGCGCTTCGCTGGGGTCAGGGCCCAGCTCCCCGGACTCGACATGGTCCGTCTTTACGAGAACTATCTGCAATCATTCAAGATTGCCGCCGAGGATGCGGTGAGGTAAATATGAGGGTCGAACTTAAGGAATTCCAGGCCGGGGCTGTCGCTGCCTTGGCAAACAGGTTGCAGTCGATGCGTCGCCGCTATGAGCGGGACGGCGAACTGTCTTCGGTGTGCCTCGCATCTCCCACGGGCTCGGGCAAGACGGTCATGTGCGCGGCAGCCATCGAAGCGCTCTTCTTCGGAGACGACGATCTGGGCCTCATTCCCGACGAGAACGCCGTGGTCCTTTGGCTCTCTGATTCCCCGAGCCTGAACGAGCAGACGGGCGTGCGCTTCTCCAATGTGTCGGACAAGCTCGCAGACAGCGTTCTCGATAGGCGCCATCTGGTCACGATTACCAACGACTTCGGAGCCGCGCACGATATTCTCGAGCCCCGTCACGTTTATTTCCTCAGCAAGGACCTGCTCAGCAAGAATGGCCTGCTCACCAAAGGTGGTGAGGCCAATTCCGGGCGTATGTTCTGGGACATCCTTGACCGCACCATCAGGGACCCCGAGCGCAACCTCTACCTGTTCATCGACGAGGCACACCGCGGCTTGGGCGCCAATGCCTCGAGCGAGCGCGGCACGGCGACTATCTACGCAAACCTTATTGATGGGCTTGATGGCCGGGCCGCGATGCCCGTCGTCGTCGGGATTTCCGCCACACCGCAGAGGTTCGAGGCAGCCATGGACCAGCGCGCCGATCGCGTGCGTATGCCAAAGGTCGCTGTGACCCCTCGCGAGGTCCAGGAGTCAGGTCTGCTCAAGGACATCATCGAGTTGCGCGTACCAGAGAAGGACGACCCAGTCGAGCACCAGTATCTCACTATGGCGTGCGAGCGCTATGCCTTGGCCTGCCGCGAGTGGGACGAGTACTGTGCCCGCGAGGGCGAGAGTCCCGTCAACCCGCTGCTGCTCATCCAAGCGGCGGACAACGTGAGCAGCTCGGCCCTGGCTGAGATGTGCGACCAGATCACGGGCCTGGTCCCCGGCCTTTCCGAGGCGATGTCGTTCGCCAACGTCTTCGGCGAGCATAAGGACATCGCGGCGGGAAAATACCTCATCCCCTATGTCGAGCCCGAGTTCGTTCAGGACACCTCGCGCATTCGCGTGCTCTTCGCCAAGGAGGCTGTCTCCAACGGATGGGACTGCCCGCGAGCGGAAGTCATCTTCTCGCAGCGCAGGCGTTCGGACTCGACCTATATCGCGCAGCTCGTGGGACGTATGGTACGCACTCCACTTGCGCGGCGCATCGAATCCGATGATCTTTTGAACTCCGTCGCCTGCTACCTGCCCCAGTTCAATCCCGAGAGCACTCAGGACGTGGTCGACTACCTCATGGGCCGCAAGGACGACATGGGCGAGAGCTCCATTGGCAAGCAGAACATCGTTCTCAACCCCGTGACTATCACGGCGGCTGCGCCCAAGTCCGAAGCCGACTACCAACAGGAGCTCAAGGCGTACGAGGAGAACGAGAAGGCCATCGAGGCGGCGCGGCAGGCACAACCCGGCTACCAGGCGCCGCTTGCCGGCATCGCGATTCAGGAGCCGTTGGACATGCAGGGAACGCAGCCCTCGCTTGCCTCGGCGGTCAGGCCCGTCGACGTCCCGGCGCCAGAAGCGGAGCTGGCGCCTCAGCCCACAACGGGCAACTACGTTGCAGCGTCTGCCCCGCAGCAACCTGCGACACCTGAGCCAAGTTCCACACAGACCGAGCCGACCCAGCCCGTCTCGGTCGTAAAACCCGTGCCCATGGCAAAGCCCAAGCCGCCCACCAAACGCGAGCAGTCTTTCACGCATCAGGAGTGGCAAGGCATCCGCACAGCCTTCGATTCCATCCCCGTCCAGCGCATTCCGAAGAAGGCTAGAAACGAATTCCAGAGCCTGGTTAAGACGGCGACTCTGCTTGTCGAGACTGGCCTCGATGTCAATGCCGCGGCCGACGTGAAAAAACAGTTCGTCCAGAAGCTCAAGGGATACATCGTTGCTAACGAGGACGAGTACCGCGAAGCCAAACACGACGTAGAGGTTGCCGAGACCGTCAAGATCACGCTCGACAAGCTCAACGAGACTGAGGACCAGGAGCAGGAGGAAGCCCGCACGGACGCCGAGGGCCTCAGAAAGGCCGCCCGCGACGCCGACATACATTTCACTAAGGAGTTTGCGAATGAGTATCGTCGCGTCAACTTCAAGGAGCTTGGGCGCCCCGAGTGCGACCTGCGCCTTGCCGCAGCGGTGCGCACGCAGGCCATCGTTGATGCGCTCGAGGGCTGGGCGGCTCAATGCCGAAAGGAATACTTCGATAAGGTCGATGGATCTGGCGATTATGACTACCTTAACGACTCGGCAAAGCAGCGTTACGACGAGCTGGCCCGTGAAACCGAAGGCAAGCGCCTCACAAAGATAGAGTGGCCCACGTCTGCCAGCACGTCGGATGACTTCGCTAAGTATCCGTGCCATATCGTGCAGAAAGAGGACGGCCTCTGCCCGCTCGACCTGAACCCGGCGGAAGACTATATCGTTAGGAACGAATTGGCAAAGAATCGCACGGTTGCCTTCTATCGCAATCCGTCGGGCAGCATGTCTGCCAAGGCGTTTTCGATTCCGTACATGTCTTCGGTGGGACGCAAGGCCCTGCATCCAGACTTCCTCTTCTTCGTGAAGGACGGTGACGGGACAATCAAACCGTCGATCGTCGACCCGCACGGAGATTTCCTCAGTGACACGCTTGCCAAGCTCAGGGGGTACGTTGCCTATCTACGTGAGTATCCCGACGTGTTTAAGCAGGTGCTTTTCGTTGGGGACATGGGAGGGGGCGTATACAAGGTGCTTAACCTCTTGCGCGCCGATGTGCAGGATGCCGTTATGGGCTACAGCGATGTCGATTGCAAGGCGCTCTTCTATAGTTCGTATGCAAACGACTACCAATAGAAGATTGATTGGATACCGACTCCGAAGTGTGTTCAGTTTAGGGCTACACAAAACAACAAAGGAGGAAAACGAGGAATCAAGGCGGTCGATACGTCAATCGAATGGTTCACAGCTTATTGACGGCCATTTTTATAGCGATTTCTGCCCCTTTGACGAGCGTTTCAAGAGGGGGTATGCGCTTGCTTAGCAAGTGCTTCCTTTGTTGACGAGTCGGAGCATATTGCTTCGGGACATGCCGCTAGGAAGGATAAAGGATATGAATAAAGAAACAAAATTGGGCGACGGAGTCGCTAGTGAGGTAAAGGAAGAAATCAATCGCGAGTTGTCTTCGATGGCCAAGGCCCTCATTCGGATTTTGTTCGCATACCTTAACGATAAAGTTCAGGGCATTGATATTGATGATATTCTAGGAAAACTTAGCAAGAAAGACGAGGATGAGATTATCTCCCTATGGTCTTCTCAGCTCGTAGAAGAAGGCTTACTGCCAAGTGGATATGGCGGCTTGCCAAATGATTTACTTATTGAAAATTTGCACCAAACGGGTTATGTGGACGGTCTTTATAGCGGATATGTTCTTGCAATGATTTCGCTGATAGACAACAATGCGCCTCACGAGTTGATTGCTTCCGTAAAAGACGATCTTTTCCCTAAACCTATAGCATTGCGCTATAGAGATTGCCATGAGTTGGCCGCGCGCCTTGACGATGAGAAATATCGTTGGGTCAAATGCCCACCAAAGGATGATCCAGTTGATTAAAGATCTTGAATCGGCCTTTCAGTTTTATGCGTGGGGACCAAATGAGGACCAAATTCAGTTGAAGAAACGCCTGTTAATTTGTGGTGCAAATAACTGGACTACACTTCTACCTGCGGATCTTGTTATCGAGTGGGAATAGGAAATTCTTTGGTTATGGGGGTATAAAATAGATTCTCTTTAGGATAAACCCCCATGACTATATGAATTGACCTGCTGACTCCAATGAAGATTGGAGGGTAACTGCCAAGGGTGACGGCCCAGCGAGTGTTATTTTGCGAGCTATGCGCATTGAAAGCGACCTTTCGTGGTATAAACTACTTGCCGGAAGCCGCGGCTTTCAGAGTACGGCTTACGTGTACGTTTAACCTCCGTGGGCGACGGGGTGCCGCAAGGCGTAGAATATCGCCCACCTGTAGGGGCCTGCAGCGATGCGGGCCCCGCTTCGTATGAAGGGGGGCGTAACCGATGAAGATCGTATCCATCTCCCAGGACTTCTTCGACCTCGTCGAGGGCGACCGCGAGCTCATGCTTAAGCACAATCGCCCCTGCATCGTGGTGGCGAGGCTGCGTTTCCGCGGGAAGCGCAGGGACTTCGCCGTGCCGTTGCGTTCCAACATCGCTCCCAACGTGCCCAAAGACCAGTACTTTGCGCTGCCACCCCGCCCCACGACGCGCCCCCGCTGTCGCCACGGCATCCACTACATCAAGATGTTCCCCATAACCAAGTCCTACCAGCGCCGCTTCAGGACCGAGGGCTCGGCCTACTACGAGACGCTCCAGCGCATCATCGACGGCAACACCAAGCGCATTGTCTCCGAGTGCCAGGCGTACCTCGACCGCTACGAGCGCGAGGGAAGGCCTCGCTTTGCCGTCGACATCGACCGCATCGTGGGGCTGCTGGAGGGCGAGAAGTAGGGCACCTCGGCTCAGTCTCGAGCCATGCGGAGTCGCTCCGCATTTTTGAACGCCGCGCGCCCCAAATACTTGAGAAACAAGCTGTGAAGTGCGGTGACGCACCCGTGCCCGTGCATAGCCATCACCATCAGCGTCTACGCGGCGTCGGCTTCAAGTGGAACTGGCACCGCTGCTGTATATGGTTTGCCTTGCTGCAAATGGCGATCAATGCCCACGATGCTTCTGCTTGCGCTTCAGCTTTCGCTGCTCGAAGCGCGCCTCCGCCTCATCCGCGCGACGCTGGCTTCTTGCTTGAGCCGACTCCCGCTTCATCGCTTCCCGCTGTGCCGCGAGAGCTTGCTGCGCCTTGGTGCTCATCGCTGGCTGCTTGAGGGCTTTCGCCGCCTCGCGAGCACGCCGCTTGGGGTTCTTCGCGGGCTTGCTTGCCTCAGCCGGTTCGCCACCGAAGAATGAGAACTTCTCCCATTTGCTTGTAACGAATTGCAGAATCTCCTCATCGGACGGCTCCGCGCCGAAGACGAAGCGGGCGACGCCGTATCTGCCGTCCTCGACATGCTCCGCCAGCCCGACCCAGAATTGGCCGTCATGATATACGGTCAGGGTGGACGACACGCTGATCTGCATGGTTGGCTCCTCCTTTATGTAGATAACCATGCAGAGAAGGGACAACCAAGGAGGCAGGTTACTGATGCGGACATCCGCACGCCCACGACTACCCGACGGGGACTGTGTTTTCATCTCTGATGGCCGCATTGTAGCACGCGTGAATGCGCCCGGCATCGCTGCTGACATGGCGCGACTGGGAATTGCTCCTCGATGCGTCCCTGTGCATATTGTCTTCTCGGTTTCGAAACTTTAAAAAAATTCAAGTTTCGAAACCGAGGAGGACCGAATGATGGCTTGGGTAGACCGCAATACGTAGGAAGTTTCGCCATCGCCTATGCTGAACACGAGGTCGTCTTCCTCCAATCCGATCAGGCTGACCGAGCAATCAGCACCTGGATCGACATCCCCTGCGCATGAACCCGCTTATGCGTACAAACGAGGGCTACAAGGGCATGACCGCGCAGGAAGCGCTTGGGGTAGCGAACGGGGCCGAGCATCGCCCTGCGCCGGCCTTGGCATCAGGCCCTCGCACTGGGCGGTAATCCGAGGATCGGGAGTAAGGATTTGCCCAGCATCGATAGTGCTCAGCTATACCCTTATTCCGTCTCCCTGCTCTTGCGGTATTCCGCGAGCCTGTCGTTCAATTCGCGGGTCTCGCGGCTCAGCTTGGCGTTGAAAGCAAGAGTGAGGACCGCCAGGATGGCGAGATAGACAACCGTGAAGGTAACCCACGCCCCGGGGTTGTCCGCGGAAACCCAAGCAAAGACAAACGCCAATGCACAGAGGGCTGCGTAGAGGCAAACGCTGAACAGCACCAGGCGCGCGGGATACGCCATCCGTCTGATCACCGCAGGCGTGAAGAACACGAACTGCAGCGCGGGGACGATGACGCACGCGGCGAGAATCGACCAGCAATAGTTAATGCCCTGTTTGGCGGTGTCATCAGCGAAACAAGTCCCTAATGCCAAGAAGGCTATCATGGCAACAGTGAAGCCGATACAGGTGCTTTTCACGAGTTGTCCGAGGTTTTCCACGGGCGTCTTTTTATCGGTGTCGATAATGTCCCTGTTAATCATTTCAGTCTCCCTTCCTTCGTTTCGACTACTTCAGGCCGAGCTTCGATTTGACGTCGGGCGCATACTGGCGCGAGATAACGACCTGCTCACCGTTTTCCAAGGTGGCGATGATCCTGCCGTTGACGTCGGGCTTGAGGGCGGTGATTGCGCGGAAGTTGACGATGCAACCTTTCGCGATGCGCAGGAAGTCGCAGTCCGCCAGGCGCTCCTCCATCTCGTAAAGGCGTAGCCCCGTCTCGAGAACCGTGTCGGCCGTATAAATGAACGTGTGCTTGTCGACCGACTCGATGAACAGGACGTCTTCTGCGCTCAGCACGCGCGTGCAGCCGTCGGCCGTGCCCGTCACCTTCCTGTCAAGCATGCACAGCCGAGCCGCTATATCAAGCACGCGGCGATCGGCCCTTACGCAGACGATCGTGACTTCTATATCTTGAGCCGCTTCTCGCTCTTCGATTGTGATCTTCATGCGTCCTCCCTTCGGATTGCTTTCATGCTAGCTGACGAAGATAGCTGAACCTTCGGCGTTTAACCAAGCTGCGCTGTCGAGGAACCAAGATGCAGACTGGGCGAGCTGAACAGCAAGAGAGACCGCAGTCACGCACCCTCAGATCGAGCCCGAAACAGCAATCCTTGCCGCTCATGAACACCGGTACGTGAAACGCTATGCTCAAGAGCACTTAGCTCGAAACCCATCGCATGTAGCTATCGAATCCGGGACGCTGTCCGTTTGGCCGTGCACGACGACGAGCGTACAATAGGTGAATACCAACAAGAACCTGCCTTCCATGCCAACTCCGCCACCTGACGTGATGGACGATCCGATTGCTCTTCTGGATTGGCTTGAGAAGAACGCTGACGGAATTACTGAGCAGGACTCCGAGGGCACTGCATTTCTTCATGTTGTCCCTATCGGTAAACCCTGCCCCCAGTTGGAAGCCATCTTGGACATATCGGCCTTGGAGACGGTGTTGTGACTCATATTAGCCTGTCTTCGCTCGACGGAGTCGGCGTTTACGTTAGCGCCGAGTTCGGGAGCACATTGAGGTCATTCGCATTTCCCCATGCATTTGAAAGTGGAACCGTTGAACTCTTGGGTGAATAAGCCGCCTGCGACGATTCTTTCGGTCATCGCTCTTGCACATCCCTTCTGATCTGCGGGAACGTAAGACGGTAAAGCCACTGGCCACGATTCACTTCGCTAGGCAAGCGCCAAAGAGGGAAAACAACCGTTTTGGCATCCCTTTTGAGCGGTTCCGGACCTCAAAGCCTTGCCGCTTTTGTCCCCGGGACAAAAATGAAACTGTGGGCTTGCGGTTTCGAAATAGTTTGCGAATTTGTCCCAGGGTTTGTCCCAAACGCGTACGCGAGGACGCACGGAGGGATTCGGCGGCAAGGTGGACAAAACCGACAGCCAAACTAGACCCAATTGGAATGGCGCCGCGAAAAACGAGCGTGAAAGAGTGGGAATAGAACAGACGTTCGATTCTATGTTATAATATCCGGCAATGGGCGCGGCGTCTTCCGAAGCCGCGCCCATTGCTATATTTGGTCGGATATCGACGGAACCCCAAGCTCAGGGAGGTTTGTTGCGATGGCATACGATTTCAAGAAGGAGTTCAGGGAGCTCTACAGGCCGTCGGGCAAGCCGGACGTCGTAACCGTTCCGCCTATGAGCTACGTTGCCGTGCGGGGCAAGGGCGATCCCAATGCCGAAGGCGGCGAGTACCAGAACGCGTTGCCGCTGCTCTACGGCGTCGCATATGCCATCAAGATGTCGAAGAAGGGTCCGCGGGAAATCGAGGGCTATTTCGACTTCGTCGTGCTGCCACTCGAGGGCTTCTGGTGGCAAGACCGCGCCGATGGCGGGATCGATTACGCGCGGAAGGACGACTTCAACTTCATCTCGTGCATCCGTCTGCCCGATTTCGTCACTCGCGAGGACTTCGACTGGGCCGTTTCGGAAGCCGCCGCCAAAAAGAAGCTAGATTTCTCGGCGGTCGAGCTGCTAAGGGTCGACGAGGGCCTTTGCGTTCAATGCATGCACACCGGGCCTTACGACGGCGAGCCGGCGACCATAGAGGCCATGCGAACATTTGCAGCGGAACAGAGCTATGCCCCCGACTTCTCCGAATCCCGCCTCCATCACGAGATTTACCTCTCCGACCCGCGCAAGTGCGCGCCGGAGAAGCTCAAGACCGTGATCCGTCATCCCATCAAGCCGATTTAGCGAAACGAGCGATGCCGCGCGCTCCGAGTGCTCGCAATTGCGGGCCGGCGACAATTGCACAGGTTGTCCAGTCTTCCGGCGCGCATTTGCCCGGACCGATGGCGCATCGCCTTCTCAGTTTCGAAACTATAAAACTATTCGAGTTTCGAAACCGAGAAGGAGCGAATGATGACTTGGGTAGACCGCAATGCATACATGGAGCGGCTTTGGGCACTCGAAGGCAGCTGAAACATCAAAGTGATCACGGGGATGCGCCGCTCCGGCAAGTCCGAGCTCATGAAGGCGTTCTCGTCTTCTGTTGCTCGGAAGTTGCCGTGCCCTTTGAGATAGAGGCTAAAACTCAAAGCCCTGAGTTTAGCTTTGTACGAGAGCGATAACAAAACCGCTAGCGACCGTGGTGGGTAAATGCGATGATATCAGCCGGGCCTGTCTTCCTGATTCACGCCTTTGTTGAGTCAACAGAAAACAACTAACGAGGAGGAGCCTATGATTGGGCAAATCTATCATGTCGGATTGACCGTCAGCGACCTGGACCGTTCCGTGACGTTTTATCGGGATGTGCTGGGCCTTCGGTATCAGGGGGAGATCCTGATGGAAGGAAAAGAGACAGAGGCAATATTCCAGCGGGAAAACTGCAAGGCCCGGGTTGCTTATCTGAACGGCTCGGATCAGCTGCATATGCCGCCGGTGGAGCTCATCCAGTTCGTGAATGATGATGTCCAGCGCATCCCCATGGACCTCTTCACCACCTCCATTTCGGAGCTTTGCTTCTATACGGAGGATGCCGACAGGGCCTATCAAAAACTGGTGGAGCAGGGTGTGGAGTGCCTTTCCTCTCCCCAGGAATTTGATTTTAGGC
This sequence comes from uncultured Collinsella sp., assembly GCA_937896835.1. Lineage (GTDB taxonomy): Bacteria > Actinomycetota > Coriobacteriia > Coriobacteriales > Coriobacteriaceae > Collinsella. Next base: position 29,938 of record CALBOJ010000105.1, read on the forward strand.
AGGAGGGCTTTGGCCGGAGCAAGGCCTTCTACCTCCGGGACCCAGATGGAATCATATTGGAGATCATGCAGCCGCTGGAGAACTGATCTTCTGTTCTGGCGCGGATCGCGTCCTGTGTCGGGATGCGATCCGCGCGATTGATGCCGTGCCGGATGTGCCTATCCGTCCGGTCGGGAAGACAACATAGATATGCTTCCTATTTGGACTTTTGATATGCGCATAGCCCATGGTGGGCGTTCTGTCGGCGATGGTGGTGATGATGGTTAGTCGCTCGGTTTATCCCAGTGCCACGTCCAGCGCCATCATGATGCCGAAGCCCATAGCAAAGGCAAGCGTGCCAAGGTTGGAATGCTTGCCTTGGGACATTTCCGGAATCAGCTCCTCCACTACCACATAAAGCATTGCACCTGCGGCAAAGCTCAGCAAATACGGGAGGGCCGGGACGATTAGCCCTGCGCCAAGAATGGTCAGCACAGCCCCGATTGGCTCTACGATGCCGGAAAGCACACCGCCAACAAACGCCCGTCCCTTGCTCTCGCCCTCTGCCCGGAGCGGCATGGAGATGATGGCCCCCTCCGGAAAATTTTGAATGGCAATGCCAATGGACAGCGCCAGAGCGCCGGTTGCCGTGATTTGCGCGCTGCCAGAGAGGGCCCCCGCGTAGACGACCCCTACGGCCATTCCCTCCGGGATGTTGTGAAGCGTCACAGCCAGCACCATCATGGTCGTCTTTTTGAGCTGACTTTTCGGTCCCTCTGCCTGGTTGCTTTTTGCATGGAGGTGGGGAATCAGGTGATCCAGTCCCAGCAGGAACAGAATGCCGATCCAGAATCCGACAAACGCCGGAACAAACGACAGCTTTCCCATCCACGCAGCCTGTTCCATCGCAGGAATCAGCAGACTCCACACAGAGGCCGCTACCATCACACCGGCGGCAAAACCGGTCAAAATGCGCTGCAGGACATCGCTGAGCTGTTTGCGCATAAAGAATACACAGGCCGCGCCCAGCGCTGTACCGAGAAAGGGGATCAGGATGCCGTAAACGGTTTGGCTCATGTAGTTGGCCGCCATTCTCATATCCGTTTCTTTTTGTACCCGCAGTCGCAGTAGGGCCCGCCGGAGGCCAGGGTATACTCGCGCACAAAATCCGTCACGCCGCCCGCTTCGCTCATGGTGTAGTCCAAATGGCACATGGCGGGTGTCAGGTCATAAAGTCCCAGCTCTTTCATCAGTGTGCAGATGCCGCACTTTGTAAAGCGCCCCTCATAGCCGCTGCCGTCCGGGTACTCGATGAAGTCCATATTCCACGAATACGGGTTGCGGTCGGCGGCTTTCAGAGTGGCAGTGGCCTTCATTCCGGCAATATCCTTGGGCGTGAACTTTGACTTGCCACTTTGGCGGCAGAACCATTTCATCAGCAGCGTCATCTGAGCTTTCTCATAGTAGTCGGTAAGGCTTTCCACATCGGGACGGCGCGGCATGGAGAGGACAAACGCCCCCAGCATGGCGCAGCCAATGATGTTCATGCTGAACCGATCACCCTTTTCAAATTCGGGCAGCTTTGCGATGATCTCACGGTACTTCGGCTTGGCCTTTTCCGTGATCTTACGTGCGATGTCCGGGTCGTAGCCCAGCACCGCCGTCAGCTGCGCTTGAAAGGACTTCGCAAAGACTGCCCACATGGCCATGGGCATTCCCATCCAACGCATCTCACTTCGCTCCTTTCCATTCTGCCAGAGTCCGGTTCATCCGCTTCTCAATGTCTTTCCGGGTCTGGCTGCACTCCTTGGAATACTTTTTTGCCGTCTGAAACGCCAGCTTTACAAACAGGCCGGAGCCAACCGGCAGCATGATTTTCAGCATTCCCTCCGGAAAGACGAAGTGGGTGCCGTGAGCGCAAAGCCATTTTGCGGCCGAGCGGGCAAGCCGATCCTCCGGATCATCCCCGATCATGGCGATCACCGCGCAGCTCGAATCATCGGCGCACGGCCAATACGCGCCGTAGAAGCCGGAGGTCTCCACATCAAAGTGCAGGTGCTTCATTGCTTCCCTTCAAATCCGATCTTTACGATCTGCATGTCCATCATCCGGTCGCCAATTTTGGCAAGAAAGCGGAACAGACCACTGACCGACGGGTCTTTCAGGTCGTGGTAGCCCAACATATACTCCCGGCTGGAAATACGCATATTCTCGCCCCACGGCGCAAGCTCACGCTCCGCGTCCGAAACGGCGAAGTATGCGCCCGCATCCTTGATTTCCGCATCTTTCAGCCACGTCTTCAGCATCAGTTTCACCGCCTTTTCGTTGGCAGCGTCAAAGACAAGCACGCTGCCCGGAAAAGCGTCTGCCATGGCCTGTGCCAGTGTCATCACCTGGTCTTTCAGAAAATAGTAGAACACACCGGACGCAAAGAACACCGCACCGCCGGAGGCGTCGATTCTTTCAAACCACGACGGATCGTTCAGGTCACAGGGAATGTTCGCTTCCCGCTCTCTGGCGGGAAGAAGCTCATTCCGGATTGCGATAACATTCGGAAAGTCCAGATTGTAGATCCTGCATTTGCCGTTGTCACAGGCACGGCCGGTGCAGTCCAACCCGCAGCCCAGATTGACCACCGCTGCCGTGGGGTGCGTTTTCAGATAGTGTCGCACCTCATAGGCAAGGTCGTTCTGCCGCATGGCGACCTCAAGCGCGCCGAAGCGTTGTAACAGGCTGGAGGACTTTTGCTCCAAGGCGGAAAAATCATAATCCAACGCGCTCACAAGTTGCCGCACCGCCTCGTCCTGGTACAAACTTGGGTAAAGCTCTGAGCATTTTTTTCGCGCATACAGCGGAATGATCAGCGTTTCCTGCACCGTGTTCTTTTCAATTTTATAGCGCACAGTCATCCTCCTGTATCACCCCACACCCTAAGGTGCTCGTCCGCAAGCAGCGCCTTCTCAGTGTTGATGGTGTTTTCTCCCCGTCATACACAGCCAGCTTTTCGTCTTATGAATCTGGATGTCATTAAATCCGGCCTGCTCCAAATATGCCTTCAGCTCGGTATCTTTATAGATGGTCATGCCGCCAATGATATCCGTCCACTTTTTGTCTCTGTTTGTATCCCCGTTGCTTTCATTGCAGATCAGGAACGTCCCACCGGGCTTCAGTACCCTGTAGACTTCCTGAAAGCACTTTGGCAGATCCTGCCAGAAATAGACCGTTTCGAAGGCTGTGACCACATCAAAGGACGCATCCGCAAAATCCATTTGTGCCACACTGCCCTGACACACGGCGCAGCGTCCGTCCCGAATGGCGCGCTGATTTAGTTTTCGGGCCTTCTCCACGCTGATTTCGGAATAATCAATGCCCTCGACAATCCCTTGTGGGCAGTTCTTCAGCAATCTCTTGATGTTTGCCCCGCCGCCGCAGCCGCAGTCCAGCACTTTGGTATCCGGTGAGAGATGAAGGAATTTAAGTCCCCATGTTGCCACAGGTGCATGCCCAAGATTCATCATGGAAACCATGATTCTGCCACCAAGGCCTACAGGCTTGCGGGTATTTTCGAAGAATGACATTTTTGCGTCACTCCTTTTCCAGAGTGATGATTTTATTGGAAATATTCCGCACGGCAGGCAGCTTGTCCAGTAGCTTATAGATTGGTGAAAACGCCGCCATGCCCTCCGTCAGGCGATCCAGCACAATGGTGCGGGCAATAACTCCGCTGTACATGGCGGCATCCTTGTCGGCAAGGGAAAAATCGTAGTCCAGCTTCTCAATGATTCCCGCCGCTTTCGCATCGTGAATGGCGCCGCGTCCCCGACTCTCTTTTGCTCTTGCATAAACGGTTTGCAGCATGGTCTCCGGCACACCGGAGAGCCTGATCTTTTCTTTCATGTCATAGTTCCTTTGATTTCACGCACTCTGCGTAAGCCAACGGGAACGAGGCTTTCAGCACGGTGCTTTTCTGTACCGTCCAGCCGTTTTCCCGCAGAAATGCAAGATATTCTTCGTTCGTCCACTTGCTGTGCAGCGGAAAGCCCGCCAATTTCATGAAAAATGCTTTGACCTTTCCGAAGATGGCGTTATCCGCATGGGTGAAGGTCGGCGCAACCAGGACGCCGCCGTCCCTCAGCACGCGACGAATTTCAGAGAGAGCTTTCTTTGGCTCCGGCACGATGTGCAGGACATTGGCCACAATGATCACGTCAAAGCTACCATCCGCATAGGGGAGGTGAAACATATCCTGCACGGAGAAATGCAGCTTGGCGGATCGGTTGCACCGCCGCGCTTCCGCGATCATCTCCGGCGATGCGTCCGTAGCCTCGATATGATTGGCGCTGCTTACGATATTTTTAGCGATCGAGCCTGTGCCGGTGGCCAACTCCAGCACCGATTTGTGCTGTTCCACAGGGCGCAGCAGCTCGTACAACCGTTCGTAAGCCGCTGCGTCCTTGCGCATGAAGCAGTCGTACCGCCCGGCGTTTTTATCCCAAAAATCTTGACTGTTCCTCATGATTTCATCCTCACAACGACATGTTAACTCTTTCTAACTCATCTGACTCGAGTTGTCTGTCAACATTTGAAGATTGGAGGGTAACGGCCAGGGGTGACGGCCCAGCGAGTGTTATTTCGCGAGCTATGCGCATTGAAGGCGATCTTTCCTGGTATAACATGGTCATCGCCATCCGGTGCCTATCGACGTGGAGCTGTAACGCGCCCACTCATCGAGCCCAAGAGCACCACCGAATTACCCTTTTGCATTCCTAACCAAAGGACCCCGTGTCGAAGCCCCTTGAGCATAGGGCGGCATTATCGAGCGTGAGCGTTTTCGTAGGCCTCTTTGATATCTTCCGGCAAGCCGTCGGGAATCAGCGCCTTCAGCTCAGTCTCGCTGTTGCCCTGATTCAGCTGCTCGTAGTACCAGCATTTGAACTTCAGCATGTCCAGTGCGCGGTTCATGTTCGCGATCTCCGATTCCATGTGGGCCTTCCGCTCCTCAAACATGGCCTTGCGTTTGGGGTATGTCGATGAGCCCTCCGCACACCATTCCATGAACTTCCGGATGTCCTTGATCTCCATCCCCGCAATCTTGAGGCATTCGATGACCCGAAGCGCCTCGAGTTCCGTATCGCCGAATCGGCGAATGCCGGACGTTCGCTCCAATCCCGGGAACAATCCCTGCTTGTCGTAATACCGCAGCGTTGAGGCGGGCAAACCGAACATCTCCGACACCTGTCCGATGGTGTACATGGCTCCTCCGAAAAGTTTTCGAATTCATTCCTTGACCTAAAGTCAAGTTTAAGTATTACCTTCATTCTCGTCAATAAAACAGAGAGTGCGAGGGGTTCCGTAATGCGGAAACTGTTTTGCGCCTAAACCCATCGACAGGAGGAAATCGATCATGGCAATTAAACAGACAGCGGGCAGGGATGCCCTGGGGGAGTTCGCCCCCAAGTTCGCACAGCTCAATGACGATGTGCTGTTTGGCGAGGTGTGGAGCCATGAGGGCGAGATCTCCCTTCGAGACCGTAGCGTGGTGACGGTGGTGGCTCTAATGGCGCAGGGGCTGACGGGCTCTTCGTTCCAATACCATCTGATGTCCGCAAAGAGCAATGGTGTGACGAGGACGGAGATAGCGGAAATCCTTACGCATGCAGCGTTTTACGCAGGATGGCCCAAGGCGTGGGCGGCCTTTCGCATGGCGAAGGAGGTCTGGGCGGATGACGATGCCGCCGATGCAAAAGCCGAGCACCAAAACGAGATGGCCTTTCCCATCGGTGCCCCCAACGACGCATTCGCGAAGTGCTTTATCAGGCAAAGCTACCTCGCGCCTCTTTCAACCGAGCAGGTTGGCGTCTACAACGTGACGTTCGAGCCCGGCTGCCGCAACAACTGGCATATCCATCACGCCAAAAGCGGCGGCGGGCAGATTCTCATCTGTGTGGCTGGTCGAGGGTTTTACCAGGAATGGGGCAAATCGGCACAGGAGCTGCGTCCCGGCGACGTGGTCAACATCGCCCCGGGGGTGAAGCATTGGCACGGAGCCGCGCCCGAGAGCTGGTTCTCCCATCTTGCGCTGGAGGTTCCGGGTGAGGAGACCTCCAACGAGTGGTTGGAGCCCGTGGACGACGAACAATACCTTAAAGCGACTGACAAGGAGGCTTAAATACCTTCGTCGTCCGTGCCGCCGAGAGCAGGGTGCCCAAGTCGGCCTGAATCGCCTCTGCCTTGCTTCCAAGCTGCAGCGGAGCCGAGTCGCCCGAGATGTTTACGCTCAGCAGGTGCGCATCCGGCAGCTTCGCGGTCATGCTCCAGAACGGGAGCGTGATGATGCCGGGGGTCATCTCGCCTACGCCGAGCTCCAGCAACAGCACGCGGCGATCGCTGCGCTCGCGCACGAAGCGCTCGTATCGTCCGAGGCTCTCGCGCCATACCGCACCCTGCAGAAACGTGTCGTCGCGCACCCACGGCACGAGCTGCCAGCCGCAATGCGGGCATCGGGGGACGTCCCCGCTGCGGACCTCGAACCCCGCCATGCCCGCGAGCATGCGCTCGACGTAGGGGCTCGCCTCGAAGAGCTCGTCGCAGCATGGCTGCTTGCATTGAAGGTGCGCGAAGCTTCCCTGATAGTTGCAGATCCTCTCGGTGGGAAACGTCTTCTCGACTTGGGTGTCCACATTGGTGCTCAGGATGAAGTAGTCCTTATGGCCGATGAGGGACCGTAGGTCGAGATAGGGCTGCGAGGCCAGCTCGCGCAGCATGAAGTCGATGTATCGCGCGTAGTAGGCCCATTGCTGCTCGAGGCTGGGGTAGAGGTGGTAGAAGCCGTCGAAAAGGCTCTTGAAGCCAAAGGCTTGCTGCCAGTCCGCCATTCCTGCGCGCGCCATGCCCGCGCGGTTGTAATGGTTGAACCCGGCGGCGCTCGACATGCCCGAGCCGATGCCGACGATGATGGCGTCGGCATCGTCGATAAGGCTTCGAAGCCTACGCGCTTCTCTTTCTAGGGGTGGCATCGGGCGATCTCCTCGAAAGCCGGGGCCATATCGCCGTCAACGAGAATCGTCTCGCACGAAGCGTCGGGCGCCATGGCCTGGCCGTAGTTGAACACGATGTAGGTGGCGTGCTCGCAGGCGTTCGCGATCTGGGCGAGCATGCGCTTTATGACGCCGTTGTGCAGTCCCACGCCAAGTTCGAGGATGGCGACCCTGCCGTTGCGATGGGCTTGCACAAGACGCGCGAGCTCGTCGAGCTGGGTCATGGCGAGGGCGTCTGGATGGGCGAGGCGCCGCTCGTCAACCGACGTGCGCGTGCTCCCCTCAGTCTCGAGCACGCGCTCCTCGTCGAACCCGGCGCGCGCGAAGTGCCCGTCGATGTTGCATGTGACCACGAAGGTGTCGGCGTGCTCCGTAAGACGCCGCAGCCCGTTCATGAGCGAGCCGGGCTCATATTCGAGATACTCCTTTTGATGGAACCGCTCGGCCCATCGGCGTCGCACGCTGGCATCCGGGGAAGCGAGCCCCTGCAGTATGCAGCCGATGCCGTCTGCCTGGGCGAGGTCCCCGTACGCCTCTTGGAAATGAGCATCGGCGCAGAAAAGGTTGAGCCCCTCCGCCATGTCGAGTCCGTTGCTAGCGCCGATGATGACAAGATCCGCTTCGGCTAGCGCCCTGCCTATGCGAACTGCTTTCGCCGTCTCCATGCGCTACCTCCCCAGCGTCTTGCGCGCGTCGGCGAGCACGTCGGCGATGTCGGCGCGAACGGCGAGCCCCCGATCCTCGATCGCGCGGGGGAGAAACTGCGTCTTGTTGTTTACGGCGATGTAGCTGGCCTGCGGTAACTGCGCCGTGAGGACCCAGAACGGCTCCTGGATAAACGCGGGCGTCATGCGGCCCACACCCAGCTCGAGGAAGAGGATCCTCTGCCGTGCGTGCGCGTCGAGCCATTCGGACACCTTGCGGTACTGCTCCTCGTAGAGTTCGCCCTGCAGGAAGTTGCCGTAGCCGCGAACCCAGGGGAACGCCTCTGCCCCGCAGTGCGGGCAGCGCGGCACGAGCTCTGTCGGAACCTCAAGGCCGTCTCCCATGGCCTCTACCATGTTGGAGACCGGCTCGACCGTATCCCACACCGCGTCGGTGCAACAGCGGGAGCACTGAAAGAAGCGGTGGTCGCCTTGGATCTCTGCCACTTTCTCCCAGGGATAGAGCTTCACAAACTGCGTGTCCTGGTTGGTGGTGAGCACGAAGAAATCCTTCTCGGCGAGAATGGCGTCGAGGTCCCTGTAGGGCTTGCGCAGCGGGGCGTTGAGCGTGGTGTCGAGGAAGGTGGCGAGGTATCCCCAGCGCGCCTCGGCGGTGGGCCAGCGGTAGAACGACCCCTCGAAAGCGCCCTTGAAACCGTAACGCTCGGCGAATTTGCCGAAATGCTTGCGATAGGTCGCGTTGTCCTCGTAGTAGAAGTCGCCGCCGCCCGCCGCGGAGAGCCCGGAGGCCCCGCCCGCCAGCACGCAATCGGCTTCCTCGATCATGCGGGCGAAGTCCTCGATTTGCTGGTCGTAGGGCTCGGGCTCGCGGTCACTCAGCTCATAGGGCGTGCCGCCGCTGCGGTAGGCGGCCTGAAGGGAAAACGATCGGTTGGTGAGCTCGATAACGAGCTGCTCGTACAGGGTCACTGGATACCTTCTTTCAGCTATTATAAACACGTGTCTATAAAAAGTATCCATGTCGATTTGCTTAAGAGCAATGAACAGCTTCGGCCTGCTGTCGATAAACGAGCGTTTGCCGGGTGTTGTCGAGCGTTGCAATTGGAGGGGTAATGGAAGCGGGGAAGATCGATCGTCGCCGACGCTATACACTCTCGGTCATACGGGAGGCGTTCTTCGCGCTGCTGGCCGAGGTCGGCTTCGCGAAGATGACGGTAGCGGATATCTGCCGCCGCGCCGATATTAACCGTGGCACGTTCTATCTGCACTACGAGGACAAGTTCGCCCTGCTCGACGCGCTTATCGACGAGGCCTTGGCGGCGGTGCCGCCGCTCGAGGGAACGGAGGCGGGTGCCCTCTGCCAGCGTCCGCCGGCAAACGATGACTATTATCTGCTCTACTCGGATGACGACGCGTACGCCCGGGTGGCACAGCGCGTCGTCGAGCGCGGCGCCGAGCAGATGGTTCCCTCGATCATGGAGGAGACTGGGCTTTCGCGCGAGGACGCCTATCTGCTCTTCGTCCACAACGTCCAGGGAAATCTCGCGGTCAACCGCCTGCTCGGTTGGAGGCGAGGGCCCGAGTTTTCCCACGCTCAGGAGCTGCTCAGCGCCTATTCCGAAGGGGGTATGCGAGCGGTATCGGCTCGTCACGATCCTCGTAGCTCGTCTTGACCGCATGTCATTTCAGGTAGGTGGCGTTGCTATGGGCCCTCTTTGATTTTCGACGTTGTATAAGGCAATCGCAATCGTCTTGAGCTTCTTTAGGGAACTTGAACAAGAGATATGGCCTGCTGGCGATTGATTAACACCATTCGTTTTGGTTACAAGAAAACATGCTGCGCGCCTGCAGCATGAGGGAGAGGGAATCCTATGAATATCGTTGTATTGAGCGGTAGCCCGCGTAAGGGCGCCAATACAGATACCATGGTCGAGGCGTTTGCCGAGACCGCGCGTGAGGGCGGCAATACGGTCGAGGTCGTCCGCGTTGCCAGCAAGAAGATCGCCGGCTGCTTGGGATGCCAGTACTGCTTCGCTCATGAGGGCGTCTGCGTGCAGAAGGATGACATGGTCAACGTGATCGAGTCGCTGAAAGACGCAGATATGGTCGTCTTTGCCTCGCCTATCTACTGGTTCGATATCACCGCGCAGGAGAAGGCTGTCATCGACCGCCTGTACGCCTTCGGTGCCACGGGTTTCCCGTTCACCAAGACGGCCCTTTTGCTCGATAGCCACAGCGAGGGCGTCTATGATGCGGCTATCGCTATGTACAAGTCGGCCTGCGCATACTGCAAGTGGGAGGACCAGGGCATTGTCACCATTAGCGGCATGACCGAGCGCGACAGCATGGTATCGTCGCCCAAGCTGGAAAAGGTGCGAGAGCTCGCTCGCAAGCTCGCCTAAGGGCAAGAAGAACGCATGGCAATCAGCGTTATTGGAAGTACTTGCCGTCCTTGCCGGGTGAATCGTTGATTGCCATGCACCGTTGCCCTTGTGGACAATCTCCGCGTGCTAGGAGACTTTCTCGCTCAGGAACTCCCTGAACGCGGGGATGTCAAAGCCAACGAGTCCACGTCCACGTTCCCCGATGACGCCGTCCTCGAGGAGACGGCGTTTATATTGGCTTGCATAGTTGCTGGCAACGCCCATGCGTTTGGCTATCTCCGAGACCCTGCTGGGGCCAGAATCGGGCAGCATCGCGAGCAAAAACTCAATGTCTTTATCGGAAAGCTCCCGATAGGTCGTTTCGAGAATTCGATCGCGCAGCTCCATACGGGCAAGCAGAGAACCCTGCTGGACATCAGGTGCGCTGATTTTGGGCGAGTTCTCCGAAACATCCCATGTGCGATATCCGACGAGCTGCATCATGTAGGGGAATCCGTCGACGGCCTTCACGGCATCCTCGAGCGCTTCTGGCGTGATTGAGCGGCCTCCGGCCTCAACGGTTTTGCGGAATGCGTTTGCAATTTCAACGTCAGTGATTCGTCCCAACTGATGATATTGGGAACGCCTGAGAAACGAGACGGAATCGTTACGCAGCAACGCCGATACTTTGTAGGGCAGTCCTGCCATGAGTAGGGCAACTTTTTTACCTTCGCGTACAAAGTGCTGGTAAACAGAGGCAAATTGAAGCATTTCTTCGAGATCGACGGTGACTTCATCGATGGTGATGAGAAGTCCGATGTCATGTTTTTCGAGTTGCTTAAAGATGCCATTCATGCGCGTGCGCCAGTTGCCCTGAGCCTCTTGAGCATATGTCCAATCGATGCCCACTGGACCAATTTGAACGCCGTTTATGCGCGCGTGAGGCTGTGAGAGGTAGCTATCTGCGGCTTCTTTGGTTCGCTCGATAATATCTTCGAGCATGCCTGGCATGGCGGAGACATTTGCTGCGATCCAGTCGTGTTCAAGCGCCGTTTCTGAAAGGAGCGAGAGAAGCGCCGTCTTGCCCGTTCCCCTTGCGCCAGTAAAAATGGTCGACAGGTTGGGATCTCCCGGGCCGTTGATAAAGCCACGGTTGATGTCACGCAGGATATGCTCGCGACCCGCTAGAAAGGGAGGGACGCTTCCGAACGTCGGGGTAAAGGGGTTCTTGCTGTACTCCATGGTAGCTCCTTTGCATGTTTTGCTAATTTTTGCAAGTTTTGCTAACTTTTGCAAGTTTTGCTAACGACTGGCCAAAGGGCATCGTAGCAGTGACGCTGACATTTTTTTACGCAGAAAAATAAGCAGAAATCAATTTATCTGCGTTAAAAAATAGTTGAGAAGAAAAACGACGAGCCCCGGGCGCAATGCCGTTGCGTTCCGGGCCTCGTCGCTTTGCGAAGTATCTAACGATCTCGTTGCCGTGGTACCTAGTCAAACAAGCTCGGCATGTCGTTTTCTTTCATGAGGGCACCGGCAGAGGGGAGGCTCTGCGCGGTAAACTTCTCGGCCGAGACGCCGGCGCCAAGGATTTCTTCGGTCGTGCCGACGGTGGTGACCGAGCGGCCCTTCTTGGCGGTAAAGGCCTGGATGCCCTGCGTGTTGGTGGTCGTCTTGGTTTTGAGCAGCGACGTGTTGAAGTTCATCAGACGGTAGTCGCTCGAGACCAGCGCGATGTCGCGATCTTCCTTGAGCACCTGGGCATACAGCAGCTTGCTGCCGCCATAGATGGCGTTCTTCAGGCGCTTGCGGTTGGTCTTGGTGACATATCCAGAAAGTGCGACGCGCACCACACGGCCGTTCTCAAAGACGAACAGCACGTCGGCCTTGTAGTCATCGGGGTCGATGACCCAGATGACACTCTCGTCGGGTTCCATCTCAAGATCGGTCGGCAGGTACGAGCCCAGCTGGGCCGACTTGGTGTCCTCAAATGCCGCAACCTTGCACTTGTACACCTGGCTCTTGTTGGTAAAGACCAGCAGCTCGTGGGTGTTGGAGGACGGAAACTCGATAAAGGGTTTGTCGCCGTCCTTGTACTTGAGCGTGGTCGCCTTCTTGAGCACGCGGTCCGTCATCTTTTTGAGGTAGCCATCGCGCGAGAGCATGATGGTGACCGGGTACTCCTCGACCTCGGGCTCCAAGCTTACTTCGATAACCTCATGGGGCTCGATCCTGCCCGTGCGGCGCGGCATCACATACTTCTTGTTGACCGCGGCCAGCTCGTCGCTGATGACCTTCTTGATGTTCTCCTCGCTGGAGAGGATCTCCTCAAGCTCGGCAATCTCGCCCTCAAGCTTAGCGATGTCCTTGGTGCGGTTGAGGATGTACTCCTCGTTGATGTTGCGGAGCTTGAGCTCGGCAACAAATTCGGCCTGGGTCTCGTCGATGTCGAAGCCGCGCATAAGGTTGGGCACGACCTCGGCCTCGAGCTTGGTGCCACGGATGATGGCGATCGCCTTGTCGATGTCGAGCAAGATCGCCTCGAGGCCGTGCAGCAGGTGCAGGCGCTCGGACTTTTTGCTCAGGTCAAAGTTAATGCGGCGACGCGTGGACTCAATACGCCACTTGACCCACTCGTGCAGGATCTGGCGCACGCCCATGACACGGGGATAGCCGTCGACGAGCACGTTGAAGTTGCACGAGAACGAATCCTGCAGCGTGGTCGAGCGATAGAGCTTGGCCATAAGCTTGTCGGGGTCGACGCCGCGCTTAAGGTCGATGGCGATGCGCAAACCCGAGAGGTCGGTTTCGTCGCGGATGTCGGCAATCTCCTTGACCTTGCCCTCTTTGGAAAGCTTGACGATGCGCTCGATGATGACATCGGTCTTGGTGGTGTAGGGGATCTCGTAGACCTCGATGATGCGCTCTTCGGGAATCCAGCGCCAGCGGGAGCGGATCTGGAAGCTGCCAAGGCCGGTCTCGACGATCTTCTCCATCTCCTCGCGGCGGTAGATAATTTCGCCGCCGGTCGAGAAGTCAGGCATGGGCATGTACTCGAGCAGGTCGCAGTCGGGATCCTGCAGGTAGTGCATCGTGGCGGTGCAGACCTCGTTGAGGTTGAAGCCGCAGATGTCGGACGCCATGGCGACGCCGATGCCCTTATTGGCCGAGACAAGGATGTTGGGGAACGTGGTGGGCAGCAAGCGCGGCTCCTTCATAGCGCCGTCGTAGCTGTCGACGAAGTCGACCGGGTCCTTGTCGATATCTTTGAAGATCTCGGCGCTGATGGGGGAGAGCTTGGCCTCGGTATAACGCGAGGCGGCGTAGCTCAGATCGCCCGAATAATACTTGCCAAAGTTGCCCTTCGACTCAACGAACGGCGCGAGCAACGCCTCGTTGCCGGTTGCCAGACGCACCATCGTCTCGTAGATCGCGGCATCGCCGTGCGGGTTGAGCTTCATGGTCTGGCCCACAATGTTGGCGCTCTTCTGGCGCTCGCCCTTGAGCAGACCCATCTTGTACATGGTGTAGAGCAGCTTGCGGTGCGAGGGCTTAAAGCCGTCGATCTCGGGGAACGCACGCGAGACGTTGACGCTCATGGCGTAGGGCATGTAGTTGACCTCGAGCGTCTGCGTGATCGGCTGGTCGGTGACCTCGGAGTGCAGGCCGATGACGTTCTCGGCGTTGACCTGCTTTTTCTTTGGCTGGTTCTTCGTCTTCTTCTTTGCCACGATTTCCTCTTGAACTTCTTATGGGCCGTCGTTATCGATTTGCTGCTACTGCAGGTCCAGCTGGTCCAGGTATTCCTTGCCGTGCTCGGAGATATGGCGCTTGCGGCCTGCCTCGTCGTTGCCAAGCAAAAGGTTGAACATGGTTTCCATCTTGGTGACGTCCTCGGGCTCCACCTTGATCAGGCGGCGCGTCTCGGGGTTCATGGTGGTGAGCCACATCATGTCCGGATCGTTCTCACCAAGACCCTTGGAGCGGTTGATGGAACACTTCTGGTCGCCGATCTCTTTGAGGATGCCGTTCTTCTCGAGCTCGGTGTAGGCAAAGTAGGTCTTCTCTTTGCAGTTGATCTCGTAGAGCGGCGACTCGGCGATATACACGTAACCCTCGTCGATAAGTGTGGGCACCAGGCGGTAGAGCATGGTGAGCACGAGCGTGCGGATGTGATAACCGTCGACGTCGGCGTCCGTACAGATGATGACCTTGTTCCAGTTGAGGTTGTCCAGGTCAAAGGCGCCCAGGTTCTTGATGCGCTTGTCCTTGATCTCCACACCGCAGCCCAGCACGCGCATAAGGTCCATGATGATGTCGGACTTAAAGATGCGCGGATAGTCCTCCTTCAGGCAGTTGAGAATCTTGCCGCGGACGGGCATAACGCCCTGGAACTCGGCATCGCGCGAGGTGCGAATGGCGCCCGCTGCCGAGTCGCCCTCTACGATGTAGATCTCGCGACGGCTCTTGTCCTTGGAGCGGCAGTCGATGAATTTCTGCACGCGGTTGGCCATGTCGGTCTTCTGCTGCAGGTTGGTCTTGATGCTCTGACGCGTCTTCTCGGCATTCTCACGCGAGCGCTTGTTGATGAGCACCTGCTCCATGATCTTGTTGGCGGCATCTTTGTTCTCAATCAAGTAGGTCGAGAGGCGCTCCTTAAAGAATGCCGTCATGGCCTGCTGGATAAAGCGGTTATTGATGGCCTTCTTGGTCTGGTTTTCGTAAGACGTCTGGGTGGAGAAGCAGTTGGTCACCAGCACCAGGCAGTCCTGGACGTCCTGCCACTTAATGCCGCTCTCGTTTTTGTTGTACTTGCCTTGTTGCTTAATGTAAGCATCGATGGCGCTAGTGAGGGCGCTGCGGGCAGCCTTCTCGGGCGAGCCGCCGTTCTCGAGCCAGGAGGAGTTGTGGTAGTACTCCTGCATCGTGAAGGTGCGCGAGAAGCACATGCAAGCAGTGATTTTTACGTTGTAATCGGGCAGGTCCTCGCGATCGCGACCGCGACGGTCGGCTTCGATAAAGAAGGGCTCGGTGAGGTAGTCGGCACCGACCTTCTCGAGCACATAGTCCTCGATGCCCTTGGGATAACAAAAATCCTCTTCGGAAAACTCGCCATCGTCACCCTCGATGCGCAGGCGGAAGGTCACGTTGGCGTTGACCACGGCCTGACGGCGCATGGTCTCGCGATACCACTCGTGGGGGATGCTGATCGAGGTAAAGACTTCAAGATCGGGGCGCCACTTGATAGTGGTGCCGGTGCGGTCCTCATCGCTGGGCTCAATCTCGAGTGCCTTCTTTTTGGCGCCGACGACCTTGCCCTTTTTAAAGTGCAGAGAGTACTTGTTGCCATCGCGCCAAACCGTGACGTCCATGTACTCGGAGGCGTACTGAGTCGCGCAGGAGCCCAGGCCATTGGTGCCGAGCGAGAAGTCGTAGTCGCCGCCCTGGTTGTTGTTGTATTTGCCGCCGGCGTAGAGCTCGCAAAAGACGAGCTCCCAGTTAAAGCGCTTCTCGGAGGGGTTCCAGTCGAGCGGGCAGCCGCGGCCGTTGTCCTCTACCTGAATGGAACCATCGCGAAAGGCGGTAAGGGTGATGAGTTTGCCGTAGCCCTGGCGCGCCTCGTCAACGGCGTTGGACAGGATCTCGAAGGCGGCATGCGCGCAACCGTCGAGTCCGTCCGAGCCGAAGATGACGGCGGGGCGCAGACGTACGCGCTCCTCGTCCTTGAGCTGGCGGATACTGTCGTTACCATAGTTTGCGGTGTTTTTTGCCATACTCGCTCTCTCGGTGCTCCCTTGCTGCGTTTAAGTCATATAGATAGTCAAGGTAGCATAGCCCAGCCCACAGACGATTCCAACCAACACGAAATCCATCGAACAATCGTTCGGAGTTCGATGGAGATTCGTTTACTCGGACAAAACCGAGTCGGTTCTGTCCGAGTAAGTTTGAATAGCGGATCGAAATTGCTATGTCCGCATGGCGATGTCGGACATGGTTTCCATAATGACAGATATAGTTGACATTGCCTGATGGATGCAATATATTTCTGTCATGTTGCAACGGATATCTGTCCATTACCACGAAAGGAACTCCATGCCGGGCAAAAAGAACCTCCGCATGAAGGCGGCGCGCGCGGCGGCTGGCCTTTCGCAAGCCGATTTAGCCCAAGCCGTGGGCGTTACGCGCCAGACCATCGGCCTGATCGAGGCGGGCGGCTATAACCCCACGCTTAATTTATGTGTAGCGATCTGTAAAGCGCTACGCGTTACGTTGAACGATCTGTTTTGGGAAGACGAAATCGATGCCGGCCCTAACGCTCTTTAGGAGTCCACTATGAAATTTGAAGATTTAAAACTCGTGCAAAAGTGGCGTGAGTATGCCGGCCCAAAGGATGAACGCCTGGAGGCTGAGAACGCGAAGATCTACAAGATTGGTTTCGTGCTGCTTTCGTTTGGCATGCTGATGATCTTTTTCTACCAGTTTATAGCTCGACAGGTTGCGTGGGTTCACAGCGACGCCAGTGAAATGCCGCATGGCTTTGCAACGCCGTTCGAGGCAGCCATGTACGCATGGCTCGTTATTGTGATGCTGATCTGCGTGGTGCTGCAAACGCGAAAGGGCTATGTCGATACCAATCGTTTTGGGCAAACCGAGCATCTTCCTGTTGGATATTTCCTGCTTGTCAGCGGTCTTAGCGGCGCCGCGTTCGCAGTTGTTATTGCCGCAATGCGCTGTATCGCTGAGGCGCAGATCGTACCGCTCGAAAGCGTCTTTTGGTTGGCGAACTTGGCGACGGGCGTGTTCTGCGGCGCGACGATTTTCATAGCCACATTCGCCGCTCTGTGCGCATCATTCTTCTCGGCGAAAAAGCGCCGCGCCAAGATCGAGGCAGAACTCGACTCCTCAGACGACATTTAATGCGCAATGGGCTGACTCTGGGTATCCAGAACCAGCCCATTTCGATGTTCGATGAGCCGAGCCGGCGTCTCTCGTAAAAGCAACTAGGAGCTAGCGAGGCCTATCCGAATTGACCTCATTGGCGGTGTCGTTTTCGAGCGCCGTGCGGCGGGCACCGTAGGCGATGAGGCCGGCGCCTGCCGCGGCGATTGCTGCAGCGGCTGCCGTAAGGGGAGCGTTGACATCGCCCGTGCCCGCAAGCGCGCCCGCTTTTCCGGAGCGCTTGTTATTGCCGTGGTCCTTGCCACTGCCGGAGCTGCTTCCGCCGGAGCCGCCGCCCTCGCCAGTACCGCCGCCACTCGAGCCACCATCGTCGTCTGCTGTCATCGGGGCGTCGTGAAGTCCTGTCGTATCCGCGCTGTAGCATACGCCGACCTGAACTTCTGAGCGCTCGCATGCCGCGTCGGGCATATGAAGCTCGTGCAGTACGGCATCCAGCGCTGAGTTTGCGCCCGGTCGAATTTCTTCGAGCGTTACGGGATCGAGTGCCACCAGGTCACG
This sequence comes from uncultured Collinsella sp., assembly GCA_937896835.1. Lineage (GTDB taxonomy): Bacteria > Actinomycetota > Coriobacteriia > Coriobacteriales > Coriobacteriaceae > Collinsella. The sequence continues at coordinate 47,440 of CALBOJ010000105.1, forward strand.
CGCCTTCGCATACAGCGTGACGCGTTTGCCCACCTCGTCGCCCCAGCTCTCCGGGATGGCAAAGCTCATGCGGAATTGTGCCGTGCAGCCCGGTGCCAGCACGGCGTTTCCATTGTCGGCAACCAGCGGGTGCGTTGCAAAACGTGTGCCCAGCGTCTCGAGCGCGTACTTCACGTGTGCCATGTCGTTGGCCGAAGCGTCCTCGGCAAGCTCCGGATCGTAGATCGATGCCGTGCGTGCGTTCGCTCCGAATCCGATGGATGCGCTGGAGAACGGCTGGTTGGAACCCTCTCGGTACAGATCGATCGTTCCGGCGGTCAGCAAGGTGTTGCCGTCGTTTCGCACCGTGACCATGAAGGATTCGCCTGCTGCTCCGGGCACCACTGCGCCCGAGGTGGCGACCGCGCCCGTCGGAGTGGCACACGCCACCAAGGGCACTTCGATGCCGTGCAGCTCCGCCTCGCTCTTCTCCGCGCTCACAATGTGCGTGGCGAGTGCGGAGAGCATGCCTCCTGACGTCAAAAAAGTCGTTATCTGATCGACGGGATGGTCCAGCTCGCACATCACGAACGGCTCCGTGAACAGATCGCCTGCCAAGGTGCTGGCGAAGATGCGGAAGTGCTTGCCCATCACTGCTACCGGGTTGCCTTCTTCGTCGTAGGTCTGTCCCACCTTGCCATCGGTGTTCTCTACGTACATTACGCACCGGCCGTTGTTACTCGCGCTGAACGACGCCGGGCCACAGCCCGCGGCGCCCACGGGCTCCGATGCAAATGCCGTCGCGCCTCGTGCCCAAGTAATATGCTGCAGCCGCTCGTTGACGGTAGCCAAAAAGCCCGTGTGCTGCGGCCACGGCACCGCGTGGGGTACTGCGGCATCTGGCGACATAACGCCCCAACCCGCGATGGATTGGCCGATCACGGCGTACGATGCGCAGCCGCAACCGTCTGCGGTCTCGTATGCAACGGGCACCACCATTTTGCCGTTGATATTCTCGGGCGCGCCCAGCTCGATACTCGACGGTGCCTGCGGAAAGCGGAGGACCTGACGGAACGTGAGGCTGTCGCCCGAAACGTCCGACCACAGGGTAAAGCATTCCAGCGCAACCTCGGCCTCGCTGCCGAGCGCCTTTTCTGCGGTGGTTCCGCGGCGGTGGAGGTAGGCGCCCGACAGACGTCCGTCGACCAGCGTCTTGCCCACCGTGATGCGTGGGCACTGCAGGCAATGGTAGCCATCCTCCTGAAGGCGGCCGCGCGAGATGCTGCGCCATGACGTGTGCGATAGCACGCGAACTCCGTCGTTGCTTATGTGCAGACGCACGACGGACAGTATGCCGGCTGTGCTCGCCGTATCGAAAAAGGTGTTGTCGCCGTTGCGGCGCTCGCCCGAGACCAGCAGCACGTAGGCGTCCTGGTTTCCCCTCCCGTCCGTATATTCCACCACGTCGAAGTCGTAATCGTATATGCCGTTGCGCTCCACGTCGCCCTCGCCAAACCCAAGGGTGAAGTCCACAGGCGTGGGGGCAGACCACGTGCCGTTCGCCTTTGTGTGTACCACCAGGCGCGAGCGGCCATTGTCGCCGTAGCGCACCGAGGCGATACGGAATAGGCATTCCACGCCGGCAATCATTGCCAGCTTCATGTGAGCTTCGCTGAGCACGCCGGAAAACAGCACGCTGTCGCTCGAGGGTTTAATGCCGCCACGCTCGTCCTCCGATACACCAGCAGAATTGGCGTTGGGGTCCGCAACGGCGTTTGTCGCCTGCCCGATATAGGTGTACTCATACATCGGCGCGGCGTTTTCGTCGTTCTCTATCAGTGCATGGACGAAATGCTCGATCTGTCCCGTGTCGTCGCTTTCTGCATCCGCCTCGAGCTCAATGCGCGTGACCGCTTGATCCCAATCGCGCACGACAGACGCGACGTTTACGGCAGTGGTCTTAACCTCGGCGCGTGCGAGTAGCTCGGCGTTGGTGACGATGGTGGCCGATGCGATAAATTGCGGCACACCACCCGCCTCGGCGTTGCCGGCCGAGCCGAAGCAGGCATCCAACGTGTAAGGCGTATCTCCGCCCAATGCGAGTTCAGAGCGCTGGAGTACATACTGGTCGCCGTTGTTCACCGACATATTCCACGAATCGAGGAGTGTGGGCCACGATCCCGACCAAGCTTTGGTGGTCCACTTGAACATGACGAACTGGAGTATTACATCGACATCGACGTCTGCACCTACGCGCAGTCGCGGAAGCTGGTGTCCATCCGCCTTCTCGTACCCAATGAACAACGTGAGGGATGCGGCGCCGCGCACGGCAGACGAGGCGACGCCTGCAACGCCGGCTCCAAAGGTGACGGCAAGCCCGATCTGGATGGTGAACGAGCCCGACGTGTTTGACCAATCGAGCGAAATGTTCTTGAAAAACGCCGCGCCGCTGCCGTGCGTGTGGGCACCCACGGCGAGCGCCAGCTTCGCCAGCACCCAGGGGTTGACGTTTAGGAAAAAGGGCACTGGTCCCAGGGTAAACTGCTCAGTCCAATTGAGGTCGGTTCTTACCTGGAAGAGGGCCTTAATATTGCCGTATGCGGGGTCGTTGTTGTTGCCCCAGGTTTTGCCCACCCAATCGTAGGCGAGCGAGCCGTACAGCTGTGTGGCGATATCCATCGTGAACAGCAGCGTGCAATGGTGGCGAAGGAGCTTGGTGTTTCTTGGGTCGGTACCCGAACCGGCACTCATACTCTTGTACTGATTCCACTTCCCCTCCATATCGTCGAGGTAGCGGTTTGCCTGCTTGGCGCCCGACTCGCGCGGCGATTTCTTCCAGTACTCCGGATCCGGATTGCCCGAATCGTTCATATAGCTGGCTGGTTTGTATCCTCCACCAAACAGCACGTATCCAGCAAACGAGAAATCGAAGAGGATCGGAAATGTGGGCATCCAACACGTGAACTTATTACCACCGATGCCGGGAAACGCCGCTGGGAAATCAAACGGGGTGATCTCTTGGTCCATGGTAGTGGGGGCGATAGTGGTCGAGCCCGATTCTGCCTTTGCGGCCGGCGCGGTGACAACGGCCATGGGGGAGGAGAGCGTATAGGTCTTGCCCTGGTAGTCGAGGACAAAGCGCAACTTGCATCCTTCCTCCAGAAGGCTCGACGCTGCATCGAGGAACTTGTCTTCGAGTGTGAACGTCGCCAGATTATCCGCGCCCGATGCGCTGGCCTTGACTTGGCCAATCTGCGTGACGGTTTCGGTTGAGCTGCCCGCAGCGGGCATCACTTTATTGATATGCAATGTTGCCTGCCCGCCCTGCGGCAGATGAGCCTGCACGGTAAAAGCGTGCGTGTCGGGCTGGTCGTTTGCTGCTTCGTCCGCTGGCATTGCCATAAACGTGGCGTCGGCGTACTGGATGTCCCATTCGTCGAATGTGAGCTGGCGGAAGTACGGCTCGCCGTCGGAAAGCGGACGCGTGGGCGCGGTTATGGCGGTGCCGCCCTGGATACGCGCAAGGGGAATCTCGACATCGCGGTAGCCCGCCATGCTAATGGAGATGCCGCCGTTAAAGTCGTACGCGTCAAGGAGCTTTGCCTCGTCTACGTAGCCTTCCGAAAGCGAGGCAATCTCAAAGATGGCGGTGCCTTCGTCATCGGTCGTGGCGGCGAGCTGCTTGCCTGCGGCGTAGCGCGACGTGAGCGTGACCTTGGCGCCAGCGATAGGCGTATTCTTGTTGGCGACGTCGACCACCACCATGCCGAACATGGTGCGCGAGAGCACCAGGACCTTGAAGGGGTCTTCTTCGTCGGCATAGGCCGCGGTGGGCGCGAACGGCAGCAGGAAGGCATTTTCGCTTCCCGGCACGCGAGGCAACATAATGCTCGCCAGCGAGGACGCTCCGGCAACAAGTAACGAACGGCGATCAAGCATCTTGGGCTCCCATCCCGCAAATATCGGTGGAAATAATCCAATTGTGCGAGAAGGCGCCCCGTGGCGGTAGTGCCGTTCAAGGGTCAAAATGTCCAAATTGATCGAGCGAAGCGCCGGGTTCCGGAACGCGTTCGATGCGCTTGGCAGCCCGGTCGCTAACGCAACATGTGCGCGACCAGCTCGGCGCGTGTGCCGATGCCAAGCTTTGCGTATACGCCGGATAGGCGGTTTTTGACGGTGCCCGGCGATACTCCCATATGGCGTGCGATTTCAGCGTTGGTCCATCCGCGGCAGGCGAGCATGGCCATGGTGAACTCTGTGGTCGTTAAATCGTCGGCAACGTCCTCGCCCGAATCGGGGTTGTGGATGCGCCGCCAACCGTAGCTGAAGCGGTATGTGATCTCGATGATGCGAGCGAAATCGTCGGGGTATTGCGTTTTTAGGCACGCCTCGATGAGCCCCTGTAAAAGGCCGTGGTGCTCGCCGATGAGCTCGATAAGGCCGTCGGGACGCGCAATGTTCCAAGCAGCTCCGAAATGCGTCCTTGCGGCGTCGACGTCTTTGAGACTCATGCAGGCCATAGAAGCTGCCAGGTGCAGGAACAGTTCCGAGATGGGATAGCTTCCCTGTTTCATGATCAGGGCGTTTTCCGCCATGCCCAGACTGCGGCCATATTCGCCGCGCAGGTACAGGGCATGCGCCATCACGTAGCTGGCGAACAGGCGCAGGCCTTCGGGCAGATGCGCCGCAAGCGGATAAAACTCTTCGGCGGAATACGGGGAAGGCAAGTGCAGCAGGACGCTCGCGGCCGAGGCGAACAGGATATGCGTGGCGTGGACGGCGGGTGATTCCTCGTCGGCCGGCGTATCGAGGATGCCAGCAAGGCAACGGCGGGCATCGGCGATACGGTTGAGCGACAGACTGGCATATCCGCAGATAAAGCATGCGGAATAGCGCAGTGCGGGGTCGGTGGCGTCAAGATAGGGGCGTGCTGTCTTGGCGGCGAGTGCGGCCTGTCCGCGAAAGTACAGCGCTTCTGCCGTGGCGATGGCGCGTGAATCGGGGTCGGAAATGCCTGCAACCGCAGCGTCAATCTGCCCCGGCACAAAGGCGGTGCACATCAACGGCATGGGAACGCATGGGTAGCCATCGCAGTCCATCTTCCATCTCCCAACAGCTGGCAACACTAGCAGCAATTGTACTCTTGTTGCTCGGGACTGGAATTTGTGGGTATCGCCTACGATTGTGCCGAACGTATAAAGGGAGGTCCCCGGTATCTGCCGCGTGTGCTACGACCTCACGCCTAAGCCTGTCGGCACGGTCGAGTGGGAGTAAACTTCTACTCTTTTGGGCGAATTGCATTGACGGAGAGGGGTCCCGCGCAAACGTGTGCGGGACCCCTTTCGTTTTACTGTTCGGTTAATTCTGCGGATCGTTTTGGGAGGCTTGCGAGCATAGTGGTCCCGTTCTCGGAACTTGCTTCGACCTCTACAGCGCCACCGTGAAGCGCTGCAATCTCCCAAACGAGTGCTAGTCCGAGTCCTGCGCCGCCGTATGCCCTGCTGCGGGATTTGTCTAGACGAAAGAACGGCTGGAAGATGCTCTCTCGGTACTGCTTGGGTATTCCCGAGCCCTCATCTTTGACTCGCAGGAACACGTGGCTGTCGTTGTCGCAGATGGAGACGTTGACAGTCGAGCCGGGGCGGCTGTAACGGATGGCATTTTCGACCAGGTTAAACACCAGCCGATAGAGGAGCGTGTCGCTCCCGATTACTAAAGCGTCTCCAGCACAATTGAGGGCTATGCCCTTATTTTCGGCAAGTGGCGCAAGGTCGGTGAGGACCTCTTCGGACAAGGGACCAAGTTCCACATCGTCCTCGCAAGGAACGCTGCGCAGCTCACTCATCTCGAGCAATACCTTGGCCATTCGAGACATGCGCTCGGTTTGTTCTTGTAGCAGGCCGAGCAGCTCGGCTGTTTCGGGTTGCAAACCGGAGTGTTCGGAGATGAATAGTTCAATCTGTGCTTGCATAAGGGCGAGCGGGGTGCGCAGCTCGTGTGCGGCGTTGCCGGTAAACTGACGCTGTGCAGAGAACCCTTCGCCAAGACGAGCGATCATGTCGTTGAAAGAGGCGCTGCATCGTTGTAGCTCGGTGGGCACATCTTCATTGAGTCTGATTTCGCTTAGGTTGTCAGGTTGCACACGCTCAACCTGAGCTGCAAAAGCCCGTAGCGGTTTGAGTGCACGGCCGCTCACAAAGTATGCCAGCGCGCCGCCAAGGAGTGTGACTCCAGCCGTGATGTACCAGGCTGTCGCGCCAAAAGACTCCTGTGCGTCGTTTACGACGATCGTGACCTTGTCATCGAGGGCTGCTTTCGTTGGGTCGAACGCCTGGAGCGAATCTTCGCCGGTTGCGTTAAAGGCCGAGATGTCGCTGCCGATGGCATCCATGTAGCGCATGCCCGTATAGCCGACCAGGCAGTTCGTCAGCACGCATGCCGCACACGTGAGCAGTGCCGTCATAATCGTTATGCGCCATTGCAGCGAAAGCCCTTTCATTCTCCATCCTCCATAACGTAGCCCTCTCCAATCCGATTGCGAATCGGGTCGTATCCCAAAGCGCCGCGCAACTTTTTTCGGAGCGACGAGATGTGAACGCGGGTTGCGTTGCTAAAGCTGTTCACACTGCTATCCCAAACGTGCTCGATAAGCTCCTCTTGACTTACCGGACGCCCCTGATTAAGCATCAGGTATTCCAAGATTCCCGTTTCCTTGCGTGTAAGAGATAGAGCCTCACTGTCCACGGAAGCGATGCGCGCCTTGGTGTCAAAGTTGAGCTTTCCGCAGGTTAATACTATGTCGCTTTGTGCGAAGCGCCTGAGGGTAAGGCTGCGGATCCTTGCCGCAAGTTCGTCCAGATGAAACGGCTTGGTAAGGTAATCGTTGGCGCCGGCATCGAGTCCGGCGACTTTATCGGATACTTCGCCACGTGCGGACAGAATCAGTACCTTGGTCTCGCAGTCGGTTTTCCTAAGTTTCCTGAGCACGGTCATGCCGTCGATACGGGGGAGATTGAGGTCGAGCACCACGAGGTCAAAGACTTCGACGCCCAGCAGGTCGAGCGCCTCCTGTCCATCGTGACAGCAGTCGACGCTGTACGCCAAGTTTCGCAAGCTGCGCGCGATTGCATCGCACAGTGCTCGCTCGTCTTCGACGATCAAAATACGCATAACAGTCTCCTTGCACATTCCATATCGCGCTTAACACGGATTTTATAGCCGATATGGTCCAATGGTCGCGTAACGAAAGGAGTGGTCGTGTTGTTCAAAGCGGTAAAACCCGTGGTACAGGTCGCTTTGTTGATCGTCGGAATTGCCATGGTGTGCTTTGGTGTTATGCGTGGCGAGGCGGATGCCGTGCTGGCCAAAGCGATTAGGCTGTGCTTGGAGTGTATCGGAATTGGATAAAAGAGAAAACACTGCGTCGCATGTTTTGGCCCGATTTCGCGGATTCATTCAGGCGGCGGCGACGCTTGCGACCAATATTCATCTGCCCAATTTTGCCAAGGGAGGCATTTACCAAGGGGCGGGCAAGGCCGTCTGTGTGCCGGGACTCAACTGCTACTCGTGTCCGGCGGCTTCGGGTGCGTGTCCCATCGGCTCGTTTCAGTCGGTGGTGGGCTCGTCTAAGTTTAGCTTTTCGTATTACGTCACCGGAACGCTCATTCTGATCGGCGTACTGTTGGGGCGTTTTGTATGCGGCTTTTTGTGCCCGTTTGGATGGCTGCAGGAACTTCTACACAAGATTCCCGGCAAAAAGCTATCAACGAAAAAGCTCAAGCCGCTCACGTACATCAAGTATGCCGTGCTGCTGTTTGCCGTGGTGCTGCTGCCTGTCTTGGTGGTCAACGATGTGGGCATGGGCGACCCGTTCTTTTGCAAGTACATCTGCCCACAGGGCGTGCTCGAGGGTGCGATTCCGCTGTCCATCATGAATACGGGAATCCGCTCCGCGCTGGGAAAGCTCTTTACCTGGAAGCTCGCGATCCTCATTGCGGTTGCGGTGCTGAGCGTGTTGTTCTACCGCCCCTTCTGCAAATGGATCTGCCCCCTCGGTGCGTTTTATGCGCTCATGAACAAGGTGTCGTTGTTGGGGATTCAGGTTGACCAGTGCAAATGCGTTTCGTGCGGCAAGTGCGCCAAGGTGTGTCTGATGGACGTGGACGTTACGCGTACGCCCGACCATGCCGAGTGCATTCGTTGCGGCAAATGCGTGGGTGCGTGCCCCGTCGATGCCATTAGCTTTCGCTACGGGCTGGGCGTGACGGGCGACAAGACCGCGCAGTCCGCGCAGGACTGCGAAAACAAATAGGTACCTATTAAGCTTCGATACAACGGAGGAACCATGAAACTGTCGAAAATTGCGGCCCTGTTGATGCTGCCCGTGCTGGCGCTGACTCTCGCGGCGTGCTCTGCCCCCAAGGGCGACGCGAAGGATGCCACGAGCGGCGATGCGCAGATTGCCGAGCTTGTGGCACAAAAGCCGTCGAGCGCCGAGGAGGCGGCCGAGCTGTACCAGCAGCTGCTGCAAAAGGAAAACGAGATCTTTGCGAGCGATAACGCCCTATGGGAAAAGGTATTCAATGCGGCAAATAAAGACTCGGCAATGATTGAGGACGGTAGCAATTACGGCGACTTTTTGCTTGATACCATCGAGGGCGCCAAGGATCAGTTTACGGCTGACGAGCTCAAGACGCTTAAGGCCGGCGCACGGCAGGTCAAGGAGATCGAGGATAAGCTCATGGCGCTGGAGAAGGAGTTTCCCGGATGCGGCAGCACGCCCGGCGAGGGGGAGAGCGTCGATGCCTCGACCGCAGGCATGACCAACGGCGAGAGCGGGGAGACGAAGTTCCCCAGCTTTAAGGGCAAGGACTTGGACGGCAACGATGTAAACAGCGACGAGCTGTTCTCCAAGAACAAGGTCACCGTCATGAACTTCTGGTTTACCACCTGCAAGCCGTGCGTGGGAGAGCTGGGCGATCTGGAGAAGCTCAACAAGGAGCTTGCCGAGAAGGGCGGCCAGGTCGTGGGCGTTAATTCCTTTACGCTCGATGGCAACAAAGACGAGGTGGCCGATGCCAAGGACGTGCTTTCCAAGAAGGGCGTGACGTATAAGAACATCTGGTTTAAGTCGGACAGCGAGGCCGGAAAGTTCACCTCCAACCTGTACTCGTTCCCGACCACCTACGTGATCGACCAGAACGGTAACATTGTGGGAGAGCCGATCATGGGCGGCATCAACTCCGCTGAGCAGCGCGAGGCGCTCAACAAACTGATCGATCAGGCACTCGCGAAGAGCGAACAGTAAGTCCGAATGTGACAAAGGTGTGACAAAGGGGCTGTCCCTTTGTCACACCTTCGATGCTATGTGCGGGATGGTGCGCCATGCGGCGCGCCGTCCCGTTTTCTGTTCGTTACATTCCTTGCTGGTACCGACAAAAAAGCTGATAGAGTAGGTCAAACGCGTTGGATGCGAACGGCGGGGGAGAGGTTGCCGTCCATGCTGGATCTCAGAGATATTTGCAAAAGGTACGTTACGCAGTCGTTTACGCAGGTAGCGCTCGACAGCGTAAGCCTGTCTTTTCGCGATAACGAGTTTGTAGCCATCCTGGGTCCCTCGGGTTCGGGTAAAACTACGATGCTCAACGTCATTGGTGGACTCGACCATTTCGATTCCGGCGACCTGCTGATCGATGGCATCTCGACCAAGGACTTCAGCGACCGCGATTGGGACGCCTATCGTAACAATCGCATCGGCTTTGTGTTCCAGAGCTATAACCTCATTCCGCATCAGACCATTTTGGAAAACGTGGAGCTGGCGCTTACGCTCACGGGCGTGGGGCGTGCCGAGCGCCGCCAGCGTGCGCGCAAGGCGCTCGAGGCAGTTGGCCTGGGCGAGCACGTTGACAAGCGCCCGAGCCAGCTTTCGGGCGGGCAGATGCAGCGCGTCGCCATCGCCCGCGCCTTAATCAACGATCCCGAGATTGTGCTGGCTGACGAGCCGACCGGCGCCTTGGACTCAACGACATCCGTACAGGTCATGGATTTGCTCAAGGATGTTGCGCGCGATCATTTGGTCATCATGGTCACGCACAATCCCGAGTTGGCATACAGGTACGCCACACGCATCGTCACCCTGGCGGACGGCAAGATCACCGACGATTCAGATCCCTTTGATGCTACCGAGGCCGCGCGTCGCGAGGCCAAGCCCACGCGCAAAACCTCGATGAGCTTTGTGACGGCGCTGGGGCTTTCTGCCCGAAACCTCATGACCAAGAAGGGCCGTACGGCCATGACTGCCTTTGCGGGTTCGATTGGCATTATTGGCATCGCAGCGATTCTGGCGCTGTCCAACGGCGTAAACGGCTACATCAAAAAGGTCGAGGAGGACACGCTCTCGAGCTACCCGCTTACGATTTCCAAACAAGATTATGACCTGTCATCCATGATGGGCGGGAATGGGACTGCGGATGAGGAGGCGTCCAAGGGCGAGGGCTCGTCTGACGGCGCCACCGGCGGCAAGGCTAAGGGAACCGATACGATTCCCGTGGTCACGGCCGTAAAGGATATGTTCGCAAGCGTTAAATCTAACGATATGACGAGCTTTAAGACATGGCTTGACGACGGCGGCAACGGTATCGACAAAGAGGTCAACGCTATCCAGTATGGTTACGGTGTGACGCCGGTTGTCTATCGTTTGAACGAGGGCGACGAGAAGCCCGTCCGGCTTGTCCCCAACGCTATGACCGAGGCCATGAGCGGAGGCGCGAGCTCGGCGGCAACGGTGAGCATGGAGTCCATGGGGACCTCGGTCTTTAACGAAATGATTGACGACCAGAGTCTGCTCGATAGCCAGTACGATGTCGTTGCCGGCCATTGGCCTACGTCCGCCAACGAGGCTGTGATGGTGCTTTCGAGCCGCGGCACAGTGGGCGACTACACGCTCTACAGCATCGGCGCGCTGGATATCGATGAGCTCAACGGCCTGGTTAACAGCGCCATGACGGCTGACGGCAGGGTCGAGACGCCCAAGAGCGGCACCGACTTTACCTACGACGATGCGCTGTCCACGACGTTTAAGGTGCTGTCGCCGGCAGATGCCTATCGCAAAAATGAAGAGACCGGCATGTGGACTGACATGTCTGGCGATGCCGACTTTATGGCGGCCAAGGTTGCCGACGGCATTGACGTGCGCATTGTGGGCGTGGTGCGACCCAACGAGACGGCCAACGCGAGCGCATTATCCCCGGGCATTGCCTATACGCATGCGCTGACATGCCAGCTTATGAAGCGCGCCGCCGATTCGCAGATCGTGCAGGAGCAGCTTGCCCACCCCGAGACGGATGTCTTTACGGGCAAAACCTTTGACGAGTTGCAAGGTGAGGCCAAGCAAGGCGTGGATCTGGGCAGTATGTTCAGTGTGGACGAGGCGGCGCTGAAGAGCGCGTTCTCGTTCGATGCATCTGCGCTCTCGGGCGCGGCGGGCGGTGTCGACCTTTCTGGTATCGATTTGTCCGGGCTGAACATTGACCTTTCGGGCGTTGGTAAGGACATCGACTTTAGTGACATCATGGCCAAAGCGCCGGCCCCCGATTTCTCGGGTATCTTTGACGGTCTGGAACTTGCGCCCGAGCAAATGAAGCAGGTGGGAACACTAGCCAACCAGCTGTTTGAGGGCTTTTTGCGGTCTGATCAGTTTAAGGAGCTGACACCCGATGATCTTAAGGACGCGTCAAAGCTTGCCGCCGCGTTCTCGACGTATCTTGAGAACGATACGGCAGCTCAGCAAATCCTGGCCCAGCTCAAAGCGCTCGGCGGCGATGCCATGGCCGAGCGCCTGCGGCAGGCGATGACCGACTATGTGCAAAAGCAACTGGCTCCGTATCTGCAGCAGGCTATGGATCAGGTGATGAAGGCAATCAGCGAGCAGATAGCGTCGACGGTATCGTCCCAGCTCAAGGCGGGCGCGGCAGGGCTCATGGACCAGATGGCGACGCAGATGTCTTCGAGTTTTGCCAACCTGGCGAGCGCCATGCACGTGGATGCGAGTGCCTTTGCTCATGCTATCCACTTCAACATGGACGCCGAGGACCTGAGTTCGCTCATGATGAGCTATGCCAAGGCGTCGAAGCTCACCTACGATAACAATCTGACCACGCTGGGCTATGCGGATGAGGCAGACCCCATCTCGGTTAAGATTTTCCCGCGCGACTTTGAGGCCAAGGAGCGCGTGCTCGATCACATCGATGCGTACAACAAGCAGGTCAAAGCTGCCGGCCACGATGAACAGGCAATCTCGTACACCGACTACATGGGTATCATCATGGGTTCGGTGACCGACATCGTGAACACCATCAGCTTGGTGCTCATCGCATTCGTGAGCATCAGCCTGGTCGTGAGCTCCATCATGATCGGCATCATCACCTACATCAGCGTACTGGAGCGCAAAAAGGAGATTGGCATCCTGCGCGCGATCGGCGCGTCAAAGCGCAACGTGGCCAACGTATTCAATGCCGAGACCTTTATCGAGGGCCTCATTGCCGGCGTCTTTGCCATTGTCGTTGTGGTGCTCGTGAGTTTTCCGGTCAATGCCTGGGCGCTTGCGGCCAAACAGGTCCCCAACCTGATGAGCCTGCCCGTGCAGGATGCGCTGGTGCTTATTGCGATTTCGGTGCTGCTGACGGTCGTCGCCGGCCTGCTGCCTGCCCGCAGCGCATCCAAAAAAGACCCCGTAGAAGCCCTACGCTCCGAATAATGTGACAAAGGGACAGTTCCTTTGTCACATTGAGTGGCTTGTAAATCGAGGTCTAATACTTTTCCCGAGAAGTGAACGAGTGAAAACGGGCCCCCGAAGTATCGGCGCTTTCGAGATGCAATTTCCTGCGGTTTTGCCAGTCAAATCCTGCGGGCTTGACGTCTAAAAATGTCGATGCTTCGGGGGTCCAAAAACGGTCGTTCACTTCTCGGGAAAAGTATTAGACCCCGATTTTGCAAGGGCCCAATTACCGTTCGGCACGTTAAGAACTCCCTTTCCCCGCTTAATGCTTGACGAAGAGTCCCCTGGTTTATATACCTATCGGTAGGCATATAGGATGTAATGCCGATAGAAATGGAGTGACCATGGCTCTCACCGTACCAGACGAAAAAGACCGTCCTCGCGAGAGCGGCGCATTTGCTTGGATTGTCGTTATTGCGCTCGGCTTAATGTCCGCCGGGACGACTGGCACATATAGCATTATTGCCGGCTCATTCGTTGCTCCAGTATGTGAAGACCTGGGCTTTGAGTACACCTCTTTCTCTTTCTATTTCACTGCGATTCTTCTTGGCCTTGCACTTGGACTTCCACTTTTGAGCCGTTTCATTCCAAAAGTAATAGGCAAACCGGTGCATATTTGCGTTGAACTCGTCCTTATTGCCGCCGGCGCCGCAATGGCGTTCTACACCGAAGTCTGGATGTTCATCGTCTCCGCTGCGGTGATCGGCATCTGCTTTTCATTCACAACGGGCGTCTGCATGTCCGATGTTATTGACCAATGGTTCAGTAAATCGTCCGGTCTTGCCATCGGCCTTGCTTGGGGCGTTAATTCTCTCTGTACGCTGTTGTTGAGCCCTGTCATTACGCTGGTTATCGAGCAACAAGGCTGGCGTACGGGATACATCGTACTTGCGGCCGTTTCTGCAGCTATGATTTTACCTGCGAGTGCATTTATCATTCGCCTTAAACCCTCTGATCGCAACATGCTTCCGTACGGAGAGACCGCCTCTGAAACCCATGAGAGACACAGCGTCGATGAGCGGGAAGATACCCTTTCGGGCATGGCACTACGTGATGCCACGAAAACGCCGTCTTTTATTCTCTGTGTCCTCCTGCTTTGCGTGGCGCAGCTCACCTGCTGCATGAACCAGTTGTTTCCAACCTATGCAAGCGAGGTCGGTTTCAATCCCATCGTAGGAAGCTTAATGGTCTCGGCAGCTTCGTTCTCCGACATCTTCCTAAATCCCTTCGTAGGCAAAACATGTGACAAGCTCGGCTCTATTAAAGCAACGGTCGCGTGGACAGGTGTCAGCATTTTTTCGTTCCTGCTTCTCATCATTGGCGGAAGCAATGAGACTGTTTCAATCATTGCAGCTGGCGTAAACGATGCCATGTTCGCCATTGTTGGAACCGCAATGCCGATGCTTCTCCTCTCGCTCTTTGGATCACGCGATTTTGGAAGGATCTATTCGATCGTTTGCTCAGCGGGCTATGTCGTCGGTGCTTTTGGAATGCCGGTCATGATGAAGGTTTACGGCATGGCAGGGTCATTCCAGGGAGTATTTATCTTCTGCATTGCCTGCAACCTTATGATTGCTGCGTTTGCTATCGTTTCCGGCTTTCTCAGTAAGGCTGCTGAAAAGTAATAAGCGCCGATTGCATCGGCATAGATTGCCACGCAACAGGGGTCGACTCCAAGCCAGACTGGAGTCGGCCCCTGTTTTCGTTTAAAGGTTGCCCGCAGGCACCATGTGTGCCAACATGCGTTTCAGCTTGGCTGGTCTATTTGAACATAAGCTCGACTATTCCCGCCCAAACCGCTTTTTCATCAATATCCTCACCTTGAGCGACCGTATTGCTCGCTCCCTCCAGAACGGTATAAAGAATTTGTACGTAGAGCATCACGTCGGCACTATCGGAAAACGCGCCAATCTCTACACCATGAAGAAGGATGTCTTTAAGCGCATCCATGGTTCGTTTGGTCGCCGTCGCTTGACGTTCCTGAACTGCAGGAATTCGATTTGCTTGAACGCTAACCTCGGCCAGCACGCGCCGGCGTTTTTCATCGCTTCGATAGCCACCTATAACTGAATTGCCGAGCTCGATAAGCGCGGCCTTGAACCCGTCCCTATCGACTATTAGCGAGTAGTCGCGCTGATAGTCAATGGTCGGAAACATGCTGTCCAAGAGCGTAGTGAAAATCTCCTCTTTAGAGGGAAAGTAGTAGTACACCGACGGCTTGGATATACCGACAAAGTCGCAAATCTTTCCGATAGACGCTTTGTCATAACCGACTTCTGCCACAAGATCGTACATTGCGTCCAATATTTTTTTTCTTGTGCTCACGCTGCATTTCTCCATTGCAAATCACTTCCGCACTACCAACATTATTAAGGATGGCAACGGAACATCAATTCGTGTCCAAACATGACCACTATATACGGTGAACGGTACGTATCAGTAGGCGAGTGGCAATTATTCAAAACTATCTACCGAACGGTAGGTATAGTAGTACTATAGCAGGTGAAACCCCGCTATTGTCGCGGCCGGACAGCATCGCGGGAAACCCGACCTTGATTATCGACTTTATCCGAACACCTCCCACATTCATCCGCACATGTACGGATGAATGTGGGAACCCGATACCCTGAGGGCCGGATCGGCCGGCCCCGGGAGATCGGAGGACGGCATGTC
>CALBOJ010000106.1 GCA_937896835.1 uncultured Collinsella sp.
CGCACGCGAAAACGGTCCAGATTCTTGGTGCCGTTGCCGCGCACATAGTAATACGCCTCGCCGCGCGGTTGCTCAATCACAACCTCGCCGCGTGCGCCGTCGGCCGGCGTAAGCTTGGTGCGCCCGCCGATCCCGTCGTGCGGAATCTTGCCCACAAGCTCCTTGATGATGTCCATGGCCTGCGTGACCTCGGCGCAACGCACTTGGCAGCGGGCATAGCAGTCGCCATCGGTAGCGACAACCGGCTCAAACGCAGCCAGGTCCGCATAGGCACCGTCGCCAAACATGCGCACGTCGTAGTCCACGCCCGAGGCGCGCCCAAACGGACCGACCATCGAAAGCTCCAGCGCGTCTTTCTTGCTAATCACGCCCACGCCATGCAGGCGCTCGCCGCAGCTGTCGTCGTCTAGAAACGTATGGACGAGCGCCTCGTAGTCGGGGCGCATGGCATCGAGCGTCTGGACGATGCCCGCCAGCTCGGAATCCTCAATATCGTGCTTAAGGCCGCCGATCTCGTTAATCGACAGGATCACACGACCGCCGCACGTGCTCTCAAAGATCTTGAGAATCTGCTCGCGCAGCGTCCACGAACGATAGAACAGCGCCTCAAAACCAAAGGCGTCGGCGAGCAGGCCCAGCCACAGCAGGTGCGAATGAATACGCGAGAGCTCGTGCAAAATGGTGCGGATATACTGCACGCGCCCGGGCACCTCGATATTGAGCATGCGTTCGCAGGCGCTGGCATAGCCGTAGCTGTGGCCCACGGCGCAGATGCCGCAGATGCGCTCGGCGATGTAGCCAAACTGGTGCATATCGCGCTTTTCGGTGAGCTTCTCGAGTCCGCGGTGCACAAAGCCAATCTGCGGAATTGCCTCGATAACGCGGTCGTCCTCGAGCACCAGGTCCAGGTGAAGCGGCTCGGGCAGCACCGGGTGCTGCGGGCCAAACGGAATAACGGAGCGATGAGCCATGGACCTTACGCCTCCTTTTTCTGCTTGTCGCGGGCGGCCTTGGCGGCAAGCGCCGCGCGGACCTTGGCCGCTTTCTCGGGATCCATGGCGGCGAGCTTTGCCTCCATCTCAGCAGCCTTAAGCGCGGCCTTCGCAGCAGCCTCATCGTGCTGAGCATCGGAGCCGGCAGCCGCAGCGGGCTGAGCGACGACAGCGCCCGCGGCAGCCTCCCCCGCAGTGGCCGTGGCAGCGGCGGCCTTCTCGGCCGCGGCCTTGCGCGCCTTGGCCTCGGCAGCCGCGCGAACCTTCATGGCCTTCTCGCGCGCGGCCTTCACCTCGGGCGTGATAACGCTCATGGGTTCGGCAGTCGAAACCTGGTAGAAAAAGCCCTTAAAGTCAATCTGCATGTCGGTGATGGCAAGACCAAACAGGTCGTGGGCCTCATTTTCAAACGGGAATACCGCGGGGTAATACGAGCTGATGGACGGAATCTCCTGGTACTGGTCGATGCCCTCAACCACCAGGTTCTCGATCGCATAGCTGCCGTCCTGCGCAATATGCTCCTGAACAGCACGAACGTTGATGAACGTATAGACCAGGCGATACGAACCGTCGTCCACACAGCGCTCGGCGTGCATCTGCACAAAGCGGGCACCGGCGCCCTTGAGCGCCTGGACATGCGACAGGAGCTCGTCGATCCCGATGGTGGTATAGATAGCCTTTTGCATTACTCGACCTCCTCTGCAGCGGCGGGCGTCTCAGCAGGTACGTCGCCAGCGACGGGCGCGGTGGGCGCGTCACCGGCACCGTCAGCCCCGGCCCCCGCGGCCACAAACCCGTCCTCGCCCAGCTCAACGCCACCGTCCCAGGTAGCGGCACCGCCCACGGTAAGCGGATCGCCGCCGGCGCGCATCACGGCCTCCTTCTGGTCCAGGATGCCGCACGCCTCCACGATGGCGTCGATCACGGTCTCGGGGCGAATGGCGCACCCGGGCGCGTACACGTCCACGGGAATCGCGCGGTCCACGCCGCCGATCACGTTGTACGCATCGCGGAACACGCCGCCCGAACACGCGCAGATGCCGCAGGCCACCACGCACTTGGGCTCGAGCATCTGGTTGTAAATCTGGCGCACGACAGACAAGTTCTGAGCGTTGACCGAGCCCGTCACCAAAAAGATGTCCGCATGCTTGGGGTTGCCGGTATTGACCACGCCAAAGCGCTCCGCATCGAACAGCGGCGTGAGCGAGGCCAGCACCTCGATATCGCATCCGTTGCAGCTCGAACCGTCGTAATGAATAACCCACGGCGAGCGCGACATTTTATGATCCATGGATGCCGCCTCCTAAATAAATACGTCGACGAGGATGGGCATAAGGTTGAGCAGGCCAAACACCAGCGCCACGCCCCATCCGAGCTTAAAGCAGCTGCGCCAGGTGCTGCG
>CALBOJ010000107.1 GCA_937896835.1 uncultured Collinsella sp.
CCTTTCCTGCTCCTGCGGAGCAACGGAAAGACGGGCCTCGCGCTGCGGAGTGTTTTCAAAACCAAGCCCGGCCCCGGCCTGCATTGACACAGCTGGCGGTTCTTGGGCATCGCTTGCTGGCGGGGTTCCTTTGCTGAAATGGACTTGGCCGAAAGGGCCGCTGGTCCCGGTCGCTGGTTCGCGCTTTGCGTGAACTCCGCGCTACTGTGGGTCAGTTAGGCTTCTGTTGTTGGACCCGCTACATCTTCCCGTCTCAGCATCGATCTTAGCTTCTCGAAGCTCTCCTCGCTCAGGCAGTGCTCCATGTGGCAGCCCTCTTGCGACGCGACCTCGGGCGTTACGCCTGCGTCCTCTAGCAGACCTACAAAAAAGCAGTGGCGCTCCCACATTTGACGGGCAACCTCAAGACCGCGTTCCGTCAGATGCACGTCGCGTTTGCCCATCTCCACGTAGCCGGTGCTCTCCAAGGCCGCCATGGCTTTAGAGACGCTTGCTTTGGTTACGCCCAAGTATTCGGCAACGTCGATCGAGCGCACGATGCCCTGACGTTCCGATAGAACGTAGATCGATTCGAGATAGTCTTCTCCGGATTCACGCAGGGCCATGGGCCGCCTTTCGCGATGGCTTCTAGTTAGCCTTTGGATACTTTTGCTTGATTTACTTTACCGCAAAAGTTGCCCATGTCTTACTACTTTGCCTAAAAGTTAGCCGTGTTTCACAAAACGTGCGGGACGAAAACAAAATGGGGACGCCCCGCAAGGAGTGTCCCCAGGCGCCGGGTGCCGGCCCGCAGTTACATCAGCCCAAAGTGCTTGGCGGCGTTGTAGATGCCGTCGTCATCCACGGCGGTCGTCACATAGGTCGCTGCAGCTTTCACGGTCTCCTGCGCGTTGCCCATGGCCACACTTGTGCCCACGGCCGAGAACATCGACAGGTCGTTCTCGCCGTCGCCAAAGGCAATCGCCTCGCTCGCGTCGACACCCAGGCGTTCCAGCGTCGCCGCGACACCCAGGTCCTTACCGCCGTTGGCAGGGATAATGTCGCAGAACAAATCACACCAGCGCGTAGTGAGAGAATGCGACACCGCGTCGGTCACGATATGTTCGTCGGCAGGGTCCACAAAGGCGCAGAACTGGTAGACCGGCGCATCGAAGGCATGCTCAAACGGTTCCTCGTGGTAGACAATCCCCGCGTTGCTGCCGGCCGTCACCACGCGCTCGGACAGGCGGTTCACAAACGAGTTCTCGCCCTGCATACACAGCGAGTCATAGCGCCCCTGCGCCACCTGGTCCACAATCGCCGCGACGTCGTCCGAATCGATCGGGCAGCTGCGGTAAACGCCCTTGGCATCAAAACAGTGCTGACCCGAAAGCGTGATGTACGCATCCCAACCAAGATCGAACAGCCAATCGGGCATCTGATAGGTCGGGCGACCCGTGGCGATCACGCACGCAATCCCCTGCTCATGAAAGCTGTCGAGCACCTGCTGCGCCGACGCCGGAATCCGATGGGTCTTAAAGCTCAGCAACGTGCCGTCGATATCGAAAAACGCGGCCTTGATCATCCTCGCCTACTCCTCGCCCTCGAGCTTTTCGCTCGCCTCGAGCCACGCCATCTCCAGCTCGTCCATGGCGGCATGGGCCTCGTCGATCTTTGCCTGCTGTTCGCCCAGCGCCGTGTAGTTGGTGGGATCGACCTGGGCCATGGCGGCCTCGGCCTCCTCCACGCGGGCGCGCTGCGTCTCCATCTTGCGCTCGAGCGAGCTCACCTCGCGGCGGAGCTTCTGGCGCTCGGCATTGGAAAGTCCGTTGGGCTGGCCGCTCGACTTGGGCTTTTCGGCTGCAACCGCTGCGGCGCCGGTGTCGAACGTGCCGGTCTTGGCGCTCGGCGCGCCCACGGGCTCGCCCTCGGCAGTAGCGTTGCACAGGCGCAGGTACTGGTCGACGCCGCCGGGCATATGCGTCAGGTGGCCGTCGAGCAGCGCCCACTGCTGGTCGGTCACGCGCTCCATCAAGAAGCGGTCGTGCGTCACCAGGATCAGCGTGCCCGGCCAGCCGTCGAGCAGGTCCTCGACAATCGCCAGCATGTCGGTATCCAAGTCGTTGCCGGGCTCGTCCAGGATAAGCACGTTGGGCTCGTCCAGGATCGTCAGCAGCAGCGACAGGCGACGGCGCTGGCCGCCCGAAAGATCGCCGATGCGGCTCCAGAGCTGCTGCGTCGTAAAGCCCAGGCGCTCGCAGAGCTTCTCGGGCGAGGTCTCCTTGCCGTCGATGACATAATACTTCTTATAGTTGCTCAGAACCTCGCGGATCGTGTCACCCATGTAGGGCTCGAGCTCCTCGAGCTGCTGCGACAGCACGCCAAAGCGCACCGTCTGGCCGATCTTCACGCGGCCGCGCAGGGGCGCGATCTTGCCCTGAATCACGTCGAGCAAGGTCGACTTGCCGGCGCCGTTCTCACCCAGCAGACCATAGCGGTCGCCCGCGCCGATAAGCCAGGTCACATCGGAGAGCACCTGCTTGGGCGCGCCGTCGGTATCGGCATAGCCGGCGTCCACGTCGATCACGTCGATGACCTGTTTGCCCAGGCGACTCACGGCGAGGCGCTTGAGCTCCAGCTCGTCGCGCACGGGCGGCACGTCGGCGATCAGCTCGCGGGCGGCTTCCACGCGAAACTTGGGCTTAGTGGAACGGGCCTGGGCGCCACGGCTCAGCCATGCAAGCTCCTTGCGCGCCATGTTGCGACGGCGCTCCTCGGTAACCGCGGCCATGCGGTCGCGCTCCACGCGCTGAAGGATATATGCGGAGTAACCGCCCTCGAAGGGGTCGACCTGGCCGTCGTGGACCTCCCACATGCTAGTGCAGACCTCGTCCAAGAACCAGCGATCGTGCGTGACCACGAGCATGGCGCCCTGGCCGCGCTGCCAGCGAGCCTTAAGATGGCGTGCAAGCCAGTTGATGGTACGCATGTCCAGGTGGTTGGTGGGCTCGTCGAGCATGAGCACGTCGTAGTCACCGATCAGCAGGCGCGCGAGGTCCACACGACGGCGCTGGCCGCCCGAAAGCTCGCCCACCATGCCCTCCCAGGGCACATCGCTAATAAGGCCAGCGAGGATCTGACGTGTACGCGGGCTCGAGGCCCACTCGTACTCAGGCGTGTCACCGACGACAGCATGATGCACGGTATCGGTATCGACAAGCTGGTCCTTTTGGCCGAGTAGACCGATCGTGATGCCGCGGCGGTGCGTCACGCGTCCGTCATCGGGCTCCAGCGTGCCGGCGAGCACGCTCAGCAGCGTCGACTTGCCGTCGCCGTTTTTACCGACAATACCAATGCGGTCGCCCTCGCCCACGCCGAGCGTCACGCTATCGAAAATATGCTTGGTGGGAAACTCTAGGCTGACGGAATCGCATCCCAAAAGAATCGCCATATGCCCTGCTCCTTCGTAGAAATTCAACGTTCTCCATGATAGCGAAAACCACCACAAAGGGGACGGGCGCCTTCGTGGTGGTTTTGGGCAAGCGCACCAGCACGCGACGCAAAAAGGCGGGCCATCTCCCGCAAGAGATGACCCGCCTCTCCAATCAGCCCCGCGGCAACCGTGGCCGCCGCGGGCCTCAAGCATGTCCCGGACTAGGAGAACATGCCGGTGAGGTAATCATTCAGCCGCTTATCCTTGGGCCGTTGGAAAATCTCGTCGGTCTCGTCGTACTCGACCATATCGCCCATGTAGAAAAACGCCGTGCGGTTGGACACGCGCGACGCCTGCTCCATGTTGTGCGTCACGATGACGATGGCGCGGTCGGCCACGATCGACGACATGAGGTCCTCGATCGCCAGCGTCGAGATGGGGTCGAGCGCCGAGCAGGGCTCGTCAAACAGGATTACGTCGGGGTTGAGTGCCAGCGTGCGCGCGATGCACAAACGCTGCTGCTGACCGCCCGAAAGCGCGTAGGCGCTCTTGTCGAGCTTGTCCTTGACCTCGTCCCACAGGGCCGCACCGCGCAGGCTTTCCTCGACCATGCGATCGAGCTCGTCGCGGTCGGTGATGCCGTGGCGCTTGGGCGCAAACGTGATGTTGTCGCGAATGGACTTGCGAAACGGATTGGGCTGCTGAAACACCATGCCAATGGACCGGCGCAGCTCGTAGGTATTCTCGGTCTTGGTGTTCACGTTGCGTCCGCGGTAGCTGATCTCGCCCTCCACGCGGCAGCCGCGAATCTCGCGATTCATCAGGTTGAGGCTGCGCAAGAAGGTCGACTTGCCGCAGCCCGAAGGCCCAATGAGCGCCGTGATCTCACCCTTGTGGAAGTCGAGCGACGTGTCGTGCAGCGCATGGTGGTCGCCATAGTACACGTTGACGTCCTTGGTGGAGACCACGACCTCGTCGCTCACGGCCTTGCCGCTCACGCGAACACGTTTCTCGCTCTCCCCCACGCTCGACAAAAAGTCCTGGGTGTCGGACGATGCCGCCTCGGTTGCGGGCGTCGCATTCATCTCGCTCATTCGGCCGTCATCCTCCTTGCCAGTTGCTTGCCCACGATACGGGCGACTACGTTAAACAGCAGCACGCAAATCATCAGCAGTGCCGCGGTGCCCCAGACGATCTGCTGGGCCTCGGGGCTGCCCTCGCCATAGATCTTGTAGATGCGCACGGCCAGCGACTCGCCGGGACGGAACACGTTCCAGGCGCAGGTGGGGCTCGACAGGTTAAAGCTCAAGAAGTTCAGGCGAACCGGCGAGCTCATGCCCGAGGTAAAGAGCAGCGCCGCGGCCTCGCCAAACACGCGGCCGGCCGAAAGCACGATGCCGGTCACGATGGCGGGCATGGCCTCGGGAATCAGGATGTGCAGTGTGGCCTCCCAGCGAGTGAGGCCCATGGCCAGGCACGCATCGCGCTGGGCCTGCGGCACGTCCTCGAGCGCCTGCTGAATCACGCGCACCAGGATGGGGATGTTGAACATGGTGAGCGCGACGGCGCCGGAGATGATGGAGTACTTCCAGCCCAGCTGCACCGAGAACACCAGAAAGCCGAACATGCCTACGACAATGGAGGGCAGCGAGGACAGCGTCTCGATGGCGGTCGAGGCGATGTCGCGAATAGGCCCATCGGGCGCGTACTCAACCAAAAAGACCGCGCCGCCCAGGCTGATGGGCACCGAGATGATCAGGGTGATCAGCAGCAGATAGAACGAGTCGAACAGCTGGTAGAGCACGCCGCCCTGCGTTCCGTTGGCGCGTGCGGGCTGCGTGAGAAAGCCCGGCTGGAACAGCGTCGAGATACCCTCGAACAGGATGTAGGCCACCATGGAGACGACGATGAGCATGACGATGGCGACGATCGCCGTCAGCACGCCCGTGGCGATGCGGTCCTGCCTTTGGACACGCCCGAGTCTCGCCTCGTCGATATGGATGCGCGTGCTAGCCACGAGCCTTCGCCCCCTTGCGGCCAATGAGATGGATGATCAGGATGAAGATGAGGCTCATGCCCATCAGCAGAAGACCGAGCGCCCACAGGACGTCGTCCTGGGCCGAGCCCTCGGCATAGACCGCCATGGACGTGGTGAGCGTGGTGGTGATGGTGGAGGCCGGCGACAGCAGCGACGTCGGCATGGCCTCGATACCGCCGATAACCATGCGCACGGCGAGCGTCTCGCCAAAGGCGCGGGTCATGCCAAGGATGACCGCGGTCATGAGCGAGGGCATGGCGCTCTTGAGCACCACGTGCCAGATGGTCTGCCAGCGGGTGTAGCCCAGCGCGAGCGAACCCTGACGGTAGCTGTCGGGCACGGCACGCAGGCCATCGACCGAAAGCGTGGTCATGGTCGGCAGGATCATGACGGCCAGCACGATGGCGCCGGGCAAGATGCCCAGACCCGTGCTCACATGGAAAACGCTCTTCATAAGGCCGACGACCACGTGAAAACCGATCAGGCCAAAGACGACCGAGGGAATACCGGTCAAAAGCTCAATGAGCGGCTGAAAAACCTTGGAGCCAAACTTAGGCTGAATCTCGACCGCAAAGATGGCAGAGCCGATGGCGATGGGCAGTGCGATGAGCGTGGAGAGCACCATGACCGCAAACGAGGTGACGATCAGGGGCAGGGCGCCAGTGTAGGGCAGGCCGTTTTCGGCCGTGTTGGCCAGGTCCCACTTGGTACCGATAAAAAACTCGATGATCGAGACGCCGTCCTTGAAAAAAGCCGAGAGGCCCTTTTGGGCGACCATAAAGATGAGCGCGGCAACGACAAGCGTCACGAGCGCTACGCACGCACCCGTGACGCCCAGGCCCACGTTCTCAAGCTCGCGCTTTGGCAGCTGTTTTGCCATTGCAAACCTTTCCGGGGGCGATTACTTATTTAGCGGAGACCTTGCCACTGGCGTCCTTGACGACCTTCATGGCAGAAACGGGAATAAAGCCCTGCTCCTCGACGAGCTTGCCCTGGACGTCGTCGGAAAGCATGAACTCCAGGAAGGCCTTGGTGGCCTCGTCGGCGTCCTTAGCACAGTACATGTGCTCGGTCGCCCAGATCTTGAAGGAGTCGTCGGTGACGTTTGTGCTCTTGGGCTCGACGCCCTCGACCATGATGGCGTTGAACTTGGAGTCATCGAAGTGCGAGAAGTCAAGGTAGGAGATGGCGTTGTCGGTGCTGCCCATCTGAGTCTGGACATCGCCGGACTTGTCGAGCTCGGCGTCGCCCTTAAAGTCGACGGCCTCGTCGCCAAAGACGGCGGCCTCGAAGGTGGCGCGGGTGCCGGAGCCGGCCTTGCGGTTGAGAACGACGATCTTGGCGTCGTCGCCGCCGACCTCCTTCCAGTTGGTGATCTGGCCGGAGAAGATGCCCTTGAGCTGCTCGAGGGTCAGGTCGTCGACTGTCACGTTCTTGGAGACGACGGGGCCCATGCCCACGACGGCGACCTCGTGATCGACGAGGTTCTTGACCTGATCGGCCTCGAGCTTGGTCTCGGCGAAGACATCGGAATTACCGATGGTGACGGTGCCGGCGGCGACAGCGGTCAGGCCCTTGCCCGAACCGTTGCCCGAACCGGAGACGGAGACGTCGGGGTTGGCATCCATAAACTTCTCGGCAGCAGCCTCGACGAGAGCCTGGAACGAGGAGGCGCCGTCGTAGGTTACCTCGCCCGAGACGGACTCGGCAGCAGCGGCGCTGCCCTCAGCAGCGGTGTTGGCGGCGTTGGAGCCGCCGCAACCAACGAGACCGAGGCCGACGATGCTGGCAAGACCACCAGCGAGGCCGAGGAACTGACGACGAGAATAAGCCTGATCGAGCATGATCTTCCTTTCATACAAGCGACTCGCGGGCACCCTGCCCGCTTTGCTGTTTGGAAAGATACGGTCTCGATCGGGCAGCGCCCGCGTCAGCTGCGCTTTATTACGGGCATCTGATAGACCCTTACCGCAAGCGCGGCTCGGCTTTACAAACGAATAACAAACCCGCCACCAAGCATGACCCGCCTTTTACACCAATAAAAACAAAGTTGCGGTGAAATAGTTCCTGCTTGGCCATCAAATGGCCCATTCTAGGAACTATTCCACCGCAACTTAAAAAGCCCGGACGAAAGGGGTGCTAAGTTGGTAATCGCCGCAGCCTTAAAGCTCAAGCTCGTTCAAACGTAAGATCGCCACGATATAAATCTTGAGCGCCTGCTTGAGCTGTTCCTCGTTGGCGCACTCGTTGGGACCGTGCATCTGGCCGCCCCACGCGGGCAGCTCCAGGCCGGTCTCCTCGGGGCCAAACGAGACGGCGCGGGCAAAGTTGCGCGCGTACGTGCCGCCGCCCATGGCAAAGGGCTCAGCATGCTTGCCCGTAAACTCGTTATAGGTATCAATAAGCGCCTTCACGGCCGGATCGTCGGCAGAGACCGAGAACGGCACCTTCGCACGACCCACACGGCACGTCACGCCAAAACGGCCCACGAGCGGATCGAGCTGCTCGCGGATGGTATCGGCACTCGTGCTGTCGGGGAAGCGCACGTCGATGACCTGCTCAATATGGCCATCCGCCACGCGGATGACGCCAGCGTTGCAGGTAAGCGGGCCAAACGCCGGACTCGTCGCATCGATACCCAGGCCGCGACCATAGGCGTCCGCATGCACAAAGGCCAGGAACTTGACGAACTCGTGCTCGGCAGGCGTCAGCAGGCGCTCGTCGCGTGCACCAAACGCGTCCTCGGCCTCGCGCAGATACGCCACGATCAGCCCGACGGCGTTGATCGTTCCCTCTGGCATCGAGGCATGACCGCCAATGCCGTGGGCGAAAATCTGCGCATGCCCGTTATCGAGCGCCGTGATCTCCAGGCGGTCGCCGTTCTCGACCGGCGCCGGCAGCTCATCGGCGGCAATCGCAAGCTCGCAGATAGACTGCGACGGAATGGCGTTGCTCGCCTCGGCACCGCTCCAGGACACAATGCGCCCGCCGTCGATCTTGGAGCTCACAAATGTCGCCCCAAACTGGCCCTTCTCGGCATTACAGACCGGGAACTCGGCATCGGGCGTAAACAGAAAGTCGGGGTTCGCGTGGTTCTCCAGATAATGGTGAACGTCGGACATGCCCACTTCCTCATCGCAGCCCAGCAGTGCGCGGAAGGTGTAGCGCGGAACAATGCCGTGCTTGAGCAGATAGGCGCCGGCGTAGAGCGACAGCACCGCCGGACCCTTGTCGTCGATAACGCCGCGGCCGAGCAGCCAGCCCTCGCGACGCTCCATCGCAAACGGGTCGGTGTTCCAGCCCGGGCCGGCGGGCACCACGTCCACGTGGCAGATGGGCGCGAGCTGCTTGTCGCCGCGGCCAGGAATATCGGCAATGCCCACATAGCCCTCGTCGTCGCTCGTCTGATAGCCGAGCTTCTGCGCGATGCCGAGCGCACAGTCGAGCGCGTCACGGACCGGGCGGCCAAACGGCGCGCCGGGCTCTGCATCGGCAGAAACTGCCACGGACGGATAGCTCACCAGCTGCTCGATATCGGCGACGACATCTTCCCAGACCTCGTCGACATACTCGGCGACGCTCTGCTCCACCTGATTCATGGACGACCTCCTTACCAATGAGCGGCGAGCGCGCTCGCCCCTCACATTACGTCATTAGATAGCGAAAAGTTTAGCAAGCTCGGCCACCGAGTGCACCACCGCATCGGCACCCGCCGCCTCGTGCTCGCCCGGCGCCGCCGCGCCCGAATAGATGCCGATGCACGGCACGCCCATTGCATGCGCGCCCTCCACATCGTTAAAGCGATCGCCGATCATCACGGCATCGTCGGCCGTCGCGCCGAGCGCCGCCAGGGCATCGCGGACCGAATCGGCCTTGGTCTCGCGTCCCTGCGGCGGATTCATGCCAATCACCGCCTCAAACTGAGAGAGCCCGAGCTCATGCACCATGTCGATGCACTTGGCCTCCATGCGCGACGTCGCCACGGCCATACGTTTGCCTTGGGCGACCAACCCATCCAGCAGCTCGGGGACCCCATTGAACACGGGATACTCCTCCGGTCCCAGTTCATCAAAAAAGGCGCGGTACTCATCGGCCACCACAAGCGACTCCTCGCGGGAAAAGCCGTAAAAGTCGTGAAAGCTCTTCCACAGGGGCGGCCCGATCATGCGGCGCAGATCACCCATCTGCGTCTCCGAAAACCCGCGCGCAGCCAGCGTCTTGCGCGTCGAGGTCATCACTGCCCGACCCGTATCGGCCACCGTGCCGTCAAAATCGAACAGCACGACCGGCCGTCTGCCTATCTCCAACGCCTCCATCGGCATTCCTCTTCCCCAGTTGATGATTTCCACACCGACACTTCAAACTGTTGACTATTCAACAATTGAACCTAGCAATGTAGAGCAACTCCACTATACTTGTCGCACTTTGCTTTCAGAAGGCGGCGCTGCCGCGCCCCAACGAAAGGTGCAATTATGTCTTTTGCCATCATAACCGACTCCACGTCGGACATCTCCCCCGCCCGTGCCCAAGAGCTCGGCATTTACGTGATTCCGCTGCATGTGATTATCGAGGGCGAGGACCTGCTCGACCAGGTGCAGATTACCGCCGAGGAATACGTCGCCCGCATGGCTGGCTCCGAGCAGCTGCCGCACACCTCGCAGCCGAGCGCCGGCGAGTTCAAGGCGCTGTTTGACCGCGTACGCGCCGATGGCCACGACAGCGCGATCTTTATCTCGCTGTGCAGCGAGTGGTCCGCCTGCTATTCCAACGCATGCCTGGTCGCCGAGACCCACGAGCTCGACGTGCGCTGCATCGATTCGCGCACCGGCTCGGGCGCCGAGGGCCTGCTGGTGGAGTACGCACTTGCCATGCGCGAGGACGGCCGCAGCTTGGACGAGACCGAGGCGCAGATCCGCGCGACGCTGCCCGACGCCCACCTGCTGCTGATTCCCCGCACGCTCGAGAACCTGGTCAAAAACGGCCGCGCCCCCAAGCTCGCCGGCCAGCTGACGCAGATGCTCAACATTCGCCTGGCCGTTTCGCCGGAGTGGAAATCGGGCGAGATCAAGGCAATCAAAAAGGGCCGCGGCGCCAAGCGCATCGTCGCCAACACCATGGCAGATTGCCTCGCGTTTTTGGACGAGCACCCGGGCTCAAGCGTGCGCGTGCTCACGACCGGCGCCGCCGAGGAGCAAGAGCTCGTCAACCAAGCGCTAGCAGGCCAGGACTACGTGGACGCCGGCACTGGCCCCATCGGCTGCACCATCGCCACCCACGTAGGCGTGGACGCCATCGCCATCAGCTACTGCCCCCGCTACCAGCCCATCCACTAGAGGCACCTTTACCACTTGCGGTGGAATAGGGACTGTTTTTGGCTTATCAGCCGCAAATCAATCCCTATTCCACCGCAACTTAGAAATCGGCGATCAGCCCAGCGGGCCCTGAAACAGTTCCTGATGAGTGCCCATTCTCACCAGCCTAATCACTGGGTTAGTCTTATGGGGAAGATAAAGAACGACCACATCGACCAAGCCATCGGATAGGTGGAAATCGATGTGGCCGTTGTAGTTTCCGCCCGGGTTTGAGAGCTCGTGGGCGCCATACTCCGCCGGAAGTGACCCATGAGCCACAAGCTCTGCAACCGCCGCTTTAAACTCACTTTTTAGCTGCGGATGCATGCGCATCGTTCGTTTGTAGTCCACCTTAAATTGAGCCTCGACTTTAATCTCGAACATCGCTATTCCTCATCGAGGAATGACATAAGCTCATCAGCGTTATTGAATGACAGGCTATCGTCCGGCAAAATCCCCAGCTCATGAGCCTCGGCGATCACCATGGCGCGCCTCGTCACCTCGTTGGGCACCTCCGCCCTTCCTACAATCTCAAAAGGAATCTTTCGCTGATTTACTAGCTGCCGAACGGCAAGATTGAGATAGGAATTGAGGCTGAGGCCGACCGAATCCAAGAACTCAGTCGCCTGCTCCTTGAGCCCCTCTTCGATTCGAACCGTCGTAGGCTTAACTGTTGCTGTAGACATTTGCGACCTCCTCGCCCTCGTCTTTTACACCAGTATACCCAATATAAATGGCAATCTGATGTTAGATAACATCAGATTGCCATGCGTATTCATGTCGCGTGGGCACGATTGATCTACATCAGCCCGCTGAGCGCAATGTCAACGGCCTCGTTGAGGTCGTCGGTAATGTGTACCAGATCCGGATCGAGCGGACTGATCATGCCGGCGTCCATCACCGGACCGTTGAGCCAGTCGAACAGGCCCTGCCAGTACTCGCTGCCCACCAACACGAGCGGCATGCGCTTGACCTTGTGCGTTTGCACCAGCGTGAGAACCTCGAACATCTCGTCGAGCGTGCCAAAGCCGCCGGGAAATACGATGGCGCCCGAGCTGTACTTAACGAACATGGTTTTGCGCACAAAGAAGTAGCGGAAGTCCATGCCGAGGTTCACGTATTTGTTGAGCCCGTGCTCGTGCGGCAATTCAATGCCTAGGCCAACTGACTTGCCGTTGACACTCGCCGCTCCCCTGTTGGCCGCTTCCATGATGCCAGGGCCGCCACCGGTGATGACCGCCACGCCACGTTGCGCGATCTTGCGCCCGACGGTGCGCGCCGCCTTGTAGAGCGGATCGGTCTTGGGCGTGCGGGCGCTACCGAAGATAGTCACCGCAGGTCCAAGCTCGGCAAGTGCGCCAAAGCCATCGACAAACTCTGCCTGAATTCGCAGCACGCGCCAGGGGTCGGCGTGCAGCCAGTCAGTCGACTCCTCGGGCGCCAGCAGGTTGGCGTAGGTGTTGTCCTTAGGAATCATGGGGCCGCGCATGACCACGGGGCCGCGGCGGTACGTCTCGTCGTAGGCAGGCTCGCCCTCGACGTTCTCATTCTTAATCATGGGTACTCCTATCGAGAAAAAGAAAAACGGGCGGGGTCGACGCCATGCGTCAAACACCCGCCCGAACATCAACTATTCGGTATGGTACCCACGATGCATCAAGCACTTACAAGCTATCGGCCAGCGGTCGCGCAGCCGGTGTCAGCGAATGTGACGACCGGCTGGCGCTCGACCATTGCCGTTGCCCACGCTCTGCAAGCGTGTCTGTCGCCCTTAGTAATCCACCGCGGCAGGACTATTCATCCAATCGCTCACGAATGCGCCGTAGCGGCCCTCGATAATGGCCTGGCGGGCACGCTGCATAAGGTTGAGCAGGTAGTAGATATTGTGCATCGAAAGCAAAATGCCGCCGAGCATCTCCTTCTGCGTGACCATGTGGCGAATGAGCGCGCGGCTGTAGCCGCCCGTGCACACCGGGCAGGTGCAGGTGGGGTCGATGGGGCCGTCGTCGTGCGCAAAGCGCGCGTTACGGAAGTTAAGGCGACCTTCACTGGAGAACGCCGTACCCATGCGACCGGTGCGCGTCGGCAGCACACAGTCGAACATGTCGATGCCCACGCCCACGCCGCGTACGAGCGTGGTGGGGTTGCCGACACCCATCAGGTAGCGCGGCTTATGCTTGGGCATGTACTCGCTCACGAGCGGCGCCAGGGTCTCGAACATGGTCTCGTGATCCTCGCCCACCGAATAGCCACCGATACCATAGCCCGGGAAGTCGCCGCACTCCTCCAGATGGCGCAGCGAACGCAGGCGCAGATCCAGGTGCATGCCGCCCTGAACGATGCCAAAGAGCGCCTGGTCATCGCGGGTATGCGCCTTATAGCAGCGCTCGGCCCACATGCTCGACAGCTCAACGGCGCGCTCAACGTAGGCGCGCGTGGCGGGATAGCCCGGGCACTGGTCGAGCTGCATGCAGATATCGGAGCCGAGTTTCATGGCGATTTCCATGTTGTCCTCGGGCGTCCAAAACACGTGGCGGCCGTCGTAATCGTTGACGATAAAGCGCACGCCCTCATCGGTGAGCTTGACGGCATCGTTGTGGCTGAAGACCTGGAAACCGCCCGAGTCGGTGAGGATGGGGCCGTGCCAGTTCATGAACTTGTGCAGGCCGCCCAGCTCGGCGATGGTATCCTCGCCGGGACGCA
The DNA here is from genome assembly GCA_937896835.1 of uncultured Collinsella sp. Classification (GTDB taxonomy): domain Bacteria; phylum Actinomycetota; class Coriobacteriia; order Coriobacteriales; family Coriobacteriaceae; genus Collinsella. The sequence continues at coordinate 13,505 of CALBOJ010000107.1, forward strand.
TGGACAGATGATAGGTATTGGCGAGCACGATCTGGGCGCCGAGCTTCTTGACAGTCTCGGTAGGAATGCCCTTGACGTTTGCCTTGGTGCCCACGGGCATAAAAATCGGCGTCTCGATGTCGCCGTGCGGGGTGTGCAGCACGCCGGCACGCGCGTGCGTCGTCGGGTCCTCGGCGATCAGGTCGAATTTAAAAAGGTTCTGGTCCATAAACTGGAACTCCTTGGTTGCGGTTCATACGCAAACCATTATACGGGCAACCCGCAAGAAGCACCGACTCGACAGAAACTGGTGCAAAGGGGTCATAGTCATTGGGATCATTTCCAACAGCCAAGGCAACGCCGATGCTCTGGCAATGCCAGCGAGCGGTCGCCAGGGCGAACAAATTGGCATAAAAAGAGGGCGGCATAGACCTTCTGGTCATGCCGCCCTCTTTGAATGACAAGTTGTCGCCCTGGCGGCCGCGCAGCGTCGGCCCGTTACGGCGTTTGGCAAAACGCCGTAACTCCTACGGCCGCTGGCCCATGCCACCCTCGAGGGTGACGGTCTCGCCGTTCATATACTTAAAGTCGGGACCGCAGAGCTGAACGACAACGCGGCCGATTTCCTTCTCGACGTCGCCGTAGTGGCCTGCCGGCGGCATGTGGACGTTGGCCTTGAACGCCTCGGGATAGGCATCCTGGAAGTTCTCGAGCGCGGCGGTCCAAGCAAGCGGGCAAACGATATTGACGTTGATGCCGTCCTTGCCCCACTCGTTGGCGGCAACGCGAGTCAGACCACGGATGCCTTCCTTGGCGGCGGCATAGCTGCACTGGCCGTAGTTGCCAAACAGGCCGGCGCCCGAAGCAAAGTTGACCACGGAGCCCTTGGTCTCCTTCAGGTGCGGATAGGCCTTCTGCATGTACAGGTAGGTGGCATACAGGCCAGAGTAAATGGCCAGGTTAAACTGATCCATGGTGTGATCGGCAATGGTCACGCCCGAGGCGCTGGCCTGAGCGTTGTTGACGACGGCGTCGATGCGACCGAACTCCTCAATGGCCTTGTCGATGACGTTCTGGACGACAGCCTCGTTGTCCTGACCAGCAGAAACATCGGCCTGAACAGGCAGAACCTTGACACCGTACTCGGCCTCGAGGGATTCCTTGGCGGCCTCGAGCTTGGCGACGTTGCGGCCGGTGATGACGAGGTTTGCGCCCTCCTTGGCAAAAGCGATATCGATGCCGTAGCCGATGGAACCAGCGGAGCCGTCCTTAAGCGTGGCCTTGCCGCCGCCGGTAACGATCACGGTCTTACCAGTGAAAAGTCCCATACAAAGTCCTTTCAAATCGCGACGGGCCTGCCCGTCGACTGCGCGCATCCAACTTCACGCGCCAAAAGCTGAAATGCAACTTTAGCGGGTTCAAGCGAAAAATAAAGCCCATGGCAGGCGAACGGCGTAACGTCTTTCGGCGAAGGGAATGTCAAGTACAAACTGGATAAAGTGGCCGAGTTTTTGCTATCGACGCGAGCCATCGAACACGTTTTGAAACTTTGCTGCAGCGCGCGGGATGTCGGCGCGAGACTTTATCATAGGGTGACAAACAACGATGAGGAGCACATGCCTATGACAGACGAGCTGGACCCCCAGACTCAACAGCATATTGATAATTCCGCAGACGTCACTGCAGATGCTGACGCTGTGACCTGCGATGATATTGGCCTCGACGACCCCATCTTAGACGAAAGCGCTACGGCGGAAACCCCCGGCGCCGAAGATGCAGGCGAGCAAAACGACGATGCGCCCGCTCAGGACGACCACCCCATACAGGATGCTGCTCCGCAAGCTGCGGGCCCTATCGAGGTTTCTTCGGAAGAAGAGCTCGACGCCGTCATGGACTCCATGATGGATGCCGTCAAAGCGATGAAAGACGCCGTGGCCGACGCCGACGTGGATGCCGAGGAAGAGGAGGCCGCCGAGGCCGCCTCGACCTTTGTGCCCGGCGAGACCCCCGTTGCCGATCAAGGCAGCACCATGCCCTCGTTCCTGCAGCTCGAGCACCCCACAATTGGCGCCGACGCGGTCGATCCGCACGCAGCAGGCTTTTCTGTGGTCGAGGGCGGTACCGGCAACATCGCCGCGCCGCAGGCTGCCGATTCGGACGCTGTCGACACCGCTCGCCCGACCGCCCCGCACTCCCCCGCCGCGAGCCGCGATCTGGGGACCGCCGTCTCGAACACTGCGAACGCCGTGGGCACCTTTATCGCCCAGGGCGCCTCGGCCATGCGCGAGATGAACGCCGCGAAAAAGGCACTTGCCGATGCCCGCGCCCACCTGGCCGAACTTGAGCAGCGCATTGCCGATCAGGCCGAGGAACTCGAGACGCGCCAGGATATCGCAGACCGCTACGACCAGATCGTCGCCGACCAGCGCCAGGCGATTGCCACGGCCCAAAAGACTGCAGCGGCCGCCGAGATTGACCGTGATGCCCACGCCTCCAAAGCGACAGAGCTCAAGGGTCAGCTCGAACAAATGAAGACAGAGGATGACGCGACTGAGCTCCGCCTGAAGGCCGCGCTCGACGCCGTGGAGGCCCGCGAGGCGAGCTCTCGCGAGACCGGCAACCGCCTCGTTCGACGCCTCGAGGATTCCAAGCGCATCCGCGACAAGGTGCAGGCCGAGCGCGACGCCGGCGTTGCCGCAGCGCAGCAAACCGTCGACGCCACGCGCGCTCAACTCGAAACGCTGCGCC
>CALBOJ010000108.1 GCA_937896835.1 uncultured Collinsella sp.
TGTCGATCTCGTCCACGTAGATGATGCCCACCTGCGCGCGTTCAATGTCACCATCGGCAGCATTGATGAGCTTGAGCAGGATGTTCTCCACGTCCTCGCCCACGTAGCCGGCCTCGGTAAGCGCGGTGGCGTCAGCGATGGCAAACGGCACCTCGAGGATGCGTGCGAGCGTCTGGGCCAGCAGCGTCTTACCGGTACCGGTGGGGCCGAGCAGCAAGATGTTGGACTTGGCGAGCTCCACCTCGTCCATGTCATCACCGAGCTGCGAATCCAAGGCGTCGTCAAAGGCGGACACCGCGGCACCGCCCTCGATCACGCGACGGTAGTGGTTGTACACGGCAACCGACATGGCGCGCTTGGCGTCCTCCTGGCCCATAACATAGGCCGAAAGCTCGTCATAGATCTCGTGCGGCGTCGGCACGTGCGTGATGACCTGACGGTCGTCCTCGAGCTCAAAACCCTCCGTCTCGGGGTCAACGGCGGGCTGGGACGCAGCCTGGCCGTGGTCGTTAAGGAAGCCCGGGAGATTACCGTTGCGGGCGGCGTCCATAAAGTCCGAAGCCAGCGACTCCTCCAAGATCTCGGAGCAGGCGGCGACGCACTCGTCACAGATAAAGATGTTGGTCGGACCCTTTACAAGGCGACGAACCTGCCCTTGCTCTTTTCCGCAGAAGGAGCAGCGGATGGGATTGCCGTTCTCGTCAAAGTTGTCCTGCATGTTACCTGCCATCCTAGGCGTCCTTCGCGGCGAGATCGCGCGAGGTGACGATACGGTCGATCAGGCCGTAGTCGAGGGCCTCGGCAGCGGTCAGGTAGTTGTCGCGCTCGGTATCGGCCTGGACCTTCTCGATGGGCTGGCCCGAGGCGTCGGACAGGATCTGGTTGAGCTCGCGGCGAGTCTTCTTGATCTCCTCGGCCACGATCTCAATCTCGGTCTGCTGGCCCTGGGCACCGCCGCTGGGCTGGTGAATCATAACCTTGGAATGCGGCAGGCAGAAGCGCTTACCCTTGGCGCCGGCCGAAAGCAGCACGGCGGCCATGGACGCAGCCATGCCCACGCAGATGGTGGAGACCTGCGGCTTGATGAAGTTCATGGTGTCCAGAATCGCCAGGCCGGAGTAGACCTCGCCGCCGGGCGAATTGATGTAGAGCGAGATATCCTTCTCGGCATCCTGGCTCTCAAGATGCAGCAGCTGGGCAACGACCAGGTTGGCGCTGACGGAGTTGATCTCCTCGCCCAAGAAGATGATGCGGTCGTTGAGCAGGCGCGAATAGATATCGTAACTGCGCTCGCCGCGCGGCGTCTGCTCGATAACGTATGGCACGAGGGCGGAATCGAACTTAGCGATCATACGCATCTCCATTTCTCTTGCGGACCAATAATGGTTCTAGACAAACGTACGGTGCCCGCATGCTATGCATTGGCTGGCACCGTACGAAGCAACCGGATAACCGGTGTATAACTTTACCCCATCACGGGCGCATCCATGCGCTCGCGGAAAAGGTGGCGAGAATTACTCGGCGTCCTTGGCGGTCTCGTCAACCTCGTTCACCTTGGCGTTCTCGACCAGGTGGTCGACGGCCTTGGAGCGACGGATGGACTCGCGGACGGCAGGCATGCGGCCATCGGCAATGAACTCGGCCTTGGAAGCCTCGACGTCCTTGACGCCGGCCTTCTCGAACTCGGCGTTGATGTCGTCCTCGGTGACCTCGATCTTGAGCTCACGGGCGAGGGCGTCGAGAGCCAGGGACTCACGGGCAACGTCGTTGGCCTGCTTGTGCAGGTCGCCGATAAACTGCTCCATGGTCAGGCCGGAAGCGGGCAGCCAGGTGTCCAGGGTCATGCCACGGGCAGCGAGGTTGGACAGGAAGTTCTGGCCAAGCTCCTCAAAGACGGACTGCTCGTAGTCAGCGTCCATCTCGTCGAGCTGCAAACGCTCGGCGAGAGCGGAGACGCAACGGTTCTCCTTCTCGGCCGGGAGGCGGGAAGCCTTGTCCTGCTCGATCTCGATCTTGATGGCGTCGCGCATAGCGTCGATGCTGTCGAAGCCAAAGTCGGACTTGACGAGCTCATCGGTGAGCTCGGGGGTGTTGCGGACCTTGATGCCCTTGACGGTGACCTCGACGGTGTGGGTCTCGGCCTCCTCGCCCTCCTCGGCCTCGTCGGTCCAGGTAACGGTCTTGACGTCGTCAACGTTAGCGCCGATCAGGGCCTCGTTGAACTCCTTGGGGTTGCTGTCGCTACCGGCAATGAGCATGCGGCCCTCGGCGGCAAAGTTGTCGGCGTTCTCGACAGCCTTGAGGTCGACGGTGACGTAGTCCTCGGCCTCGACGGCGCGACCCTCGACGTCCTCGAAGGTGGCACGGTAGTTGAGGAGCATCTCGACCTGGTTGTTGATCTCGGACTCGGTGACCTCCGCAGGGGGCATCTCGATCTCGACAGCGTCGAAGGAGGAGAGCTCAGCGGCGGGACGCAGGGAGAACTCGACGGTGTAGGTGTAGTCCTCGTGATCCTTGGCGAGGTCGAGCTCCTTGTAGTCACCGCTCTTGGTGGGGACGATGTCCAGCTCGTTGAGGACGGCGGGCTCGTTGGCGGCGATCAGGTCGTTGGTGGCCTGAGCAAGGGTAGCCTCGGCGCCAAGAGCAGAGTCGATGACCGGACGGGGGGCCTTACCGGCGCGGAAGCCCGGGAAGCGGTACTTCTTGGCGGTGTCCTTGTAGGCCTTCTTGATCGCGGCGTCGACGTCGGCGGCCGGGATGGTGACCGTAGCGGTGAGCTTGGCGTCCTTGACGTCAGAAGCGGTGATGTTCAACACGTTCCTCCTCATACTGCCCAGCTTATCTGAGGTGCTGGTACCTTTATGCAACAAGCGTCGCGATGGCATAAGCCAACGCAGGTGCGTTGGTGCGGGCGAAAGGACTCGAACCTTCACGGGAATCCCACCAGAACCTAAATCTGGCGCGTCTACCAATTCCGCCACGCCCGCATGAGCGCACAGATTAGGAATGATAGCAGATACGAGCGGCAAGCGCACGCACACCTTTTACAGGCTCACGACCTCACCACGAGTGCAAAAGGCGGGGCGAGTTGCCCCGCCCCGCCAATTACGACTTGTTTGCCGACCCGCTACTCCCCCAGCAGGGCCTTCTCGGGCGTGATCGGCAGCGAGCGAACCTGGTGGCCGGTGGCGTGCGCCACGGCCGAGGCCACGGCGGCGAGCGGTGTGTTGATGACGACCTCGCCGATCGACTTGGCGCCAAACGGGCCCGTCGGCTCGTAGCTCGGCTCAAAGGCCACGCGAATGCTGCCGATATCAAGGCGCGTGGGCAGCTTGTAGCTCATAAAGTTGCCGGTGCGCAGGCGGCCGCGGTCATCGTGCTCGACAATCTCGTAGAGCGCGTGACCGATACCCTGGGCAATGCCGCCCTCGGCCTGGACGCGCGCGAGCGCCTCGTTAATCACGGTGCCGCAGTCCACAGCCGCCGCATAGTCCACCACAGTCACCTTGCCGGTGGCCTTGTCGACCTCAACCTCGGCAATGCCGGCCATAAACGGCGGGGGCGAAACGGGCAAGCAGGCAGAGGCATGCGAGGTCAGCGCGTCGCCGCCCGCGATGTTCTTGACGCACAGGTTGGCAAAGTCGCGCAGCGTGAGGTAGCGGTTCTGCTCGCGCGCGGCACGCTCGTCGGACAGACGCACGTACTGGCCATCAAAGACCACATCGGCGGCGTCCACATCCCACATCTGGGCGGCCTTGGCACAGATTTTCTCGCGCAGCTCCGTCGCGGCGTTCTTGGCGGCAAGGCCTGTCACGTAGGTACCGGAGCTCGCGTACGAGCCGGCGTCGAACGGCGACACGTCGGTGTCTACGCCGCGCACCACAATGAGCGCGCTCTCCACGCCCAGCTCCTCGGCGGCAATCTGGGCCAGAATCGTGTCGACGCCCATGCCGTTATCGGTAGCGCCGGTGCCGATGGTAATGAAGCCGTCCTCTTCCAGGCGCATGTCGATGCCGGCAATGTCGACGTTGGAGATGCCCGAGCCCTGCATGGTGAGCGCGCAGCCCAGAGCACGCACGCGGTCGCCCAGGTCGACGGCTAGCGGCTTGTCGCGCCAACCGATCATGTCCATCGCGCGCAGCAGGCAGCGGTCGAGCGCGCAGGCGTTGAGCTTCTCGTTGTAGTACTGCGGCATGATCTCGCCCTCGTGCACCATGTTCTTAAGGCGCAGGTCGGCGGGGTCCATGTGCAGCATGTCGGCGAGCTCGTTGACGGCACTCTCCACGGCAAACTGGCCCTGGGTGGCACCGTAGCCGCGATACGCACCGCCGCGGTTGGTGTTGGTGTAGACGGCGTCCCAGCTAAAGCGGCTCGCCTTCACGTGGTTGTAGATGGGCAGGCTCTTGTGGCCCGAAAGACCGATCGTCGTGGTGGCGTGCTCGCCGTACGCGCCGGCATTGGACAGTGTGTGCAGGTCAATGGCCGTGATGGTGCCGTCGTTCATGGCGCCTAGCTTGACGGTCATCTGCATCTGGTGGCGCGAATTGCCCGCGGTGATGGTCTCCTCGCGGGTGTAACAGCAATAGCTCGGACGGCCAGTCTGCTGGGTCACGAACGCAACGAAGATCTCGCAGCAACCCGTCTGCTTGGAGCCAAAGCCGCCGCCGATGCGCGGCTTGATGACCTGCACCTGCGACTGCGGAATGTCGAGCGACTGCGCGACCATGCGGCGCACGTGGAAGGGCACCTGCGTAGAGGTGGTCACCGAGATACGGCCGAACGCGTCAGTCGTCGCGAAGGCACGGAAGGTCTCCATGGGCGCGGTCTGCGTGGCCTGGCTGGTGTAGGTGCGCTCAAAGACGATGTCGCTCTGGGCGAAGGCCTCGTCCAGATCGCCATAATCGCTGGTGCCGCTGCACACCAGGTTGCGAGCAACGTCGCCGCCCTGCGGGAACATAAAGGTCACGTCGCCCTCGGGGTGGACCACGATGTCGTTATCGAGTGCCTGGGTAAAGTCGAGCAGGGGCTCGAGCACCTCGTAGTCGACCTTGATGAGCTTGAGCGCCTTGTCGGCGGCCTCTTCGGTCTCGGCAGCGACGATCGCCACCTCTTCGTTTTGGTAACGCACGAGGTTCTCAAGGATCAGGCGGTCGTAGGGACTCGGCTGCGGATAGCTCTGGCCGGCGATGGTAAAACGGCGCTGGGGCACGTCCTCGTAGGTGTAGACGCCCACGACGCCGGGCACCTTCAGGGCGCGCGACGTATCGATGGAGCGGATCTTGGCGCGGGCATACGGACTGCGCTTGAGCTTGACGATCAGGGCGCCGGCGGGCACCATGTCGCCCGTGTAGACGGGACGACCCTCGAGCAGGGCCTTCGAATCCTTCTTGGGCTGCTTGTGGGTGATCTGCTTGTACGCGACACCGTCGCAGCTGGTGTCGTTGACCGGCAGCTCGGGCATCTCAAAGCCTACCTGCACGCCGGACTCGTTGAGGAAGCGAACGATGGCGCGCAGCTGGCTCTCGTAGCCGCTGCAACGGCACAGGTTGCCGGCGAGCTGGCGCGAGAGCTCCTCGCGCGTGGCGACGAGGCTCGGGTCCTCCTTGGCGGCGCGGGCGAGCGCCAGCACGTTCATGATGAGGCCAGGGGCGCAAAAACCGCACTGCTCGGCGCCTTCGGCAGCCATTGCGCGGGCGAGTGCCTCAGACTCGGCCTTGAGGCCCTCTAGCGTGGTGACGGAGCGGCCCTCAACACGGGCGGCGGGAACCGAGCAGCTCAGCACCGGGTCGCCGTCGAGCCACACCGTGCACAGACCGCAGTTGGTGGTCTCGCAGGCGCAACGCACCGACGCGCAACCCTGCTCGCGCAAAAGCGCAAAGAGCATGGTATCGGGGGCAATCTGAACCTTGACCTTGCGGCCGTTGAGCGTAAAGGAAAGATCGATGAGTTTGGCAGCCATTAGCGCACCTCGCTAGAATCGACGCCGGGCACGCGGCGGCAGGAATACTCGTCCGTGGCAAACTTGGGGATCTGCACGGTCTCGAGCTCGCGGGCAAGCGCGGCCGAAAGCTCCATACCGGCGGCGCGGCGCACGGCCTGAATCGCCAACGGAGCCGAGATGCGGCGGCGGTAGTCGGCCGAGCCCCACATATTGGTGCCATAGCTCAGCGCGCGTACGGACGCGGCCAGGGCGCGCAGCTCGTTCTCGGAAGGCTGCTCGCCGACAAGGCCGCATGTCTCGCCCTGCAGCAGGGTCGCGCGCAGCGGGCGGGCACCCACGGTGACATGCCAGCTGTTGTCCCACCAGGCGGCGGTGACGTTTAGGGAGGGGAAGTCCGTCGCGGCCTTGCGCACGGCCTCGTAACTTGCGCGGTAATCGTGTTTGACGACCACCACGTGCTCGATCACGTCACGCACGTAGCCCATGTCCACGAACTCGGCGAGCGGCACGCGGCCGGCGCCCGTCAGCTCAACGTAAGAATCGAGCGCGAGGAAGGCGGAGAGAACGTCCGAGAAGCCAAAGCGGCCGTAAATGCTGCCGCCCACTGTGGCGGTATTGCGCAGCTGCACGCCCACGATGTCATGGACGGCGAACTCAAAGACATGGTTGACAAGCGCGTTGAGCCCGGCATGGCGCTCGAGCTGGCGCAGGGTACACATGGCACCGATGCGAAACTCGGTCTCGGTCTCCTCGATCTGATCGAGTCCACAGGCCGAAAGGTCAATCGCCGTCGCCACGCGACGCGAACCCAGGCGCATCCAAATGCCACCGCCCACAATCTTGTTGTTGCGGTTTTTCTGCAAGAGCTCATAGGCTTCGGCCGCGTTTCCAACACGGACGTAGGTACCGAACTTGAGCACGTTCTCCCCCATCTCTTCACTTGTCCAGTACCTTTAAGTGTACCAAACGAGGGGGCACAGCTCGTGTCGGGACAAAATGAACCGTTTTCCTCCGTCGCATGCGGATCAAAAAAGGCTCCCAGCCAAGATGACTGGGAGCCTTATCACATGCTATGTCGAGCGAAGATTTAGCAGACGCCCTGGGCGAGCATGGCGTCGGCGACCTTCAGGAAGCCGGCGATGTTGGCTCCCATGACGAAGTTGCCCTCCTCGCCGTACTCCTTGGCGGTGTCGTCCACGTTGTGGAACATGCCGCGCATGAGCTGCTCGAGCTTGCCGTCGACCTCCTCGAAGGTCCAGGACAGATGCTCGGCGTTCTGGCTCATCTCCAGGCCGGACACGAGCACGCCGCCGGCGTTGGCAGCCTTACCGGGCATAAAGGCGACGCCGTTCTCCTGGAAGTAGGTCGTGGCCTCGATGGTCGTGGGCATGTTCGCGCCCTCGCCGACCACCTTGCAGCCGTTGGCGACAAGCGCCTGGGCGTCCTCGAGCAGCAGCGTATTCTCGCGAGCGCAGGGCAGCGCGATGTCGCAGGGCAGCTGCCACACGCCGCGGCCGTCACCCTCGTGCCACACGGCATTGGGCTTCTCGTCAACGTACATAGCGAGCGTAACGCCCTTGTCGTGGCCGGAGCGCTTCTTGTTGTAGACGTGCTCGAGCACGGTGTAGTCGATGCCGTCGGGATCCTCGACCCAGCCGTGGGTGTCGGAGCAGGCCAGCACCTTGCCGCCGAGCTGGGAGACCTTCTGGACCGCGTAGATGGCGACGTTACCGGAGCCGTGAACGACGACGTTCTTGCCCTCGAAGGAGTCGCCGCGGCTCTTGAGGTACTCGTCCACAAAGTAGACCAGGCCGTAGCCGGTGGCCTCGGTACGGGCGAGCGAGCCGCCAAAGGAGAGACCCTTGCCGGTGAGAACGCCGGTCCACTCGTTGGTCAGGCGCTTGTACTGACCGAACAGGTAGGCAACCTCGCGGCCGCCAACGCCCAGGTCGCCGGCGGGAACGTCGGTGTTGGGGCCGATGTGGCGATAGAGCTCGGTCATAAAGGACTGGCAGAAGTGCATGATCTCGTTGTTGGACTTGCCCTTGGGGTCAAAGTCGGAGCCGCCCTTGCCGCCGCCCATGGGAAGGGTGGTCAGGCTGTTCTTGAGAATCTGCTCCAGACCCAGGAACTTGAGCATACCCAGGGTGACCGTCGGGTTAAAGCGCAGGCCGCCCTTGTAGGGTCCAATGGCAGAGTTGAACTCGACGCGGTAACCGCGGTTGACCTGAACCTTGCCCTGGTCGTCGACCCAGGGAACACGGAACATGACGATGCGCTCGGGCTCGACGAGGCGCTCCAGCAGGGCGGCCTCCTCGTACTCGGGGTGGGCGTCGAGAGCCGGCTGGATGGTGCCGAGGATCTCGGTCGCGGCCTGGATGAACTCAGGCTGCTCGGGATAGCGGGCCTTGAGCTCTTCGAGAACTTTCTGCGTGTAGCTCATGCTTCCTCCAATGATGGGAAACGAAAATGTCGGTCGCAGCACCCTATGCGCCGCGAACTTTATCGACTATGGATAATATCGCACTGTTGCAGCAAAGTTTCGCATAAGCCGACGAGCAGATGTTTCGTTTTGATTACGATGCAGGTAGAAGCGTTTTTGAGTGCCTGACGTGCAAAACCCGTGTTTCAAACCTGTTTCGTCCACGTGTTCCAAACCACCACATTGGGGACAGGCACCTTTGTGGTGGTTTTGGTGGTTAGAGGACGAGTTGGTGGTAGTCGGCGGGGGTTACGCGGCCCTCGGTGGCGGCGCGGAAGGCGGCGAGGGCATCGCCGGAAAACGGCATGGCCCAGCACAGGCCGCAACCTGCGGAAATGGAGCCGGGCAGCGGCATGATGCGCCCAGGCACGCCGGCGGCAAGACACAGCTGTTCGCATTCCATCACATCGAAGGTGCTGTCAAACGACACGATGATTTTGCGTTCGTGGTCAAGAACATCATCGGACGGGCCTTCACGGTGTGCATCACGATACGCCGCGGCGGCCGCTTCCTCTTCCGCAGTATGTCCACAGCCACCGCAGCCGCAGGTACAGGGCTCGGAACCATCGCAAGTGCAAGGCTCTCCCGTGTCAGGGCAAATATCGTGAGACATGGCAACTCCAATCGTCTAGGCGAGTAACTCTGCCGCCGCAAACTCCTCGGGCGTATTGACGTTTTCGAAGCAGAGCGTCGAGCCCGCGGCCTTAACGACCTGCGGCTCATCCATATATCCAGCGTTCACCCGATCGATTAGGCAGCGAATGCGCTGGCGGTCGCAGGCGAGCAGCTCTTGGGCGACCGGCGCACACGCGTCACGGCGCCAGACGGCACAAAGCGGCTCAATCCCCCGCTCCTCGCGCGGCACGCACACGTCGAGCGCCTCGGCCTCGACACAGCCGGCAAGGGCACCGATTAGCTCTGAAGAGACAAACGGCATATCACAGGCGACGATAGCAACGAGAGGCAGCTGGGCCGCAGTCAGCGAACTCGCGATGCCGCGCATGGCGCCCGCCGGCCCCTCAAGGTCCGCAACCACACGCGGCACCAGGCCGCCAAACGTGCGCTCCTCAAGATAGGCAAGCTCGCTGGGACGCGACGTCGTCACGACCAACTCGCCGGCAACTGGCGCCAGCCGACCCAGCACGCGCTCGATGAGCGGCTCACCGCAAAACGCCATGCGCGCCTTATCGCAGCCCATGCGCGAGGACAACCCGCCCGCCTGGACGACACAAGAAAGATCGGCACGTCTTACGGTAGTCATACGGCAAAACACCTCCATCGGCATGCTCGTAACCCGGCGCACGAAGCTAAATACAGCCGCCGAAATAGCGGCGCAACGAAAAGCTCGTGCAAAAACAAAACAGCGCCTTTGCGGCACGCAGCAAGACCGCGAGCACAAAAGCGCTGGTAGCGTATGGCGGGAACGTATGTGAATCGAACACATCCAAGACGTTTTGCACGCCTCGCAACGGTTTTGAGGACCGCGGAGCCCACCGGAGCCCATCCGTTCCCAAGTGCGGCGGTATTTTACCAAACCGAGCAGCCAATCTAGCGCAGGGAGCGCAGGCCGCCGGCATCCTTGTCGAGCACCGTAAAGCGCACGGCATCCAGGTGCTCCAAGATGCTGATGGCACGTTTGCGCGACACGCCCAGGGCCTCACGCAGCACGCTCGTGGTGGCTGCGCCGCCGGCTGCCTCAATGGCGGCGGCGACGAGCTCACGCGCATGGGCCTCGGCGGCGGCAGACAGGGCAACGTCGCGCTCGACCTTCACGATAAAACGGTTGAGCGAAAGCTCGCGCAGGGCACGCGTCATGGTGTCGCGATCGAGCTGCAACTGCTCGCCCACCTCGGGCAATGTCGGTGCATCGAGGCCGGCTTCGTCCAGCAAGGCAACGATACGTTCGCAAGCCTCTCGCACCACGCGTGCCGCCGCGGCGGCCGAATGCGGATCGAATACCTCAGCGCCCTCGGCGGCGCACACGCCACGCGAGCAGCCCTCGGCAATCAGAGCTGCGGCAACTGTATCGTCAGCGGTAGGCCACGCAGCATGGGCAACGGCGCCGGGCGTAAAACCTGTCTCTTTGGGGGCAGCCGCGTGCATGGCGGACAGGGTCGCCGCCAGCGTACCCATCGCGGCATCGAGCGCGGAAGCATCTGCATACAGCGAGCCATCCGAGCCAGCAAGCGCGCAAGCAGCGCCCTTCGCCACCAACTCGTGTAACGCTGCCTCAGCCTCACCGGCAACAAGATCGAGCGCCTCGGCAACATCAACCGCCGTAACCGGCAGCGTCTGCAGCGCTAGCCAAGCGCCCACACCGCCCGCGATATCGCCGGACTCGAGCGCCGCGTACAGCACGCACTCCCCCTCTGTAAGCTCGCGCGAGCGACGGCAGCGCGAAAGCAGCACGCGCCCGCCGCCAACAAGCATCACGGGCGAATAGGACAGCACCACGGCATGGTCCCCGGCACGTAGCGGCAGCGAGTTTTCCAAGCGTACCTGAACGATACGGGTCTCGCCCACCGCCATGGGGGCCTCGCCCTCCATGAACATGATGCGACCGACAACCTCGGCCGTACCCGCCATCACGTGCACACGCGTGCCCGACTCGAGCACGCGCGGCTTGGCGCCCTCGCGGCCCAAGTAGGTAAACGTCATCATAAAGCGCATCGTCTGGCCAAAGCGACCCGCCACGCCGAGCATCTCACCGCGATCGAGCGCGGCGACGGCATCGCCCACCAAGTTGAGCGCCACACGCTGACCGGGCAACGCCCGCGGCGTATCGCCATGCACCTGAATCCCACGCACGCGACAGACCGTACGCGACGGCAAAGCCATCAGCTCGTCGCCCACCGCAACCGGCGCATCGTGCAGCGTTCCCGTCACCACGGTACCGGCGCCCTTGATCGTAAAGCAGCGGTCGATGGGGAGACGCGGTGCGGCATCGGTGAGCTCGGCACGGGCGCGGCAGGCATCCCAACAAGCGGCAACCTGCTCGTCAAGCGCAGCCAGCAGGTCATCGATCCCCGCGCCGGTCTTGGACGACACCGGCACCATCGGTGCGTCGGCAAACACGGTATCCGAAAGAAAATCGTCCACGTCGAGCTCGGCCAGCTCAATCATTTCGCTATCGGCCAGGTCGCACATCGTCAGCGCCACCACCATATTCGTGACGCCCAGCAGCTCCAGCACATGCACGTGCTCGCGGGTCTGCGGCATAACGCCCTCGACGGCCGAAACCACTAGCACGGCCACGTCGATACCCGTGGCGCCCTGCACCATGGCGCGCAGGTAGTGGGCATGGCCAGGCACGTCGACCAGGCCGACGATTTTACCACTCGGCAGCGCCAGCTCGCCAAAGCCAAGCTCAACGGTCATACCGCGACGACGCTCAACCTCCAGGCGGTCGGGATTCTTGCCGGTCAGTGCCTCGATCAGTGCCGACTTACCGTGGTCAACGTGGCCCGCCGTGCCAACGATAACGGGACACTCCACCAACGTTTGAACCTCACTCATCGAGCAATCGCCTTCTCAACGCACGCGACGAGCGTCGATGCCGCCGTCTCGATATCGCGGTCTCCCACGAGCGTACGGACGTCAAACAAAATGCGATCGTGCGAGGTTCGCGTGACGACCGGCGTGTCGAAGTCCTGGACAAGCGACCGCTTGAGCGCGTCGACCGTCAGGCGCTCGTCAACAAGACGCACGGCCACGCACATCGTCGGCAGCTCAACGGTAGGCAGCGAACCGCCACCGGGCGTCGAAGACTCCTCGACGATTTCCACCTGCACGGCACACGGGCAGCCAGCCTTATCGAGACCCGCCACCATCAGCTCGCGCAGCTTGCGTGCGCGACGCTCCAAATGGGCCTGCGGTAGCGTAAGCATGCTGAGCACCGGAATATCGCGATGGGCAACATCGGCGCCGTCCATGTAGATACGCAGCGTGGCCTCGAGCGCCGACAGAGCCAGTTTGCCCGGGCGCAGGGCACGCATAAGCGGATGCGACCCGCAGGCCTGGACCAGATCGCGACGGCCCATGATAATGCCCGCCTGTGCGGCACCGAGCAGCTTATCGCCCGAGCACGACACCAGATCGAGCCCTGCCGAAACCGAGGCCGGCGTGGTTTCTTCGCCGCCGCGCACCAGGATGTCATCGGGCAACAGCGCGCCCGACCCCTGGTCCTCGTAGAACAGCAGGCCATGCTTGTGGGCCAGAGCGGCAAGCTCCCGAGAGCCCACCTCCTCGTGAAAACCCTCGATGCGATAGTTGGAAGGATGGACCTTAAGAATCATCGCCGTATCGGGCGTGATGGCTTGCTCATAATCTGCCAGGTGCGTGCGGTTGGTGGCGCCGACCTCGACGAGTTTGGCGCCCGAAGCCGCCATGACATCGGGGATGCGGAAGCTGCCGCCGATCTCGACAAGCTCGCCGCGGCTGACGATGACCTCCTTGCCTGCGGCATGGGCCGCCAGCACCAACAGCACGGCAGCCGCGTTATTGTTAACGACCAGCGCGTCCTCGGCACCGGTAAGCGAGCGGATGAGCTGCGCGGCATGCTCCTTGCGCGACCCGCGCGAGCAGGTGTCCACGCTGTACTCGAGCGTACTGTAGCCGCGCGCGACCTCGGCCACGGCCTTGGCGGCCGACTCCGCGAGCGGGGCGCGACCCAGATTGGTATGGATAACAACACCCGTAGCGTTGACGGCAGGACGCAAGCTCGGCAGCGCGGAGCGATGCGCACGCCACTCGATGGCCGAGGCCAGCTCGCGCTTAGAGCGCGGAGCGGCACCGGCACGAATCGCGGCGCGCTCCTCGTCGAGCTCGGCCGTGACGGCGGCATGCACCACCGCATCGCAGGTCTCCCCCGCCGCCTTCACCACCGGCCACTCGGCAAGCAGTTCGTTGACAGAAGGAATGGCGCGCAGGCGGGCGCGCACCTCATCAGACATGTTCTGGCTATCGCTCATGTGCGGCCTTTCAAAAGAAACGTGGATCAGTCGAATACATCAGCTGAGTCAATTACTCGTCATTATCCCCGCGCGCGACAATCTTTTCCACGCGAACGGCGTTTTCCTGGGTGAGCGCGGCACCCGTCAACGGGTCCCAACGCAACGGCGTATGGTCGAGCGGGCCCACGCCCAAGGCTTGAGCGCCACCGGCATCGGCGCCGAACGAACGCCCGCCGGGAGCGGCCGACGTAAAGATGCACGCCGGATGCAGATACGGCGTCGTCTCCACGCGCACGCGGTCGCGGCCCAAGTCGCTCACAAGTTCCACGACCTCGCCATTGGCGATACCCATGCGTGCGGCAACATCGGCATTCATCTGCACGGCATCCAGGTCCGACCCAGCCTCGGCGGCACCTTGGGCTGCAAGCCTTCGCGAGGTATGCGACTCAAAGGGACGGTTGCCGCTAATGAGGCGAAACATCCCCGGGCCAGGCTCCACCATGGGAGCGATCCAGTTGGGCACACGACCCAGGCCGGCTCGTTCCCATACGTCGCTTGCCAGCGCAATTTTGCCGCCATCCAAGGGAATCGCCGGCTCGCCCGTACGCGACGGCAACGCAACACCCGTGTCAGCCCAGCCGCGCTCCTTGAGCTCGTCCAAATCGATCCCAAAAGGCGCCACCTGGGCAGCCGCCAGATCGTCAGACGTAAACTGGAAGTACTCGCCCGCGCCACACGCCTGCGCCAGACCGGCAAAAATCTCCCGACCGGGACGTGTGTCGTCATGCTGCACAGGCAGCACGGCGTTGCGGTAGAACACGCGAGCATCGTTGGCGCCCACGACCGTGCCCACGCCGCGGTCGGCCTCCAGATATGTCACGTCGGGCAGCACGAAGTCAGAAGCGCACGCCGTCTCGGACCAGCGAATATCAATCGTCACGAGCAAGTCGAGCTGTTCCAGAATCGATAGCCACGCACCAGCATTGCCATAGCCCGCACCGGGGTTACTGGCATAGACGATGAGCCCACGCAAATCTCCGGCAAGAATCGACTGGCCGATGGTCGTGCACAGGCCGCGCACCGGATCGACCAGTGGATAGCGCTCGGACCCCAGCTTGGATATGCGCGGCACCGGCGGTGTCGCAAAGCGTGCGGGATCAAGGTCGCCCAGCGCAAGCGGTGTGGGTGGATTGAGCGCGCCGCCCGCATGCCCGATACAGCCCAGCAGCACATCGACCAAGCAGATGGCGCGCGCGGTCTGGGTGCTATTGGCATACGCAATTCCGATGCCGCCATGAAAGCCCGCATCCACCACAGCGGCAGGCGCGGCGGCAGCCAGATCGCGCGCCGTGGCGACAATCTCTGCGGCCGGCACGTCGCACATCGACTCGGCCCACTCGGGCGTCCAAGCACGGGCCGCCTGCGCCAGCTCGTCAAAACCCATGGAATAGCGGTCCACGAACTCGTGGTCGTACAGGCCCTCGGCAATCAAGACATGGGCAATACCCAACAGCAGCGCCAAGTCGCAGCCCGGACGCACGCGCAGCCAGCGGTCGGCAAGCGCGGCCGAGCCACTGCGCCGGGGGTCAACCACGATAATCTTCGCCCCGCGCCGGCGTGCATCGTTGAGCGCGTCAACGGCCCCCATCGTCGACGAATCGACAATGGAACGCCCCAGGTACATGATGCAATCGGTATGCGCCAGGTCGGAGGCGGGGCTGTAGCCCAGGCTGTGCTCCCAACCGGTAAGCCGGCTTACCTCGCAGGCACCGTCGGCACCGTACACGTTGGGCGAGCCCAGCGCATGCATAAAGCGATACGCCCAGTAGCGGTCGAACGAGGGCACGCCGAGGGTCATGCCCAGCGCACGGGGCCCGTGCTCGTCGACAATCCCCAAAAGGCGCTCGGCAATCTGGGCAAACGCCTCGTCCCAGGAAATCGCATCGAACCCCGAGCCATCCCGGCGGCGTCGCATGGGGTGCACGATGCGGTCGCGCTCGTCAAACGGCATTGCCAGACGATGCCGTCCGCGGGCGCACAGGGCACGCGCCGCGCACGGATGCCCCGGCACCGGCAACTCGGCCACCACGCGCCCATCCTCAACATGGGCCGCAAAGGCGCAATCGGCATAGCATCCCCCGCATGTGGTCACCACGGCGCGACCGTCACGCTTCACAGCAGATGCCATCTCGATTACCCCTTTCATCAGCCAAACACAACAGGCCAAAAGCCCGGCAACGAGCCCCAGACCCAAAAAGCCTCCCGCACGGCAACGCCCCGCGGGAGGCCCAACGTCAAACAGACGGTACCTTACGCCTCGGACTTCTTGGCGTAGATAAACCAGTAGCCGAGCGCGATCAGGACCGCGCCGCCCACGATGTTGCCCAGCGTGGCGGCGGACAAGTTAAACGCAATGCCCGCAGCGTTGAGCGCGTCGGCGCCGGCGACGTCGGCACCATAACCGCATGCATGCATCACGGCACCCATGGGCAAAAAGTACATGTTGGCAACGCAGTGCTCAAAACCGCAGGCCACAAAGGCGGCGATGGGCAGCAGAATGCCCACAACCTTATCGACCACGGTCTTGCCGGCGGTACCGATCCACACGGCAAGGCACACAAAGATGTTGCACAGGATGCCGCGGAAGAAGATCGTCACCCAGTCGATCGTCACCTTGCCGGCGGCGACGCTCACCATGGAGTTGGCGACCGCCTCGCCGTTGAGCTTGTAAATGCCGGCCATGTACACCAAAAAGACGATGAACAGGGCACCGACAAAGTTACCGATCCACACGACGACCCAAGCCTTGAGCATCTGAGCCAGGGTGATCTTTTTGCTCTTGAGCGCGCAGACCATGAGCGAATTACCGGTAAACAGCTCGGCGCCGCACACCAGCACCAGCACCAGGCCCAGGCAAAAGCACAGACCGCCCACGACGCGCTGGGCGCCCCAGCCCAGCGTGCTGTCGCTCAAAAACACCGTAAAGAACAGGCCGCCGAAGGCGATAAACGCGCCGGCGAACATTGCCAACAGAAAGGCCTTAGCGACCGGCAGGTTAGCCTTGGTCACGCCGGCGGCCTCGGTCTTGGCCTCGATCGCGGCGGGCGCCAGGCAATCGGGAGCGGGGTACTCCACCTTGGAATCTGCCATGTCAATCACTTCTTTCCTAATCAGCAGGGACAAGCGCTCCTATTGCTCTTGCCCCAAGCGGACAAAGTGGGAAAAGTCGTTGGCAGCCACGGCGTCGTACACGGCGTCGACGGCGTCAAAGACTTCCGGGGACATGGGGTTGTAGAACTCCGTGTCACCCGGCTGAATCCCTATGAAGACGATATCTTCGCACGATTGCTCGATTTCCTCGATCAGAATCGACAAAGGGAGCGAATGCGTGGTGAACATCGACTTGCGGGCCACGTCACGTTTGTCGAGCAAGCGGATGGCGCCGACGGGCAGCGCCATGTCGGCGGCATCGACCAAAACCAAACGCGGCGGACGCTCACGCTTAACCTCGATGATGTCGTCCTCGGGCGTTTGCCCGCCGTCGATGGTGTACCAACCGGCGATGGGCGCGTCCTCCATCTTTTTGGAGAGCACGGGGCCGGCGGCATCGTCGGCACGCAGCACGCTTCCCGCCGTGAGCACGATACCCGCAAACGGGGCGCCGTTCACACGTCCATCCACAACGCGACCCATTACTGCAACCTTCCCGTCAGATACACGCCCGAAACATCGCGCACGCGCTCCACCAAATCGCGGAACTTCATTAAGAACGCGACCTGCTGGGCATGCAGGCCAAAGTCGTCGTCGAACACCGAGATGCCGGCCTTGGCCGACCCGCGAAAACCGCGCTCGTCGAGCAGCGCATCGCAGGCCTCGAGCAGCGACGGCACCACCGCCTTGTCGAGCTGGCACTCGCCAAAGGAGCGGATGGCCTCAAACTTAGTCCGGGCCTCCCCCTCCGGCAGCGCGTCGATAAGCGAATAAAACACATCCACCGGCACCGACAGGCGCGGCTCAAAGCAGTCGAGCACGCCGGTGTGGTGGCCCACGGCGAGCGTGTAGTACAGCACGTCGCAGGCCTCCTGGGGAACGTCTTCCTCGGTCTCCACAAACTTACGCGTGAGCTCGTAGAAGACCACCTGGTCGGGCGCATGGCCCAGGCAGGGGTCGGCGACGCCCTCGGCGGCCTCGTCGCTTGCGCGCGAGGCATCGCCAAAGGAGCCGCCGAGCATACCGGGACCCGCAAAGTAACCAGAGCGGTCCGTGAGCTCCATCTAGCGACCTCCGGCCAGCACCAGATCCTGCAACGCCGAGTAGACCTCAACGCGGCGAGGATCGTCCTGCTTGTCGATGAGCAGCGCCATGGCACCGCGGATATCGCCCTTGGGCGCGCCCTCGAGCGTGTCCATAAACTCGTTGGCCAGGTCGCGGCCGTAACGGTAGCCGCTCATGGCGCGAGCCTCGCGCTCGATGGCAACGCGCAGCTTGTACGGCACGCCGGGGTGCAGAATATCGGCCTGCTCGCCGGCAGCCTCCACCGTGGTCTCGGCATGGAGCTTTTGGTCCAGCAGGCCAAGTGCCATGGCAAAGCCGTAGACGGTCTGCGCGGGGCTGGGCGGGCAGCCGGGGATGTAGACATCGACCGGCAGAATCTTATCCGTGCCGCCCCAAACGCAGTAGTTGTCGTAGAAGATGCCGCCGGTGCAGCCGCACGCGCCATAGGACACCACGATCTTGGGATCGGGTGCGGCCTCAAAGGCGCGCAGGGCCGGCATGCGCATGGCACGCGTCACGGCACCGGTGTACAGCAGCACATCGGCGTGACGGGGCGAGGGCACGACCTTGATGCCAAAGCGCTCGACGTCGAAGACGGGCGTGATGGAACCGAAGATCTCGATCTCGCAGCCGTTGCAGCCGCCGCAGTCAACACGGTAGACGTACACCGAGCGCTTGATCTTCTTAAGAAGGGTCGCCTTGGCCTTCTCGATGCTCTCGTCGAGCTCGATCTTGGTCGGGCGGTACTGGAGCCGCTCGGGCAAAAGCGTGGGTTCGGCCATGGTTACTCCTCCTTCGTATCAAAATCCATGATGATGCCCTCGACCGGTGCAGGACCGGCGGGAATCTCGGGCGCATCGGGGTTGAGCTCGCGGTCGATATACTCCGGGTTCACGCCGTGGCCGCCCAGATACTCCATGCCGGGGCCCTGGGGCTCGCCGGACGCGAGCGTCTCGTTGGCAGCCATGCCGGCAGCGTTGCCGGTCTTTACGGCCGAGGCGGCGCGCAGGGCGTCGAGCTCGCGCTTGCACTCCTGGCACATACCGACGGTACGGGCAGCCTGCTCGGCCTCCATGCCGCCGGCCTTTTGCAGCAGGCGCTTAGCGTAGTCGATCTCCTTGTGCGGGGCAAACGGCTTGCCGCAACGCGAGCAGTGCTCGAGCGTATAGACGCTCTTGCTGGTAAGGTCGTCCTTGCTCATGACGGCCAGCTCAAACTCCTCGGTGAGCTTAATGGCCTCCATGGGGCAGGCTTCCTCACAGCGGCCGCAAAAGATGCAGCGGCCGTAGTCGATCGACCAGGTAATGGTATCGGCCGCAAGGTCGGTGTCCATGCGAATGGCATCGGCCGGGCACGCCACGCCGCAGGCACCGCAGGCGATGCAGAGCTCGGCATTGTGCTCGGGCTTGCCGCGCATGTCCTTGTTGGTGGGGAACGGCGCAAACGGGTACTTGACCGTCGCGTCGCCGGCCTTGGCGTTGACCTTCCAAAGCTTCAGCATATTAGAGCGCCTCCTCATCGAGCGGAGCGGCCATGGTGCCCTCGCCCGCAAGCGGCGACTTGTCGCGCCAGACGTTCTCGAACTGCTCCTTGTCGAGCACGTGGTCGCGCTTGGCGGCGACATCGGTCACCGTTACGCGGTCGGTGCAGGAGTAGCACGGGTCGAGCGAGCCGACGATCAGCGCCGCGTCGCCCACGGTGTTGCCGCGGAACATGTAGCGCAGGACCGGCCAGTTGCTGTACGTGGCGGCCTTGGCGCGCCAGCGGTAGCACTTCTGGTTATTGCCGAGCATGGCCCAGTGCACGTCCTCGCCGCGCGGAGCCTCGGTGGCGCCGATGGCGTACTTGTGCGGGGTGTACTCCCAATCCGTGGTGAGGATGGGGCCCGACGGGCAGTTCTCGAGCATGGTCTCGATCATGTCGATCGAATCGTAGACCTCCTGGATACGCACGGCGGTACGGCCGAAGGCGTCGCAGGTGTCGGCCGTGGCGGCATGCATCTTCATGACGTCCGGATCGGCGTAGCCGTCGAAGGGATGGTCGAAGCGCACGTCGCGGGCATAGCCCGAACCACGCATGAGCGGGCCGACCGGCGAAAAGTCGCGGGCGATCTTACGGTCGAGAATGCCGATGCCGCTCGTGCGCTCAATAAAGTTGGGCGTGGAGAGCAAAACGTCGACGAGCTCCTGGACCTCGGAGCGCAGCTGGTGGATGGTCGTGAGCGTGGAGAGTTTCTGCTCGGCCAAAATGTCGCGACGCACGCCACCGATCACATTGAGGCCGTAGGTCTTGCGGTGACCGGAGAGCTTCTCGGCCAGGTCCATGGACTTCTCGCGAACGCGGAAGAACTGCTGGAAGCCGGAATCGAAGCCGGTGTAGTGCGATGCGAGGCCAATGTTGAGCAGGTGCGAGTGCAGGCGCTCGACCTCGAGCATGATGGCGCGGATGTACTGCGCGCGCGGCGGGACGTGAATGCCCTGGGCGCGCTCGACAGCCTCGGCGTAGGCCACCGAGTGGGCGCAGCCGCAGATACCGCAGATACGGTCGGCAAGGAACGTCACGGCATCATAGTTCAGACGCGTCTCGGCGACCTTCTCCATACCGCGATGCACGTAGAACAGGCGGTAGTCGGCATCGACGATCGTCTCGCCCTCCACGAACAGGCGGAAGTGGCCGGGCTCGTCGGAGGTGATGTGCAGCGGTCCCATGGGGACGAGCGTAGTCTCCTTGCCCTTGGTGTCGGCCAGGAATTCGTAGTTTTCCATGTCGCTCGCGGGGGCGGGGCGGAAACGGTAATCCATCGAATCCTTGCGCAACGGGTACAGCCCGCTGGGCCAATCGTCGGGAAGCACCAGGCGACGGCGGTCGGGCAGACCCTCGGGAATCAGGCCAAACATATCGCGCAGCTCGCGCTCGCCCCACACGCAGGCGGGGACGAACGGCGTCACGGACGGGAACGTCATCTTGGCGGGGTCGACCTCGGCACGCACGGTAACCCAGCCGGGGTCCTCCCCCTCCATGGAGATGACGTAGTACACGGCGTAACGGCCGCACAGGCTGCGCTCGTCGTTGCCGACAATCACAGGAATCCAGCCGTAGCGCTCGTAATACAGGTAGTGGACGGCCTCGGGCAGACGGTCCAGCTTGACGGTGATCGTCAGCTGGTCCTCGCACTGCCATTCGACCTTCTCGATAGCGCCCGGCACTGCAGCACGCAGGGCCTCGACGTGGCTTT
>CALBOJ010000109.1 GCA_937896835.1 uncultured Collinsella sp.
CCAGCCATAAAAAAGCCTCCCATTTCTTGTGTCCAAGAAATGGGAGGCAGTTCACTTCGTGCGGCGGGGGTTTCTTGCGTCCTGCGGAGTGTTCTGAAAAATAACTTCAGGGCGGGCCCTGCGGCAACTCTGCAGGGGGAGTGCGATTCCTCGATCGCTCACTTAATCTGATGAGAAATTGAGTGAGGCCGGAGCTTTAGCTCCGGCCTCCTCATATAAGGGCTCGGCAAAGCCGAGCCACCAAATTTGCATCAGCTCCCAGAACATGTTTGAGAACTGTGCCTGAAGTATGTATTTGCAGGCCCCGAATCGGTGTTGCCTCCCGGCGCATTCCGCAGGGGGAGCGATATTTTGCAGCACGAAGTGCGCAACAAAATATCGCTCATGCCCGAGGACGCGCCGGGAGGCAACACCGATTCGGGGCCGGACACACGGATTTACCTGCACATTTACAAATTCGTAAACTTTTTTGAAAAAAGTGCTTGCACAGTTCTCGAATCATAGGTTATTATCTTCCTCGTTGAACGCGCGGGTCTAACAAAACGAACCGCGAATCAACAACATAGCATGTCGGAGTGGCGGAATTGGCAGACGCGCTAGCTTGAGGTGCTAGTGACCGCTTTTTGGTCATGCGGGTTCAAGTCCCGCCTCCGACACCATCGCATTTGAGAAGCCTCTTCGGAGGCTTTTTTGTTACCGATAGACGGTGGGGTCCACGATGGAAACGCTTGAACGCAACGAGTGGGCAGACGTTGCCCAACTAGTCGAGATCACGAGCGATGCTGTCATCATCTGCGAGCTCGACGGAACCATTCTGCATGTGAATAATCGCTTACTTGGTTTGATGCGCGAGGAACGCGCCGACGTCATTGGTGGAGATGTTAAAGACGTCCTGTACTCGTCCGCTTTTGAACGTGCGACGGAACATCGTCTGCCATTTGAAACTGATGGCTCCGAGAACGAACTGATGCTCAAGCTGAGTGACGGCTCCTTTATCCCCGTCTTGGTTCGTGCGGGCTCCGTAACGCCTCCACGCATCTTTGGGCGCCGCGCGCCACGTGTCCTGGTGGCGCTCCATAGCATCGAAGAACAGTATTCGCACGACCGTCAGCTCAAGCGTGCTCTTTCGGAGCTTAGAGTGGCTAACAAGCGCCTCTCTGGCACGCTCTCGGTCATTATGAGTACCGTGGGCTCCGATGAGCTGCCCAGCCTACTTGATACCGTTTTGAACCAGCTTGTAGGAACGCTCGATGCTTCGGGTGCTGCTATCTATTTTTCTGAGAGCGGCGGTTTTAAACTTCGCGGTGTTTCCAAGGAGCTGTACGACAGCTACCTGCCTGAGTTTTTGCCGTATGGCGCTGGCATTCCGACGTATGTTCTTCGTGAGTCGCGTGCCTGTCGCTTGTCGATTCAACAGGACCTTAAGGGTGATAAGGCCGCCTCCGGTATGTTTATGGACCTGGACAATCGTTCTAAGCACCTGTTGCGCATGCAGGATATGCCTCCGTACCGCAGCGAGATCTGTCTTCCCGTTTTTTACGGTACGCAGATCCTTGGCGTGCTGGAAGTTGGTTGGAAACGCCCCCAGGCACCGCTCGCCTATGACGTTAATGTACTCGAGGTCATTTGCGATTACTTGTCTATCCAACTGGTCGGCATGGCATCGAGTCTTCGCTCTCGTCGCACGGCCGAGCTTGGCCGCTCGCTCAATGTCTTACGTGATGAGTTGTTTACCTTTCTAGACGATTCCGTCGCGGCTACCCAGGCGGTATCGTCCGAGATCTGCAATATGCTCAACTGCCATTTTTGCCCTGTTGAGTATGACGCCAGTCTGGATTCCTACGTCATAGATTTTGAAGGCGGCAGTCGCGTTGCTTTGCCGGACGATCCCGAGAAGCTTTTCTTTTCCACGACGGCGCCAGCGGCACGTCTGGGGGCTGGCCCTGATGGCTTTGAGGCATCTGTTTTGGGCGGTACGAGTGCCGAGGACCTTAAACACGTCCGTATAACTCGCGTTGACGAATCGATGCCTATGGGAGGCTGGCTTAGGGCGCATGGTCTGCCTTGTCAAGGTCTCTACGTCGACTCCGGCATCGAGGCGGGGCGACCACGCTCTAAGGGTGATGGCAAGCACAGTAACGACGCAATTGTTCCTGCTTCTGTTGCGAAGAGCCCGACGACGCGCGCGCTACTGCTTCGTGATGGCAGCCAAGAGCCGATTGATGACCTTGAATATGACTACTTGGTGCACTTGGCGCATGACTTTGAACTGATCTACGAAGGTGAATCTCAAAAGCGCGAGGAGCGTCATATCGCTCAGACCCTTCAGATCGGCATGAGAAATTCCCTGGGGGATGTTCCGGGTATCGCAACCGATTCGGTGTACCTGTCGGCCACGAACTCGGCGTTGGTCGGCGGCGATTTCTATACGCTCATCCGTCTTCCCGACGACTGCGCCGTCATGATTCTGGGTGATGTGTCTGGCAAAGGCATTGAGGCCGCATCGATGTCCGCGCTCGTCAAGACGGCTCTGACGGCATATGCGTGGGAGGGCGCTGGACCGGCCCGCATGGCACGCTCCCTTAACAGTATGCTCATGGGCTTTTCGAGGGTCGAGACGTTCGTGACAGCCTTTATCGCCAAGATTGACCTGAAAGCCGGACGCGCAACGTATTGTTCGGCGGGCCATCCTCCGACCATGGTCATCAGGCCAGAGTCGATGCCACTGGGTGGCGGCGAGGCTCGTGGGGGAGAGGTCGAGCTACTTGGATGCCAATCGGGTGTAATCGGTGCCTTTGAGAGTATGGTGTACGAGACAGGCGTGTTTACGTTCGCCCCCGGCGACATGCTCTTCATGTATACGGATGGAACGATTGAGGCCCGCGACCGCACCGGAGCGTTCTTTGGCGAGCAGCGCTTGCGCGATCTTCTGCTTTCTGTTTCGGGGGAGGGCGTGTCGGGCATTTGCGGCAAGGTCTTGGGCGAGCTTGACCGATTTACCGAATCGGCGCTGGACGATGACATTGCATTGGTGTCCCTTGAGTTTTTACGGGGTCGTTCATAGACGGCGCTGAACGGGCTGAATCCGCACGGTTGGGGAAACGAATGCATCGAGTGGGCTTTTTTGGGGAACCATGGTCGTATGAATGAGTGGAATGACATAGCGGTTTTGACGCCACCAGGCGATATCGACATCGCCACGGTGCCTGCGCTGCGTCGGCGGTTGGATGCTTTGATTGGCCGCGGCGTGCGTCGTGTTGTCATCAACTGTCAGGCTGTTAGCTTTATCGATTCGACGGGCTTGGCATTCCTGCTTACGCGCGCTCGTGAGCTCATGAGGCGAGAAGGCCTGCTTTCGCTCGTCAATGCATCAGGTGAAGTTGTTCGCTTTTTGGAGATTGCTCGTCTTGTCGATATCCTTCATGTCGCGGGGCCGGCACGGGAGTCTATTCCCGCCATTCCGGTGGGGGAGCTGCCTCGCTGGAGTAAGAGCGTCGAGGTCCGTCAGGGTATCGAGAATCTTCCATACTACCGACATCGCATCGCCGAACTCCTTGAATCGCTTCCGTTGCGCCGTGACGAGCGCTACGATGTCGCATTGGCGTCGGGGGAGGCGCTGGGTAATGCCTATGACCATGCGGGCGGTATCGGGTGCGTCCTGACGGTTCAGGCCTATGGCGATCGCGTTGTGGTTGAGGTGCTTGATCGAGGTGCCGGCTATTCTATCGATGAAACGAGCGAGCCGGTTGCATCTGAGGAACGCGGCCGTGGTATCAAGCTTATGCGTATGCTCGTCGATAACGTGGAGGTTGCTCGTCGTACGGACGGCGCCGGCACGCGCGTGCAGATGGTGAAGCTGTTTAGCGGAGCGCTGGAATCGTGTGCCTAGCAAATCGCTTTAGCGCGTTTGGCTATTAAGAACATGCGGCAGACAAGTTTTTTGAAAAAAGTACTTGCGTCTTTTGGACAACTCGCGTAAATTAATAACCCGCAAGCGGACATGGCTCAGTTGGTAGAGCACAACCTTGCCAAGGTTGGGGTCGCGGGTTCGAGCCCCGTTGTCCGCTCCATTGCATTTCCGGACCGTTTAGGCGGTCCTTTTTCGGCGAAGTGGCCAAGTGGTAAGGCAGAGGCCTGCAAAGCCTTTACCCCCGGTTCGAATCCGGGCTTCGCCTCCAGGCAACATCCGGGCGCTCCGGCGCCCGTTTTGTTTTACATATGCGGACATGGCTCAGTTGGTAGAGCACAACCTTGCCAAGGTTGGGGTCGCGGGTTCGAGCCCCGTTGTCCGCTCCAAACGTAACAGCCCGACTACTACGGTAGCCGGGCTTTTTCGTACCCGTCGCCTGGGCTCGAACCCGCGAGGGAGCGATCGTTTTGGGGCGTGGCTGTGGCGTTGTTTGTCGCGAATGTCCGCTTTGGGCGTATCATCGTGGGCATCTCGCATAACCTCGTTGCAAGGGAGATACGCCCCATGGCTACAGAAAAGTCTTCTTCGCGCTCGTGGATGTCCGATGCCGCGATCTATCAGATCTACCCGCGCTCGTTTAAGGATTCGACTGGTTCGGGTCTGGGCGATATCGCGGGCATTACCCAGCAGATGGACTATCTTGAGCGACTGGGTATCGAGGCCATCTGGCTGAGCCCGTTTTACCCTTCGCCTCTTGTCGATGGCGGCTATGATGTGGCGGACTACTGCGATGTCGACCCACGTCTCGGCTCGCTTGACGACTTCGATGACATGATCGCTGCGGCTCACGCGCGCGGCATCAAGGTCATCGTCGACATCGTGCCCAACCATTCATCCAACCAGCACCCCTGGTTCAAAGCCGCTCTTGCCGCCGGCCCCGGATCGCCCGAACGCGCCCGTTATATCTTCCGCGATGGTCGCGGCGAGCATGGCGAGCTGCCTCCCACCAATTGGAATGCCAACTTTGGCGGCCCCGCATGGACGCGTGTTGCGGACGGTCAGTGGTATCTGCACATGTTTACGCCCGAGCAGCCGGACTTTGACTGGTCATGCCCTGAGGTTCACGCGCTCTTTTGCGACGTCCTGGCGTTTTGGAGCGATCGAGGCGTCGACGGCTTTCGCATTGATGTGGCGCAGGGTCTCGCCAAGGATCTCGACCGCGATGACCTCGACCGGTGGCATCTCGCCGAGGGCGATGACATGGTTGACGACGGCACCCATCCGCTGTGGGACCGCAATGAGGTCCACGAGATCTATCGCGAGTGGCGCCGCGTGTTCGACCGCTATAATCCGCCGCGCAGTGCCGTTGCCGAGGCGTGGGTGCTGCCCGAGCGCCAGTATCTCTACGCGCGTCCCAGCGAGCTTGGCCAGACATTCAACTTTGAGTTTGCCAAGGCCACTTGGACCTATGATGACATGCACACTGCAATCGAGAAGGGCTTGAAGGCAGCCGTCGAATCCGATTCCGCCTCGACCTGGGTACTCTCCAACCACGACGTGCCGCGCGTGGCGACACGCTATGCCCTGCCGCAAATCAAGGCGACGCGCTACCACCAGATTGCGCTCGACTGGCTCTTGCGCGACGGGTCGTCTTATGACGAGGACCGTGAACTCGGCGAGCGCCGCGCGCGGGCGGCCCTTTTGCTTGAGCTGGCGCTTCCGGGCTCGGCATACGTGTATCAGGGTGAGGAGCTCGGCCTTTTTGAGGTGGCTGATATCCCGTGGGCTGCACTCGAAGACCCTACTGCGACCAATACGCACGGACCGAAGCGTGAGAAGGGGCGCGACGGCTGTCGTGTGCCCCTGCCGTGGGTGGCAGCGGACGATCCCGCGCATGGCGGATCGTTTGGGTTTTCGCCGGCAGACGCCGATGCAGCGCCTCATCTGCCGCAGCCTGCATGGTTTTCCGATTATGCTGCCGATAAGGAAGAAGCGGACCCGACATCGATGCTTGCGCTCTATCGTGACGCCCTCTGGCTGCGGCGCAAGCTGCGCGGGTGCGCCAACGATCTTGCGTGGCTCGATCTTGACGGGCGCACCGGTCTTGCGGATGGTGCCGAGGGCGCTGAGGGCGGCGTCATCGCCTATCGCCGCGATAACGGCTGGGCGTGTGTGACGAACTTCGGTGCAGCACCTGTGGAGCTGCCGGCGGGCAGGGTCCTGCTCACCTCATCACCGCTTGCAGACGGCAGGCTCGCGCAGGACAGCTCTGCCTGGATCATGCTCGGCGAGATGTAGTGGCCTCTTGCGGCGAGTTTGCGTTTGCCTGCGCCTTCCGTGGTGGCTGATGTCTTCGCGAGGTTCGCGAGGGCGTCGCAAAACTTTTTAAAAAAAGTTCTTGCATTTGGGTGGATCATCCCGTATATTAAATCCTCGCAGGCGGACATGGCTCAGTTGGTAGAGCACAACCTTGCCAAGGTTGGGGTCGCGGGTTCGAGCCCCGTTGTCCGCTCCATTTGGGCGTTTAGCTCAGGGGGAGAGCGCTTCCCTGACACGGAAGAGGTCAGAAGTTCAAATCTTCTAACGCCCACCAAATGTTCGCAGCCCAGAGGCTATATCCTCTGGGCTGTTTTGTTTTGCCACCAAGCACGCCGCCAATATAAGCCACCAAATATTGATCCAAGGTCTGTACGCGATGGTCTTCGCATCCCGTAGAGGTGCCGGCAGATTGCATACGTCCTGGCCGATCGTGACCGCAACATGTTGGTCAAGCATAATCTTTTGGATTCTTTTGGCGTGAGCGACTTGATTTTGGTAGGATTTGTCAGCGGCTTGACTAAGGGGGTTTTATAACTGCCATGCAGGTAGCCGTGTTGGTAGCGTTTTACCGACTTGCCAAGAACCCCTCATTTTTAATGCGTCTGCAAAATGACTAATTGCTTTGACCTGCTGAAACACTATATGTTGTGTTTGACCTAAAAAAAGAATACAGGATATAGATGCCTCTTTGTCGTATGATAGATGGCGGACAGAGAACGAAGACCTTAACTGCCTCTTTTGAACGTGTCCTTGAGCCGCTTGATCGGCTCCAGGGAATGTCCGCATGGAGGCTTATGGTTTATCGAGAACACAGATTGCGCGACGGCGCCGCAAGACAGGGGCAAGCCCTGCCAGGTATCGTTTGGCTCTGAAGCGCGATGAGGCTACGATACGAAAGAGGCAAGAGGATGAAGATCATCAAGCGCAGCGGCACCGAGGTTGTCTTTGACATCGATAAGATCGTCAATGCCATCCGCGCCGCAAACTTGGAGGTCGAGGAGAGCTCTCGTCTTACCGACCGCCAGGTGGTTTACGCGGCACAAAACGTCGCCGAGGCATGCGAGAACGCGGGCCACACCGTGTCGGTCGAGGAGATTCAGGATCTGGTCGAGGACGAGATCATGCGTCTCGACTGCTACGAGGTCGCTCGCCATTACATCATCTATCGCTATGTTCAGAGCCTGAAGCGCCAGAAGAACACGACCGACGACAAGATTCTGTCGCTGATTGAGTGCAACAACGAAGAGGTCAAGCAGGAGAACTCCAACAAGAACCCGACCGTCAATTCCGTTCAGCGTGACTACATGGCCGGCGAGATCTCCAAGGACCTGACCCAGCGTGTGCTGCTGCCCCAGGAGATTGTGGATGCTCACAATGAGGGTCTGATCCACTTCCATGATTCGGACTACTTTGCCCAGCACATGCATAACTGCGACCTGGTGAACCTGGAGGATATGCTCCAGAACGGTACTGTTATCTCGGGTACGCTGATTGAGAAGCCGCACAGCTTCTCGACCGCCTGCAACATCGCGACGCAGATCATCGCCCAGGTTGCTTCCTCCCAGTATGGTGGCCAGTCGATTTCGCTGACCCATCTTGCCCCGTTCGTCGAGGTGAGCCGTCAAAAGATTCGCGTCGAGGTCGCCCGCGAGCTCGAGGAGCTCGGCGTTTCCGCATCTCCCGAAAAGGTCCGCGAGGTTGTTGAGGATCGCCTGCGTGACGAGATCCGTCGCGGCGTTCAGACGATTCAGTATCAGGTCGTGACCCTTATGACCACCAACGGCCAGGCGCCGTTCGTGACGGTCTTTATGTATCTTAACGAGGCCCGTACGCCTCAGGAGAAGCACGACCTTGCCATGATCGTGGAGGAGACGCTTCGCCAGCGCTACGAGGGCGTTAAGAACGAGGCCGGCGTATGGATCACCCCGGCATTCCCCAAGCTTATCTATGTACTCGAGGACGATAACGTTCACGAGGATTCCCCGTACTTCTACCTGACCCAGCTGGCTGCCAAGTGCACTGCCAAGCGTATGGTGCCCGATTACATCTCCGAGAAAAAGATGCGCGAGCTCAAGCTGTCGAAGGGCGAGACCGCGGGTAACGGCGACTGCTATACCTGCATGGGCTGCCGCAGCTTCTTGACGCCCGACCGCTCGGGCAACGGCTTTAACAACGTTGCCAACGCGCTAAACTACGACCCGAACAAGCCCAAGTACTATGGTCGCTTTAACCAGGGCGTCGTGACCATCAACCTGCCCGATGTCGCGCTGAGCTCGCATCAGGATATGGATAAGTTCTGGAAGATCTTCGACGAGCGCCTTGAGCTGTGCCACCGTGCCCTGCTGTGCCGTCATGAGCGCCTGATGGGTACGCTTTCTGACGCCGCACCGATTCTGTGGCAGTACGGCGCCCTCGCTCGTCTGAAGAAGGGCGAGACGATCGACAAGCTGCTCGTGGGCGGTTACTCCACCATTAGTCTGGGTTATGCCGGCCTGTACGAGTGCGTCAAGTACATGACGGGCCACAGCCACACCGAGAAGGAGGGCACGCCGTTTGCCATGGCCGTCATGCAGCGCATGAACGACAAGTGCGCCGAGTGGAAGGCCGAAAGCGATATTGACTTCTCGCTGTACGGTACCCCGCTTGAGTCGACGACCTACAAGTTCGCCAAGTGCCTGCAGCGTCGTTTTGGCATCATCCCGGGCGTGACGGACAAGGGCTACATCACCAACAGCTACCACGTCCACGTGTCCGAGGAGATCGACGCCTTCGATAAGCTTAAGTTTGAGGGCATGTTCCAGCAGCTTTCGCCGGGCGGTGCCATCTCCTACGTCGAGGTTCCCAACATGCAGGACAACCTCAAGGCTGTCATTCGCGTGATGCAGTACATCTACGACAACATCATGTACGCCGAGCTCAACACCAAGAGCGACTACTGCCAG
>CALBOJ010000110.1 GCA_937896835.1 uncultured Collinsella sp.
CAGCCATAAAAAAGCCTCCCATTTCTTGTGTCCAAGAAATGGGAGGCAGTTCACACTACGTGCGGCGGGGGTTCTTTCGTCCTGCGGAGTGTCCGCGAAGGTCAGCCCTCAGATCCTGCTACGACTACGTCCTCAGATTGTGTGGGCTGATGAAGGACGTGGTTGGTGGGGTGCCTTGTCCCGGTCGCTGTTTCGCGGCTTTGCCGCGAAACCACGCGCTGCTTTGGGCATAGAGGGGGACCTAGTTGCGGACCCAGATGGCCTAGAGGGATATGGGTGCAAACGAGAAATCGTTGTTGGGGTCGTCCTTTTCCATAAACTCATCGAGGCAGAATGTCATATAGATTGGAACGTACAGAACCTTGCCCTCTTTGCTAAGGTTCTCGTGGCTTAGCACAACGGCCTCGGGGATTTTGTACTCGCTCACGCTCATCAGACGGTCGAGGGCCGCATGGGCTCGAACCTTCTTGCCCGATTTGACCTCGATTGGGACAACGTGCCCGCGAGTGCCTTCGATCACAAAGTCAACTTCGCCGACCTCGCGTGTCTGGTAGTACCATGCATCAGTTCCAAGGGCGACAAGCTCCTGCGCGACCACGTTCTCATAGAGACCGCCGAGGTTGGGGGTTTTCATATCAAGGTAGACAGCGCGTGCCGTGCTGCCGGGATACCGTGATGCGAGCATGCCTGTATCAGACTCGTATAGTTTAAAGGCGGTCGCCTTCTCTGTCCTCTTAAGAGGACTTCGGGCCTCCGTCACCTGGGCGACCATCAAACCGACGCCCGCGTTCCCCAGCCATAGGAAATCCTGCTCGTATTTTTGAAGGCGAGCCCCCTCGCCCAGGGATGAAACAACAAAGCGATGGGACTCCGCCTCAAGCTGAACGGGAATTTGTTCGAAAATCGCGCGAACGTTAAACGCTCGAGTCGATGCATATTTAGAGATATCACTTTTGTACTGATCGACCAGCTGAATTTGAAGCTCACGCGTCCTCACGAGTGAATAACCCGAATCGATATAGTTCTGTACGACCTCCGGCATGCCGCCGCAAACGATATAAGCTCTAAAGTTTTTGAGCATCGCCTCATGAATATAGTTTTCGACGGGACGCCTCTCGACAAGGCAGCTGCGGATGTCTGCAAGCACATTCTCGCTGATGCTGTTTGCCCAACAAAACTCTTCAAAATCCATTGGCCGCATAACAATGTGCTCGACATACCCCACCGGGAAAGAAGAGATCCCCTTAAACTCAGTCCCAAGCATAGACCCCGAGAAGACATAGCTAAAGCGCCCGTCCTCGACCAACGTCTTCATGAGCGTGACGATCTGCGGATACTCCTGTATTTCATCGACAAAGATAAGCGTATCTCCCTCAACAAGCGGTGCATCCGCAAGAAGGGCCACGCGGTTGATAAAGTCAACGGCGTTCTTAGCGCCAATGAGCACATCTCTTGCCTCGGCATCGAGCAGCAAATTGGCCTCAAAATACGACGCGTAGTTGTCTTTACCAAACGCGCGAATTGCATAGCTCTTGCCAATCTGACGCGCACCGGTAACAAGCAAAGCCTTATGAGAGTTATTTTTCCAGTTCAAAAGCCTATTAGTGACCTTACGGCGTAGCATTAAAACCCCCAAATGACAAAAATTGGCAAATAGATTTGCCCTAATCATACAAAAATTGGCAGATAGATTTGGCCCAAATCATACAAAAATTGGCAAATAGCAAAGCTCACTTAGGCCTCAAAGCCAGCGAGCCAGCACGGTATTTTGCGAAAACGCTGGGGACGCCGTTAGCGTTCTCGGCTGCTTGGGTGGGCAGGAGCGAAAGTGCGTCAGCGGCGTTCATGCAATACCCGACGGTAAAGTTCTATACTGCAAACTCACAGTCGCTTGCCGCAAAGTGAAGCGCGATTGGCTATCCCTTTTGTTGGATGAAAAGCCCCGTGTTATTGCAGGGGTGCA
>CALBOJ010000111.1 GCA_937896835.1 uncultured Collinsella sp.
AAGGTCATCAAGGTCTTTAATCACGAGCAGGCCAACGTGGCTGGTTTTGACGTGCGCAACCAAGAACTGCGCCGCACCGGTGGTGCCGCGCAGGCCTACGCCAACTCGATGGTTCCCATGACTGTGGTGATCGGCTATGCCAACTACGCCATCGTCGCCGTGGCGGGCGGCATGCTCTGCATCAAGGGACTCTCCGACGTGGGCGCGCTTGCAAGCTACCTGGTCTTTGTGCGCCAGGCCGCCATGCCCATCAACCAGTTTACGCAGCTGGGCAACTTCTTGCTCAATGCGTTGGCCGGTGCCGAGCGCTTGTTTGCGGCTATGGATCTTAAGCCTGAGGTGGACGAAGGCTGCGTGGAGCTGGTGCAGACGGGCGATGCCGCATGGGCGTGGAAAATTCCCGAGGGCCAGGGCGTGGGCGTCTACGGGCACCTGCATGACGTGGCAGCCGTTGATGAGTCGGGCCGCGCGGTGGCCGCCGACGGCACCGAGCTCACGTGCGGCTTGGTCCCGCTTGCCGGCGACGTGCGCTTCCATGCCGTAGACTTTTCCTACGTGCCGGGCACGCGCGTGCTCACGGACCTCAACCTGTTTGCCAAGCCGGGGCAAAAGATTGCGTTTGTGGGCTCCACGGGCGCCGGCAAGACGACCATTACCAACCTCATCAACCGCTTCTACGAGGTCGATGACGGCGAGATCACGTACGACGGCATCGACGTCAAGCACATTGCCAAGGCCAGCCTGCGCGGGTCGCTCGGCATTGTGCTGCAGGACACGCACCTGTTTAGCGGCACCATTGCGCAGAACATCCGCTTTGGCAAGCTCGACGCGACCGACGAGGAAGTGCGCGCCGCTGCCGAGGCCGCCTGCGCCGACTCGTTTATCCGCCGCCTGCCTAGAGGGTACGACACACCGGTCACGGCCGATGGCGCCAACCTGTCGCAGGGCCAGCGTCAGCTGCTCGCCATCGCGCGCGTGGCCGTTGCCGATCCGCCGGTGCTCATCCTGGACGAGGCCACGAGCTCTATCGACACGCGTACCGAAAAGCTCATCGAGCGCGGTATGGACCGCATCATGCGCGGTCGCACCACGTTTATGATCGCGCACCGCCTGTCCACCGTCCGCGACGCCGACGCCATCATGGTCCTCGAACACGGCCGCATCATCGAGCGCGGCACGC
>CALBOJ010000112.1 GCA_937896835.1 uncultured Collinsella sp.
CCGCCGGCGAGGACGTCGAGGTCGTGCTCGACCGCACCCCGTTCTATGCCGAGATGGGTGGTCAGCAGGGCGATGCCGGCAAGCTTTCCGCCGAGGGCGTTGTTCTGACCGTTGCCGACACCAAGAACCACAACGGCCTGTATGCCCACGTCGCGCACGTTGCCGAGGGCACGCTGACCGTCGGTGCTACCGTGACCGCCGCGCTCGACGCCGAGCGCCGTGGTTTCCTGCGCCGCAACCACACCGCCACCCACCTGCTCGACGCTGCGCTTAAGCAGGTCCTGGGCGAGCATGTCTCCCAGGCTGGCTCGCTGGTGACGCCCGAGCACCTGCGCTTTGACTTCACGCACTTCGAGGCCCTGTCCTCCGAGCAGCTCAAGGCTGTCGAGGACCTGGTTAACCAGCAGATCTTCGCCTCCAAGCCGGTCGTGACCCGCGTCATGGGCATCGACGAGGCCAAGGCCGCCGGTGCTGTCGCCCTGTTTGGCGAGAAGTATGGCGACGTCGTCCGCGTTGTCTCCGTGGGCGCCGAGGACCAGCCGTTCTCCCGTGAGCTCTGCGGTGGCACCCATGCCGCCAACACCGCCGAGATCGGCCTGTTCAAGATCATTTCCGAGTCCTCTACGGGCTCCAACGTCCGCCGTATTGAGGCCGTGACCTCTAAGGGTGCTCTCGACTACATGGCCGACCGTCTGGCGCTCGTCGACGCCGCCGCTGCTGCGCTCAAGTGCCGCGTGGATGAGGTTCCCGCCCGCGTGGAGAACCTGCAGGCCGAGCTGCGCGAGACTTCCAACAAGCTCAAGAAGGCACTGACCGGTGGCTCCTCCGACGCTATCTCCAGCGCCATCGAGGGCGCCGTCGAGCTCGACGGCTACAAGCTCGTCGTCGCTGAGCTCCAGGGCCTTGAGGCTGCCGACCTGCGCAACGTCTGGGATACCGTGCACCAGAAGGTCGCCGGTCCTGTCGCCTGCGTCGTCGCCAGCGTGACCGAGAAGGGCACCCCGGCCCTGCTCGCCGCCGGCTCCGATGACGCCGTCAAGGCCGGTTTCCACGCCGGTAACGTGATCAAGCAGATCGCGGGCCTGGTCGACGGTCGCGGTGGCGGCCGTCCCAACATGGCCCAGGCCGGTGGCAAGAACGCCGCCGGCATCGCCGATGCCCTCGCGGCCGCTAAGACCGCGCTCGGCGCCTAAGAATCTAGGTAGTCGCTGTGGTCGCGCTTGCGCTGGACATAGGGGAGACCAGGATCGGCATCGCCGTCTCGAGCCGTGATGGCAAGATGGCGATGCCTGTCAAGGTGCTCCCGGCTGCAGAGGTCACCGGTATGGCCAAGACGTTCCGCTACCTGGTTGAGGACTATGAGCCCGATATCCTGGTAAGTGGGCGTCCCCTGACCATGGCCGGTGAGCCCGGTCCCCAGGCCGAGCGCGTTGCCGCTGTTGCGCAAAAGATTGCCGACGAGCTCGATCTTCCGTTGGAGTTTGAGGACGAGCGCCTGTCCTCGCAAGAGGCAAAGCGTATCCTGCGCGAGCAGGGCCTCAACGAAAAGCAGATGAGGGGCAAGATTGACATGATTGCCGCCAGCCTGTTTTTGCAGACGTGGCTTGATCGTAAAAACGAGGAGGTTTCGCATGCCTAGCGCTTCCGATCCGCGCCAGCCGAATTGTACACGTCAGTCGGCGTCGCGCCCTGCCCAGCCTGGCCAGCGTCCGGCACAGCCGACCCAGCGCGCAGCTCAGTCTGCCGCGCGCCCGGTGCAGTCCTCCTCTCGTTCGGCCCAACCTGTTCAACGGACGGGTCAGCAGCCTTCTGCTCGTTCGGTTCAGTATCCGGCTTCTCACGCGGCTCAGCAGCCCACTGCTCGTTCGGCTCAGCCTGCAGGCGGTGCTCGCTTTAAGCAACAGGCACCTACCCAGCGAACGCAGGCCCCCCAATCGCATTCGCATCACGCTCGCGGGTCGCATGGCGTTGCTCCGGCGACTCGCTCGAGCTACAACACGCATGCTCGTCGCGGTGCTCAAAAGAAGAGTTCTCCGGTTCCTATGATCATCGGCGTTGTGGTGGCCGTAATCGCGCTTGCTACTATCGCTTTCTTTGTCGTACCTGCCGTTAAGGGCTTCTTTGCCGGTGAGGATGCGAAAGTCGCTGCTGGCCAGCAAGTTACGGTGACCATTCCCGACGGTGCTTCGGGCGATACGATCGCCTCGATTCTCTCCGAGAACCATATCGTCGAAAATCCCAAGGATTACTACGCGGCGGTGAAAAAGCTTAACGCCGATATGTCGCTTAAGCCTGGCACCTACTCGTTCACCACACTCATGGATGCGACCAAGGTTGTTCAGCAGCTCATGGAAGGCCCCAACGCGGGCTCCAATGCGCTGACTATCCCTGAGGGTCTGACAGTCGATCAAGTCGCCGACCGCGTGGCCCAGGCCTACGACAGCATCTCTAAGGAAGACTTCCTCAACCAGGCCAAGGCCTCCAACTACGTGGACGACTATAGCTTCCTTAAGGGCGCCGCCAACGACTCGCTCGAGGGTTTCTTGTTCCCCAAGACCTATTCGTTGGGTGATTCGCCGACGGCCGATGACGTGATTCGCGCCATGCTCGATCAGTTTAAGACCGAGTACAAGTCGCTTGACTTTGCGAGCTGCGAAGCCAAGATCAAGGAGCGCTACGGTGTGGAGATGTCCGACTACGACATCGTCAACTTGGCCTCTATCGTTGAGCGCGAGGGCCTCAACGCCGATCAACGTGCACACGTGGCCTCGGTCTTCTACAACCGCCTTGCCGGCAAGCTCGACGGTCTGCGCTATCTCAACAGCGATGCGACCATGATGTATGTCACCGGTGGCGAGGTTACCGCCGACGACCTGCAGAGCGATAGCCCGTATAACACCTATAAGCACGAGGGCCTGCCACCCACGCCCATCTGCTCTCCGTCGCTCGAGGCACTCAAGGCCACGCTTGAGCCAACCGACTCCGATGACCTGTATTTCTACATTACGCAGGACGAGGAGTACTTCTCGCAAACCTACGAAGAGCATCAACTGTCTTGGAATTAGCATGAGGATTTTTAGCCCCAAACGATACGTTGCCTCGGTCGATCGCATCGACCTTGATACCCTGTGGGCCGACGGCAAACGCGCCATTCTGCTCGATCGCGATAACACTCTGGTTCCGCGCGACACCGAGCAGGTTCCCGCCGCGGTTTCCGCTTGGCTCGATACCGCCCGCGCCAAAGGCTTTAAGCTGTGCATGGTGTCCAACAACTGGCATCGCGATCAGGTCATGAGCTCTGCACGCGAGCTGGGACTCGAGGCCATCAGCCACGCCATGAAGCCGGCGCCGTTTGCCCTCAAGGCGGGTCTTAAGCGCCTCGGCGCCACGGCCGACGAGGCGGTGCTGATCGGTGATCAGCTCTACACGGACGTGTGGAGCGGCAATTTTGCCGGCGTCGATACTATCCTGGTTAAGCCGCAGGCAACCCAGGACCTGTGGTACACGCAGATCTTCCGTATCTTTGAGCGCCGGGCCCTGCGCGACCTTCCCTGCGAGGAATAGGTTTCGCCATGTCTCAGCACATCAAACACGGCTGCGACCATATCTTCTTTATCGGCTTTTTGGGCGCGGGCAAATCGACGCTCGCGCGCAACGTCGGCACTATGTTCAAGCGGCGTTTTATCGACACCGATCGTTTGGTTGTGCGTCGATGTGGCAAGTCGGTGACCGAGATATTTGAGACCGAGGGCGAGGATCGTTTTCGCGAGCTTGAGACCTCGGCACTCCGTTCGCTTCAAAGCGAGCGCAGCCTGCTGGTGTCGTGCGGGGGTGGCATCGTCGAGACGCCGGTGAACATTGAGCTGATGCATGAGATGGGTATATGCGTGTACCTCGAAGGCGACTTTGAGGACTCGTTGCGCCAGATTCGCCGCTCCGATACCCGGCCCGATTTCCGCTCGCCCGAGCACGCTGCGCGCCTGTTTGAGCATCGCCGTCCGCTGTATCGCCAGGCCGCCGACCTTACCCTTGATATTCGCAACAAGTCCTTCGAGGACGTTTCCTACCTTTGTGCCGAGATGCTTTTGGAGCGTGGACTGCTATGATTCGCCGTCAACTTATCAATTTCCAAAACCGCAGTGTCGATGTCCGCGTTGGATTGGGCGCGTTCGAGGAGCTGTCGCGCATGTTTGCCTCGGCCGTGGGCAAGCCTAAGCGCGCGATGGTGGTTTGGAACGACGCTACATCCGAGCGTTTTGGCGAGGTCGTCGAGCATGCGCTGGTCGACGCCGGTTTTGCCGTGTCGCTGCTCGTCCTCGAGGTTTCTCCTGCCGGTGCTACGCTGGCCGATGCCGATACCGTCTTTGGCGCCCTGTCGGCTAACGGCATTACCTGCGACGATCTCGTTGTCGCTGTCGGTGACACGGCGACCTGCTCGGTCGTTTGTTGGTGTGCCAATCAGTGGTGCGGTCGCACCGAGTGCGCCTTGCTGCCGACGACGTTCGACGCCATGCTCACGGTTGCGACGACCATGAAGCCGCTTGTCGCCTCGTCGACGAATGCGCTTCCCGCTATCGCGTTCCGTCCCGAGCCGGGCTTGGTCGTGTGCGACCTCGACCTTGTTCGCGAGGCGGACCCCGAGGACCTCAAGCTCGGCTATGCGGTACTTGTTGGCACCATGCTTTCGAGCAGCAAGTCCCGCTGGAATCAGTTTACTGAGACCGTCCCCGAGATTCTCGCGGGCGAGGAGGTCGCGCTCGTCAATGCCGTTCAGTGGTCTCAGACTGCCCGTAAGGACGTACTGATGGCCACGAACCCGAGCGCCCGCCATGCGCTCGATTTTGGCAAGATGGGGGAGCGTACCCTGCGCGCCTGCCTGGGTAAAGCCGCGGCGCAGGTTCCTGCCTACCAGCTGCTGTCTGAGGGCATGCGCTTTGAGGCGCGCTTAGCACATGATGCCTGCGACTTTGATATCGATTACGTCTTTGAGGTCGATGACTGCCTGGAGGACTTTGGTATCGAGGAGCTTGCCTTCGATCTGGAGCCTGCCTCATATATCGAGGAGTTCCGCAGGCAGCAGTTTGACCGCTCGAACCGTAGTATGTTGCCGCTGCCCGCGGCACTCGGCGCCATTCGTCTAACGAGCGTTGAGGACGAGGTTCTTGAGCGCCATGCTCACGCCTACTTGGCTTCTCGCAAAGAACTTCTCTAGGATTTATTGACATACATCGTCTTTCGTATCATGTTGAGGGGCGGGTTTCCAATCGGTTGCGAATCGCGCGCGATTCCGTCGTTCGGTTGAGACCCGTTCCGTCTTTATAGAGACAACAAGAAAGGAATCTGCATGTCAGAGTTTGCTGCCGGTCCTGCCGGTCGTATCGAGCGTGTCCGTGCCCTGATGGTTGAGCGTGGCTACGACGCTATCGTGGTGCGCGACGAGGCCAACCTTCGTTGGCTTACGGGCGTCAAGGGCGTCTTCGATTACACCTTCGAGTTCCCGCATGCTGCGTTTATTACGGCCGACCAGTGCCTGTTCCATACCGACTCGCGCTATCTCAACAGCTTTGAGGAGAACACGCCCGCCGGCAGCCCCTGGGTCTACGACATGGACGAGGGCACCATCCCCGGTTGGGTCGCCGGCAAGATCGCGGCCAACAAGTGCCGCGTCTGCGCTGTCGAGGACGACATGCAGATCAATTTCTACCAGGGTATTCAGCGTGGCCTGGAGGACCGCTCCGTTGCCTGCATGCTGCCGCTGATGCATGACGACATCCGTAAGATGCGCGCCATCAAGGACGCCGAGGAGATCGAGCTCATGCGCCATGCGCAGTCGATCACCGATGCCGCCTTCCAGCACATGCTCGGCTTTATTAAGCCCGGTATGACCGAGAAGCAGGTTCGCAACGAGCTCG
>CALBOJ010000113.1 GCA_937896835.1 uncultured Collinsella sp.
CCGCGAGTCGAAAGATAGAACAGCGTGGCGTCTGCCATCGAAACGCCCGAGGTCGCCGCAACGAGCTTGTGGGCAACACGCCGAACGGCGCCCTTAGCAGGCATATCCGCCCACGCCGTTCCCAAAAACGTCGTGAGATCCATGTTGACGCGAGCCGCCACGCGATGGAAACCATCGGCATCCAAGCGCGCCAGGTCGAACACAATTAGGTCTAAAAACCAAGTTATCAGCTCGCCGGGGCACAGGTCCAAAAGACCGTAGGCCGCCCAGTCCTCCAAGACCTCCTCGAGCATCCTCATGTGGGCGTCAAGCTTTTTGGCGCGAGCCTCGGCACTGTTGA
The DNA here is from genome assembly GCA_937896835.1 of uncultured Collinsella sp. Classification (GTDB taxonomy): domain Bacteria; phylum Actinomycetota; class Coriobacteriia; order Coriobacteriales; family Coriobacteriaceae; genus Collinsella. Next base: position 341 of record CALBOJ010000113.1, read on the forward strand.
ACTCGTGCGTCGCCGATTCGCTCTCCATCACGTAGTGGTAGAACTTGTCCGGCATGACGACGGTCCTGCGGGCAAGCGCATAAGCCGCAAATTGGAAGACGACGTCCTCGCCCAAAGCCAAACCGGGGGCGAAGCGAATGCCTTTGCGATTGAGCAGCTCGCGCGAAAAAGCCGCACGGCAGGCATAGGGCTGCGCATTCGAATGGAACAGCAGTTGGGAATCACGGGCACCGAAGGTACCAACTTTGGGGCTCATGAGTTGATGGACGCGTTTGGGGGCAGCATCGGCAGGTTCACAGACGCCGCCAAAAACGGCGGCCTCGGCATCTGCAGACTCCATGGCATGCAGCACACGCTCGACCGTCTGGGCATCGATGTAATCGTCGGCGTCCACAAAAAAGACGGTCTCACCCTCGGCGGCATCGATACCGGCATTTCGAGCACACGAGACACCCGCGTTTTCCTGGTCAATCACCAGTACGCGATCGTCGGTCTGCGCGATCTGGCGCAACACGTTCGACGAATCATCAGTCGAACCGTCGTTGACGCAGACAACCTGAATCGAGCGCTCGGACTGAGCCAACAGCGAATCGAGGCATCGCTGAATGGAGCGCGCAGAGTTGTAAACGGGGACGACAATGGTAGCTTTAGGACACGAGACCTCTCCCATGCCGACCTACCCCCTCAGCGATTCGATGAGGAAGGCGGCAACCACGCCTGGGCCTCCAACCGAGGCGTAATACTTAGCACGCCCCAAGGCGCCATCCGTCGCAAAACTCGGATGCTCGTCAACCCAGCCCTCAGGATCTTTGAGGATGGCAGCGAGATTCGCGCGCTTCCACGGCTTGAGGTCGTCAAGCGAAAACTCCCCCGCGTCCAAGGCCGCCTGAAACTCCTTGGCCATCTGCACCAGGAACTCCTTATAGAACTTAGGCGCCAGGCGCACGTAGTTCCACATGTACGAATCGTACTTAATGAGCTGATTGAACTTGAGCATGCGCGCGACGTCATCACTTGCGTGGTCGCGGGCATAATCCTCTCGAATCCAACGCTCAATCTCGGCATACTCGGTATTGACGCAAAAGACCTTAGCCGAAGAATTGACCGAGGAATTCTCGTTGTCCTGGCGATACGACAACACGGCATCATGCAGGTAAACAGCCTTATCGGCGCACGCGATCACCTTAAAGGCGAATGACGTGTCCTGAAAGGATGCCCCCGGAGTCGGCAGGAACGTAATGCCGTTGCGCTCAAGAAAATCGCGACGGTACACGGCCGACCAAATCGACGGCTTTTGCTTAAAGAACTGCGTCGTATCGCTCGGGTGCACTGGCTTGCCACAATCCTGAGGTCTAAACATCTCGTGCAGCGAACGGCGTTCCTCGGGCTTAGACCAGTAGAAATCAAAGTTCGCCTTCGCAAAGTCGGCATTATTGCTATCGGCGGCCGAGACAAGCTTTTCGAGTGCGTCGGGCGCCATAAAGTCATCGGACTCCAAGATGCCAACGTACTTGCCACGCGCCATCTCCAGACCGTGGTTCATCGAGTCGCCGTAGCCGCTGTTGGCCTTGTCGATCATCTTGACGCGCCCATCGCGCTCCATATACTCGCGGATAATCGCCGGCGAGTTGTCGGTCGACCCGTCGTTAATGCAGATGATCTCAATATCCTTGAGCGTCTGCGCCAGGGCGGAATCGAGACACTCGCGCAGGTAGCGCTGAACATTGTAAATGGGAATAAGCAGCGACAGAACAGGGCTGCCAGAGGCGTTAGTAGGCAAATGTGCTCCTTAGGAAATACCTGTCGTTTCATGGTATCAAAGGGTCAGCGCGCCAGCGGACGTTTATATAATCTATGGAGCCTCTTGCGGGCAAAGTAGCCGCACGTCATGCGGCGGGCCCGTGGCAGGTTCCTGCGTTTTATTCAAAGCTTGCCGTCAAGGTGCGGCGAGCCTTTACAATAGGACAGTCCCAAGGACGTATTCGATAGCTTCCGCGCAGCGCTCGCCCGCCGCGCGTGAAAGGATATATTGCCCCATGACTTCAACCCTTCCCGCCTCCATCGATAAGCTCGCCATCGTTGTCGTTACGTACAAGCGCCAGGAACTCCTGGCCAACTTGTTCGACTCCATGACCGAGCTCACGGCAACGCCCTGGCGCATCGTGATTGTCGATAACGAGAATTCGCGCGAGACCGAGGCCATGTGCACCGCATTCAACGAGCGTCTGGCCAACCTGTGGGGCATCGACACCGAGCAGCCCGACGCGCAGGGCGGCACCGACCGTGTCATCTACGCCCCGCAGCTCGAAAACGGCGGCGGTGCGGGTGGCTTCTCCGCTGGCACTAAATGCGCCTACGATCTGGGAGCCCAGTGGTTCTGGGTCATGGACGACGACGTGCTCGTCATCCCCGAAGGCATCGAGCGCTTGGCCAAGTGGACCGACCGCTACGATGTTATCCAGGGTTCGCGCCTGGACTTTGACGGCGGCGCCTTCTTTTGGCAGTACCAGCTCATCCTTTCGCTCGGCATCCCTAACCCCATCGCCAAGTGGGATCTGGGTCCCGAGGGCTACCGCACCATGAACCAACTGTGCTTTGAGGGCGGCATGTTCTCGCGCCGTGTGGTCGACAAGATTGGCCTGCCCGACGCGCGCTTCTTTATCTACGGCGACGATGCCTGCTACGGCTACGTAGCCAGCCAGCACTTCCCTGCCGCCGTGGTCGCCGACGTGGTGCTCAAGCGCGCCCGCGCCGTCTCTAACTGGGATATCGCCGGCAAACGACAGCTCAACTCCACGAGCGACACCAACCGCTACTACATCATGCGCAACCGAGGCTTCCTCGCTCGCTATATGCAGATCTACGGTGACTACCACCCCATGCTGTTCCGCCTGGGCAATGCCGCGACCTTCTGCAAGGAATTCATTCGTCTGGCAGCAGTCGACAAATGCTTTAAGACCGGCATTCCGGCGCTGCGCCGTGGCATGAAGGACGCCCGCAAGATCGTAAAGGATCCCAACTGGAAGCCCATGCCGCCCATGAAGGATACCGAGTAACGGAAGACGGAAACACCTCGGCGCTTAAAGCCGTTGGCACACCGCAGCCACATGCTGCCCGTCAAATCCAAACCCCCAGCGCATGCGACCCACGCCGGGTCGCGGCACACGGATTTCGTCGATGCCGTCGCGCTCTATGTCGAGCAGCGCCTGAACCGCCAACAGTTCCAGGCCCAGGGCATCGACGCCAGGGTCGTACAACATGTTGACCGTAATGAGCGGTCGCTCATCGAGCATGCCGAGCGTGTCGGCCACGTCAAACACCCGACCGGTGGGAATCACCTGGATATCCCAGCGATCCGAGACGCCACTTCGCTTGGAGCTGGGATTGCAATAGCCGGGCAGTCCAAAGCAGAGCCCCTGAAGCGCCAGATGATAGGCTGTCGGCACATCTGATTGGCCCACATCGATGCCCAGATCGCCGATAGCACAGCTCAAAGCTTGCTTTACAGTGTCCTCGTCTCCTCGGCACAGCCCGTCATGGAACGAGTCGATAACTCCAACGTCCTCAACGGCGCACTCAAACCATTCCAGAATTGCAAGACGAAGCGCCTGACGCACTTCGTTATTAGGCAGACGCAGGGAACGAAGGCACGCGCCGTCCTCCGAATGCCCCGTCATATCCGTCGTAAGGAATCCAGACAGATACAGCGCAGTCCAGATATCTTCGGGCTTGGCGGCATCGACCTCCTCGGCATGCATATGCACTGGCGCCTCAATAAACCCATGCGGCTCAACCAAATCGAACAATGTGGACAGGCGAATGAGATTCCAGTCGCCGACGCATGCGCCCAGACGGTCGGCGTAACAATACAGATCCGCCCGAACGGGCGCGACGCAATCGCGATGTGCGTAGTCCACCACGCGCTCCGGGCTCGAGCAATAAAAACCACCAAACAGATAGCCCTCGAGCCACTCACGCGCGTCATCCAGACAGCCGTTGCGACCGATGCAATCCAACAGCACTTGGACTTCGTCGTCCGAAAAACCGAACCATCGATCACACCAACTCGACAACGCTGTCGCCGACCGATAGGAAACCCCACGTTGGGACAACGCAAACTCGGCATGACCGGGGCGTTCGCACATCAGACACGTCAATCGCAACGAGTCGCCGGCATCGGCAATGGTGTCGAACAACATTCGGCTGAGCGACTCTAGGGAATCCACGCTACCGTCGTCCTTAGCGTCCAAACGCTTTGGACATACCGCGTCGTAGTCGTCTATCAGAAGAACAACCTGCTCATCGAAAGCTGCCTGGAGCAGCTTGATAAGCACGCCAAGCGCCGCATCGATCTCCTTATCGCTGGCCACCCCACGCGCCGCCCTCTCGATAAGACGGACCTCACGTCTTGACAGATCAGGTGCGGCAAGCAGCGGCAGCAATCGGGCGCACTCGTTCGCGACAGCGCTGCGAATAGCCGCCGCAGCATCGGCGTCGCGCCTCGCAGCGGCAGCAGAAAAATCGAGCAAGATGACGGGATAGCACGCGTACTCATCACGAAAGCGACCACCGCCCGCCTGCCAAATCTGGGTGCCGACGAACGGGCTTCGATCCGGCCGTCGGTGATCAGATCGTTCCAAATAGCATTTGAGCATCGATAGATTCATGCTCTTGCCAAAACCCTTGGGCCGACAACAAAGCGCAACAGGTGCTTCGCTGTCCAATATATCGGCAATAAACATAGTCTTATCGACGAGTAAACACCAATTGATTGCATCAGAAAAGTCGTGCACTTCAACCGGCAGAGCTGCGTTATCCGCATAACTGAGCAACCGTGCGCCAAACGCATGAGCAACACCATAATTCGCCTGTTCAGACACCGTAAACTCTCCTTCTAACGCAGCACGATGCCCATTGTAGCGAGCGGGTAGAGCGCAACAATATCGACATGCAAACGTTTCGGGCAACGGTAGCAGCAGACCCCCGAGGGGGCATAACAAATCGTTGCACAACAAAAACGGGGCCCGATGCCGCCGCACCGGACCCCGTCCCAAACTCTTATAGAAAACGATCTAGAAGATTACTCCTCCGAGCCGTCCTCCCCAGAAGCCTTCTTCTGCTGATCGAGCTTATGCTTACCACTTACGATAGACGTAGCGCCCAGTGTGGCCAAGCTCGCGCTGGCAAGGCTCGCCATCACAATCAGATCGCCCGTCTTGGGCATGTTGCCGCCCGAGGACTTGGTAGTTGTAGTCGTCGTGGTCGTGGTGGTCACCGTTTTGGAGTCATTTTGCTCTTGGACCTGGTTGTCAGCACCGCTCTTGTCGTCGTCTTCGGACTGTTTCTTTTCGCCCTCGGCCTTGCTCTTGTCCTTCTCCTCAGATTCAGACTTCTTATCCTCGTCCTTCTTCTGTTCGGACTTGTCGCTCTTCTCCTCAGAGCTAGAACCCTTATCGGATTCGGTCTTCTCGGAAGCCTTGTCCTTGGAGTCGCCCTTTGCGGCTTCGATCTTTTCCGTGGAAACCTGATCAGAGTTGCCCTTGTTCTGGGTCGAGCCGTTATTGACGCCAGCCATCAGCGAAGAGCCCAGCGTAGAACCAAGCTGCTCGGAGAAAGAAGGCTTCTTGTCCGGCGAAGCAACGGGAACGTCCGGCGCCTTATTCGAGTCATCCTTGGAAGCATCGGAACCAGGGGTTGCGTCAGAGCCGGAGCCGTTGTTAGAGCCGGTGCCAACGGACGAATCGATCGAGCCGGTGGATGGGTTAGAGGTGCCAGCGCCGGTCGAACCAGAAGCGTCGCTGTCCGTATTGCCGGCAGAGCTTGAAGACGAATCGCCCGCAGCAGAGCCGTTTGAATCGGAGCCGTTCGAGGTGGAGCCGTTGTTGGTAGTGCCATCAGCAGAGCCATCACCGTCAGCACCGGTCGAGGGCGCATCCATCCTGTCATCGTTGGCATCGTCGCTCGAGTCGTCATTCGAATCAGGCGTCGGCGAGGGCGCCGGCGTAGGTTCGGGCTGCACGGGCGTCGCAGCGGCAGCGGCCTCGTCCTCGGCGATATAAACCAAACAGTCCTTCAGCTCGTTGCGGTAGCGGTTCTTCCAGCCCTCATGATACTGGGGCTGGCTCGAATACTTGGTCGCCACGTTATTGACCACACTGTTGGAAAGCGCCGTCACAAACTCGCGATCAGTCATACTGTTAGAAAGGTTTGCCCAACGGAAGAAGTCCCTGCAACCACCGGTGCCGCACATGTTGGTGATGCTCCACACCATGCCCTTAACGCAATCGGCACGGCCCGAAATATCAATGCCCAGGCCGCTCTTGAGCCACGCCTCGGTCACCGCATAGTACGAGTTGTACGCATACGCATCCTGCAGAGCCGAGAACTCAACAGGGTCGGTGTTATAAGCACCTTGGAAAGCCTCCTGCGCAATACGGCCCAACTCGGTGAGCTGGCCGTTCTCGTACATGGCATTGCTCGTGTTGGAAATCTCGCTGCCGCGATCAATCGCATCCTTGAGCATGCTGTATTTTTCGGGGTTGTAGTTGTAGGCCTGCTTCATAAACGGAATGAGCGACCATCGACGGTCGAACTGGTAATAACCCAGCGCGTTATAGCCGTCGCCATACGAAAAGCCCTGGTTATAGTTGCCATGGCTCTCGTACTTGGTAAAGTACTTCATCTCGGGGGTCACGTTAACAAACGAAACGCCCTGGACCGACCTCAGCACGCCCGAGAAGGACTGCTGGGTATAGAGACCCTTATCGATATCGGTCGCATCCGAGGCAACGCCCGGCGTGGGCTCCTCGGCAGCGGCGGGTGCCGGCACGGAAACGGCGCCAAACGAAAGCGCCAGCGTCAGGCCCGCGACAATCGCAGAATGCTTGGGCTGCATAAGATCCTCCCTGCATTGGTGTAGTTAAAGTGCAGTTTGCAAAGATAAGAGTAAGTATTGCAGCTCGCCCGTTGTTGCACAACAACCCCTCGGTAAACAGCAACAACCCTCCGCGAAATCCGCGAAATCTAAAGGAATTAAACAAACTGGTCGTCGGGCACCAGAAGAAGATCGCCGTAGCGTCCCATCAGCCCGTCTCTCAACTGACAGAAAGCGGGGATATAGACGTTTAAGATACGCTGAATCAAATCTTGAGCGAGCTTGTTGTCATAGATATGGACGTTCGTATTGCGGTCTCTGAGCATATCTAGCCATGCCGCCTCATCAATAAAGTCGTAGAATCGGTAGGCTTCCTTCAAGATGGCACGAGGAGACCCCGATGCAGCAAGCGTGGCGCCCTCATACTCGAGCAGACGTTTAAGGAGCTTCCAGCTCAGTTCAAACTGAAGGTTGAACTTATTAATCAATCCACTCTGAACAAAATCATTGCTAAGATCCTGATTGGGTGCATCCTCAAGATTCGCCAAGGCGCTGGCAAAGTTCTCATATTTTTTCATACAGAATCACACCATCCCTGGCAATTTCATCGAGCAATTGCTGCGATAAGGACTCATCCAGATTGACGACGTCTATATCTAAAAGAGTATCAAGACGCTCCTCTATCAGATATGAGAAACGGTCGAAATCCCGGCAACCTGCTACAGCAATATCAATATCGCTCTTAGGCAAGTTGTCACCGCGGGCACGAGAACCAAACAGCACAACCCTCTCGGCGTCACATTCCCGAGCAAAAATCTCAATTTGCTTGTACACCTTGTCGAGAGATACCATCTGCAGCCCTACAGCTTAATGTCGAAGTTGATCTCGGGGACGGCAGCAAGGTCGGCCAACGTCACGCCGTCGACGTACTTTTCGATCACGTCGTCCAGACCGCGCCAGAATTTGACGGTCGAGCAAAGATCGCTGCGGGCGCAGCTGTTGTCGATGCCATCGCACGCCACCGGAGCCGTGCTGCCTTCGACGGCGCGCAGGATGTCGCCGGCACGCACCTCGGCCGGGTCCTTGGCCATCATGTAGCCGCCGCCCTTGCCGCGCACGCTCTTAAGTAGGCCCGCCTTCATGAGCGGACGAACCAGCTGCTCCAGATACTTTTGCGAGATACGCTCGCGGTCGGCGACCTCGCGCAGAGCGATCTTGCCCTCGGCGTCGCCCAGCGCTGCGATATAGATCATCAGTCGGAGGGCATAGCGGCCCTTAGAAGAAATGAGCATACCTACCCTCCCATCGCATCTTGGACAACATAACCAGGTTTGTTTGTCCCAAATCTTAAGTAAGTGGGACAAACACAACAGGTTATTTTGTCCCACATCTAGAAAAGTCGAGTGGATTAGTCGGGTTTTCCCTTGACTAACGCCGAACCCATAGTAACTTTATTCCGAGAAGATTCCTAGGGTTTCGTACACCCATGAGTACACCATATACAGAGAGGGACAGCATGAGCGCAAATCCGCTGCTTTCCATCGAAGGTCTGACCGCCTCCGTGGACGAGAAGACCATCCTCCACAACGTCAACCTTAACGTCGCCGCCGGCGAGACCCACGTGCTGATGGGACCCAACGGCGCCGGCAAGTCCACCCTTGGCCACCTGGTCATGGGCGACCCCGTCTACACGGTCAACGACGGCCGCATCGTCTTTGACGGCCAGGACATCACCGAGCTCACCACCGACAAGCGCTCGCGCGCCGGCCTGTTCCTGAGCTTCCAGGCCCCTGTCGAGATCCCCGGCGTGCCACTGTCGAGCTTTTTGCGCGCCAGTATCGCCGGCCGCCCCGGCCTGGAGATGAAGGGCAAGGAGTTCCGACGTCGCGTCAAGGAGCTCGCGGCCGAGCTCAACATGGATACCTCCTACCTCAACCGTGAGCTGGGCGTGGGCTTCTCGGGCGGCGAGAAAAAGAAGGTCGAGATGCTCCAGCTTCTGCTGCTGCAGCCCAAGCTCGCCATCCTAGACGAGACCGACTCCGGCCTGGACGTCGACGCGCTTTCCACCGTCAGCCACGGCATGGACGCCTACCGCAAGAGCTGCGACGGCTCCATGCTCATCATCACGCACAACACGCGCATCCTGGAGCACTTGGATGTCGACCGCGTCCACGTTATGGTCAAGGGTCACATCGTGCGCGAGGACGACGCCTCGCTCATCCCCTGGATCGACAAGAACGGCTTTGAGACCTTCGAGCGCGAGGCCGCCGAGCAGCGCGCCCAGGCCGAGGCCGCCGCTGCCGAGCAGCAGGCGTAAAGGGGCGACGTAATGACCAAGAACCGCACCGAGGTCGCGGACATCGACCGCAGCCTCTACGACTTCACCTATGGCGAGGAGGGATTCGAGCGCCTCGACGCCGGCATCACGCCCGACATCGTGCGCGAGATCAGCGCCAAGAAGGACGAACCGCAGTGGATGCTCGACCTGCGCCTCAAGTCCCTCGAGATCTTCAACCGCTTCCCCGATCCGACGTGGGGCCCCTCCATCGAGGGCCTGGACATGGACAACATCGTCACCTACGTCAAGCCCAACACCGACCAAAAGCACGACTGGGAGTCGGTGCCCGACGACATCAAGAACACCTTTGAGCGCTTGGGCATCCCCGACGCCGAGCGCAGCTACCTGGCAGGCGTCGGCGCGCAGTACGACTCCGAGCTGGTCTACCACAACATGCAGGACACGGCGTCCAAGATGGGCATCGTCTACTCCGGTATTGAAGAAGCCCTGCACGATCCACAGTGGGAACCGCTCATCCACGAGAAGTTTATGACGCTCATCCCGCCCACCGACCACAAGTTTGCGGCCTTGCACGGCGCCGTATGGTCGGGCGGCTCGTTTGTCTACGTGCCCAAGGGCACCAAGTTGGACTTCCCGCTGCAGAGCTACTTCCGCCTTAACGCCAAGGGCGCCGGCCAGTTTGAGCATACGCTCATCATCGTCGAGGACGATGCCGACCTGCACTTCATTGAGGGTTGCTCAGCGCCCAAGTACAACGTGGCCAACCTCCACGCCGGCGCCGTCGAGCTCTTTGTGGGCAAGCGTGCACATCTGCGCTACTCGACCATCGAGAACTGGTCCAAGAATATGTACAACCTCAAC
>CALBOJ010000114.1 GCA_937896835.1 uncultured Collinsella sp.
TGGACACCGTCGAGGGCTCCAGGGGCGACTCCGCCAGGCTCCTCACGCTCCTGCACCGCCCGAGCCGCTTCCAGCTGGCCCTGCCGCTGCCGGACGGCACGTGCGCCTCGGTCCTGGCGGCGCTCTCCTCCCTGCGCGGGGTCCTCGGCGAGGACGGCGCGAGGCGCGCCTTCGGCGCCGTGCTCACCGACAACGGGAGCGAGTTCGCCGACGAGGGCGCCATCGCGGCGCTGATCGGCGAGCGGGACGGCGAGACCAGGCTCTTCTACTGCGACCCCCGGCAGAGCCAGCAGAAGGGCGCGTGCGAGAAGAACCACGTGGAGATCAGGAAGCTGCTGCCCAAGGGCGCCGGGGCCAGGTTCGACCGGCTGACGGCGGCGGACTGCGCGCTGCTCATGTCGCAGGTGAACTCCGAGCCGAGGGGGGCGCTCGGGTTCCTGACGCCGGCGCGCGTGCTGCGGATGGCCCTCGGGGAGGACGCCTCCGCCCTCATGGACGCGTTCGGGATAGAGGAGCTGGCGCCCGGCGAGCTCGACCTCACGCCCGGCTGCATCGACAGGGCCAGGGCCGCGAGGGGCGAGGGGCCGCTGGCGGGATAGGCGGCGGTCCGGGACATGGGCCGGAGGGCCCGTTGCGCTGAGTCCGGAACGGCTGCGCGGCGGGCTGGCGGAGCATGCGGCGGCGGCATGGGGGCACCGGCCTTCATAGCCTCTCCACCTGCGGAAACGATGCGACGGCCAGGTGCCGGGAGCTATTCCCGCGTTGCGCTAGCTGCGGAAACGCGGGACCCGTTCAGGCTGTTGCGTTGAGATTGAAAATCAACCGATGTATTTGTGTCCGCACGGGACCGTAGACTTCTCAATAAGGTTACACACCGGTTTATCCGGCCGTTAGAGGAGCTGCTATGTACGAGCCTTCGCGTGTTCTTCTGTCATTTCACATTGCAGGATTTCAGTATGCCGATGGCGCTTTGGTCCTAGGCGATCTTAAAGCGGGCGATAAACTGACGCTGTGTGCCGAGCGCGATAATCCCCATGACCCCGAGGCAGTTGCGATCTACTATGGCAAGACCAAACTTGGCTACGTTCCGGGAAACGAGGTCGGCCCACTGTCCTTGATGATGTATTACGGCCACGAGGACGTATTTGAGGCCCGTGTGCAACAGGTTGCCCCCGAGCGCAGCCCGTGGCATCAGGTGCGCGTTGGGCTCTACGTGGTGGATGCTCGCTAGTCGGCAATGGAGGCTGCCATGTTTGATGACGATGACCTGTTTGATCTGGCAGATGATCCGTTTGAGTGGGATGTGCTACTCGATGACGATGAGCTGGAACAGGACCGTAAGATGCGGCAGGACAAGAAAACTCAGGGTGACGCTTCGAAAAAGCAAGACAAGCGCCGCCGCGGACTGTTCGGCGGGCTCTTTGGATAACCGCCGCATCGCTACGTCTGTATACTTAGCACGAGTTGGATGCATTGCGAAATGAGGGCATAGACGATGATGTGGTTTACCGCCGACCTGCACCTGGGCGATACGAATATCTTGCACGACATGGATCGACCGTTTGATTCGGTCGAGGAGATGAACCGCAAGGTCATCGATGCCATCAATGAGTGCGTGGCTGCGGACGACCGCCTCTATATCCTGGGAGACTTTACGTATCGCTTGCCCATGGCGGAGGCGGTGCGCCTGCGCGAGCGTATCGAATGCAAGAATGCGACGCTCATCCGCGGTAACCATGACGGCGACTGGGAAGATTCCGACGCCCCGCAAATTTGGGAAGACGTGCGCGATTACCTGGAGATTGCTCCCGGCTATGCCAAGGGCCATCGTCTGGTTATGAGCCACTACCCCATGCTCAGCTGGAACGGCAAGGCACGTGGCGCCATTATGCTGCATGGGCATATCCACAGCAGGGGTGACCGCACCAACGCACGCAACCGCGATCGCGAGCGCCCGATCCTGCGCTATGACGTTGGCCTTGATGCCAACGACTACAGACCCGTAAGCCGCGATCAAATCCTGGGCTTCTTTGGACTGTAATGCTCGAACCACCACAAAGGGGACAGGCACCTTTGTGGTGGTTCTGGCGCCGTTGCCATTATGGCGGCGGCGCCTTTTTTGTCCGCGTGGCGCGGTAGAGTGTAGGCGGTTGAAATTTGCGTCCATCGAGGAGCTGCTATGAACGAGATCAAGTGCCCGCATTGCGGCGAAGTTTTTAAGGTCGATGCGTCCGGCTATGCGGATATCGTCAAGCAAGTGCGCGATGCCGAGTTCTCGCGCGATCTTGATGAGCGCGTAGCGGCGGCTCGACGCGAGGGCGAGCAGGCGCTGGAGCTTGAGCGTTCGCGTTCGGCGTCTGCCCTGCAGGAGGCGGAGTCTCAACGCGACGCTCAGCTTGTCGAGCAGAAGAACACTGCGGATCAGAAACTGGCGCAAGAGGTTGCCAAGCGCGATGCTGAGCTTGCCGAGCTGCGCGCTAAGCTCGAGGGCGCTGCCGCAGAGCGCGAGAGTGCAAGCCAGCGCGCGGCGGTTGAGGCACGAGCCAATGCTCAAAAAGAGAATGCCGAACTCCAGCGTGAGATTGATAGCCTGCGTGCGCAGCTTGGGCGCAAAGATGACGAAGCAAAGCTTGCCGAGTCGGCGGCGCGCAACGCTGCTCAAAACGATTTAGCTGCACGCGACGCTCAGATTGCCGAGCTGCAGGCCAGGCTTGCCGCGGCGGACAAGGCCCAGGAGATGGCGCTTGCCGCTGCCGCGGCAGAGTCGCAGCGTGAGCTCGATGCCGCTCGCAGCGAGGCCGAGCGCGCGCTTGCTGACTATCGCGCGAAGGTGCAAGAGAAGTTTTCCGCCGCAAAGGCTCAGTCCGAGCAAGAGGCCGAGGGCCTGCGTGCCCAGCTGCGCGAGCAGGAACTGATGGCAAAAATGAACCTGTCAGAGGCGGTCGCCGCGGCGGAGCGAGAGCGCGATGAGGCGCGTGCCAAACTGACGAGCGAGCTGGCGGTGCGCGATTCTCACGAGGAACAGGTCAAGGCGGCACACGAGCTCGAGCTTGCGCAGGCCAAGCGCGCGAGCGATGACCTGATTCGCTACAAGGACGAAGAGATTGAGCGCCTTAAGGACATGAAGGTCCGCCTGTCCACCAAGATGGTGGGCGAGTCGCTCGAGCAGCACTGCGAGACCGAGTTTAACCGTCTGCGCATGACGGCGTTTCCTAACGCGTACTTCGAGAAGGATAACGATGCGTCCGAGGGCACCAAGGGCGACTTTATCTTCCGCGAGTGCGACGCAAGCGGTAACGAGGTCATTTCGATTATGTTCGAGATGAAAAACGAGAACGACGAGACCGCGACCAAGCACAAAAACGAGGACTTCTTTAAGAAACTCGATCACGATCGTCGCCAGAAAGGCTGTGAGTACGCGGTGCTCTGCACACTGCTCGAGCCCGAAAGCGAGCTCTATAACGCAGGGATAGTCGACGTGAGTTACCGCTATGAGAAGATGTACGTGATCCGCCCGCAGTTCTTCATTCCCATGATCACGCTGCTGCGCAACGCCGCCATGGGTTCGCTGCGCTATAAGCAGGAGCTGGCGGAGTACAAGCAACAGAACATCGACGTCACGAACTTCGAGGCCAAGATGGAGAAGTTCAAGAACGACTTCGGCCGCAACTATGAGCTTGCGAGCCGTAAGTTCCAGACGGCGATCGAGGAGATTGACAAGACGATTAGCCATCTGCAGAAAACCAAGGAGGCATTGCTGTCCTCCGAGAACAATTTACGTCTAGCCAACAAGAAGGCCGACGATCTTACCATTCGCAAGCTCACCTGGGGCAACAAGACCATGAAGGCGGCGTTTGACGAGGCGCGCGGGGCTGCGACAGGGGCAAACGATGAGCCCGCCGAGGCGGATTCATATGAGGTCGAGGATGCCGAGTAGGGGATAGCGTATAGTGCAAAAGCGGGGCCGCTGGCGATATTGCCAACGGCCCCGCTTCGTTCCAGTATGTACGGCTAGTCCTCGAGCAGGTCCTCGATAAAGCCGACGCGGTAGTTTTTGAAGATGACCTCGCCGCCGTCTTGCGTGGCATCCAGGTCGACATCGCCCATGATGCCAAAGTCGTGGTCGCCATCCTCGTCGGCAAAAATCTGGTGCACGTGCCACACGTGATCGGTCTTCTCGTCGCTCCCGTCGATGGTAAACATCGCGGCGCTGCGGGCATCTCCGTCGGTGAGGATTTCCTCGTGCTGCTCATGGTAGGCATCGAGCGCCTTTTGCCAGCGGACCTCGCTCATGCCCCAGTCCTCGTCGAGTTCGCCCAGGTCGCGAACGTGCTCGCGGGCGGCAAGGGTCACGCGGCGGAAGAGTGCGTTGCGCACCAGCAGCGTGCAGCCGCGACGGTCCGCAACGACCTCGTCGATGCCCTGCGGCGGCGCGGCGTCGAGGGCCGCCGGGTTGCCGGCGTTCTCCCACTCGTCCACCAGGCTCGAGTCGACCGAGCGCACCACAAAGCCGAGCCACGAAATGATGTCGCGCAAGCGCTCATCGCGCTTCTCAATGGGCACGGTGCGATCGAGGGAGCGGTAGGCCTCGGCTAGGTAGCGCAGCAGAATGCCCTCGGAGCGGGCGATGCCGAGCTTTTGGATATAGCCCTTAAAGTCGCTCGCGCTCTCCAACATGTCGCGCAGGACGCTCTTGGGCGAGAGCTGGTAGTCGTTGGCCCAAGGTACTTCCTGGCAGTACTTGTCGAAGGCGGCATCGAGCAAATCCTCGAGCGGCTTTTCGTAGGTGACATCCTGGATGCGCTCCAAGCGTTCCTCATATTCGACGCCGTCGGCTTTCATCTCGGCCATAGCGCGGTCGCGCGCGGCGCGCTCCTGCGCGCGCAGCACCTGCTTGGGATCCTCGAGCGTAGCCTCGACCATTGAGATCAGATCCATGGTATAGGTCTCACTCTCGGGGTCGAGCAGCTCCAGCGCGGCAAGCAAAAACGGCGAGAGCGGCTGGTCGAGCGCAAAGTCCTCGGGCAGATCGACCGTCAGTGCATAGTCGATGTCTGGCGCGGCGTCAGTCGGGGCGTCGGGCGCGGGCGGCACCTCGGTGCGAACGACGACGCCGGAATCGATGAGCGTGGCGAAGATTTCGTCGGCGCGAACCTCGAGCTTGGCCTTTTCCTCGGGGGTCTGCAAGCTCGTCTCGATGAGGTCGTGTACGCGGACTCGGGCATCGCCGCCCTGCTCGACCACGCTAATCACCATGGAGTGCGTGATGCGAAGGCGCGGCTTGAGCGTCTCGGGCTGCGTCTCGATCAGGCGCTCAAAGGTCTGCTTGTTCCAGGTGACAAAGCCCTCGGGGGCCTTCTTCTTTTTAATCTTGCGGAGCTTCTTGGGGTCGTCGCCCGCCTTGGCCATGAGTTTGGCGTTCTCGATCTCGTGCTCCGGGGCCTCGGCGATGACCATGCCCTCGGTATCGAAGCCCGAGCGGCCGGCGCGACCGGCAATCTGATGGAACTCGCGGGCGCGCAGGCGACGCATCTTGTAGCCGTCGAACTTGGTGAGCGCGGTGAGTACCACGGTGTGGATGGGTACGTTGATGCCGACGCCGAGCGTATCGGTGCCGCAGATGACGGGCAGCAGGCCCTGCTGCGCCAGGCGCTCCACCAGCAGGCGATAGCGCGGCAACATGCCGGCATGGTGCACGCCGACGCCGCATCCAAGCAGGCGTTTGAGAATCTTACCAAAGGCCGTGGAGAAGCTCGTCCCCTTTGCCGCTTCTTTGATGGCCTCGCGCTGCTCCTTGCTGGCGATGCCAAAATTGGCGAGCGACTGTGCCGTTGCAAGGGCGGCATCCTGGCTAAAGTGCACGATATAGAGCGGGGCCTCGCCGCGGCGCATGGCGAGCTCGACCGTGCCCTCGAGGGAGGTCGTCACATAGTCGTAGCTCAACGGAACAGGACGCGGGGCGTCGACAACCAAGTCGCAGGTAGCGCCGGTGTGTTCCTCGAGCGAGGCGGCAATCGCGGTGACATCGCCGAGCGTGGCGCTCATGAGCATGAATTGCGTGTGGGGCAGGGTGAGCAGCGGCACCTGCCAGGCCCAACCACGATCGGGGTCGGCAAAGTAGTGGAACTCGTCCATGGCGACACAGCCCACGTCGGCATCTTCGCCCTCGCGCAGTGCGTCGTTAGCAAGGATCTCTGCCGTGCAGCAGATGACGGGCGCCTTGGTGTTGATATGCGTGTCGCCGGTAATCATACCGACGTTATCGCGGCCGAGTACCTGTACTAAGTCGAAGAACTTTTCGCTGACCAGAGCCTTGATGGGGGCCGTGTAATAGCAGCGTTTGCCCTGTGCCATGCCCATAAAGAGCATGCCCAGCGCGACGAGCGATTTACCCGATCCGGTCGGTGTGCCTAAAATGACGTGATCGCCGGCAGCCAGGTCCATGAGGGCCTCTTCCTGGTGGTCCCACAGCTCAATACCGCGATTGCTCGTCCATTCAAAGAAGCGCTCGAAGGCCTGATCGGGCGTGAGCCACGGTTCGGGCTCGCTGCCGTCCTCGGGCTCCCACCAGGTGGGGGAGAGCGCACCGAGTGAGCCGAATTCGGCTTCGGTTCCCGTGCCGCCCGAGAATGAACTGGCGGCTCCGGCGCCGGAGACGGTGCTGGCGGCGATATCTGTCGTGGTCTGTGCCATGTGTTTGCTTTCTCTCGCGATTGTCCGCCAACTATTATGGCGTAGCGGCGGCGCGGGGTGCCAGCGCGAAAGAAAATGCAGGAAATGGGCGTCCTGCTCAGCCGTTTGGTGCGGCCGCGAGCTAAGTGAGTAGACTTTTTGCGATTTCGCCAGCACATGGCTTTTGCGTAAGGGATTTACCTGCGGTTTTACTTGTTCCTATGCGGGTTGTGCTTGGCTATTGCTAAAAAGTCTACTCACTTAGGCTTGAGGGTCGTTCGTCGGTGCCTATTTGTGCTTGCTCGCTGGCGACGTGACTGTCAAAAGCCCCTATGACTCCTGCGGCAGACGCTTCTTGCCCTTGCGGGCGCGGTTTCTAAAGTTCTCGACGGCCTCTTCCATGCCCAGAGGTACATAGGTGAGCTCATCGAGGTTATCGGGCAGGTAGCAGGCAAGGCTTTGCTCCTGCGCGCGGCCCGCCGCGAGCTGTTCATTGCTGGGCTGCGCGCCGGGTGTGGCGCAAATGCCGTAGACGACGGCACCCATCTCGCGCGTGCGGCATTCATATTCGGTCTCGGGATGCTCGGGATGGTCGCGGCGGACGTCGTCGCTTGCCCAAAGTGTGTCGTAGCCGGCCGCGGCAATCTGCCCCAGGGCGTAGTCACGCAGCGGTTTGCTGTCGGTGCGCAGCGTGATGGTGGCGCCGGCTGCAAAGAGCGGGCGGTAGAGCATCAGATGGTCGACATGGACGAGTCGTTTTTTGGCGTACTTGGCCTTGGGCTGCGGCGTGGGAAAGTTGATGGTTATGGCGTCGAGCTCGCCTGCGGCAAACAGCTGCGGCAACGTTGCGGCGCCTCGGGGCAGGACGAGTGCGTTGGATAGCTCCTGCTCGCAGATTTTCTGTGCGGCATAGGCGATGCAGATGGGCTCCTGGTCCATACCGATAAAGAGGGTGTTTGGCTCGTGCGCCGCACGCTCTACAAGGTACGTTCCCTTGCCACAGCCAAGATCCAGGTGAAGGTGTTCGAAGGGCTTGCTGCCAACTGGCGCGCAAGCCTCGCGCCAATCTCCGGCATAGGCCTCGGGGTTCGTCTCGATTGCATCGGCGTAGCGCTCCAGGCGCTCCTCGAGCACAAAGTTCTTAGGCGTGCGAACGTGGACGGCTCCCATGAGGCTCCTTGGTCATAAGTAGGGAACGCATAGCTGCGCGTTCCGTCAATGGGTTGAAAAAGGGCGGGCATAGCTTGCCCGGAAGATGCGATGCGGCTCGGTGGCGAGTCGTCGATGTCTACAGGCGCTTGAGAATCACGTAGCGGTTGAGATCGCCGCTGCGACCGTCGGCATGGAAACGCTCAAGTTCGCGCACGGGGACCTCGCCGCTCTTGTAGAACGTACGGACGCCGCGCACCAGGTCGGTGATCTGCTGATCGTCAAAGTGATGACAATAGCGGTAGGCGTGGCGGTCGTTTTGCCAGCCAATGAGGTGGTCACCGGCTTCAAACTGCGCGGAATCGTAACCCTCAAACGGCGGGGTGAGCTCGGCGCGGGCCTCGGCGCGAACGGCTTTGCGCGCCATGCGCTCGTCGTTCATAAACTCCCAAAAGCTGATGGCGATGATGCCGCCTGGGCGCGTCTGGCGCACCAGAGCGTCGAGCACGCGTACGCGGTACTCGCACGACGGAACGTGGTGCATAAATCCAAAGCAGACCGAGATGTCGGCGAGCGGGGCGTCGAAAAGCGCGTCGGGTGTCTCGGCGGGGTTGAGTTTCATGAGGGCATCGAGCACGTCGAGTTCCTGGAAGTGCAGGTTGGGAATGCGCAGGGCGTGACCATGTGCATCGATGGCCAGGTCTTGGCACGAGTCGACGCCATAGAACTCAAACGGGCAGCTGGCATCTGCCGAGGGATTTGCACCGTCGACGCCCTTGGCGGCAAGTGCGCCGCCGGCGGCAAAGTTCTCGAATCGCATATTGCCGCAGGCAAGGTCGAAGACGCGGACGGGATGCTCGATTGTGGCGACGTCGAGCTGCTCGAGCGCGATATCCATGGTGCGTACCCAGCCGGGCCACGGGGCCTGGCGCGTATCGGAGAAGGAGGCGGAGTGCTCGCGATAGAAAGTGTTGTTGAGCTGGATGAGCGATGAGGCGAAATCGCGGTTCACGGCGCGGGACTCCCTCCGTTGGCGGTACGGAATAAACAGTACGACCATACTACCGTTATCGCCGCAACGGGGACAACCGAGCTACGGGTCATTGCTTTGTTTGGACACATTTCCGCAGCTCATATGTGCCCGCAACCGCCGGTTGTCAAAAATCTCACTAGAATAGGTGGCATGCTTTTGGCGGTGGCGGATAGATTTTTAACTGTGCAAGGCGCCTTAAGAACAAAAACGGTCCGGCGGCACGGCTGGCATCACATAGGAGGAACCATGAATGTAGAAACTGCGCAGCGGCTCGCCGACCTTCGTCGCAGCAAGGGTTTTAGCCAAGAAGGGCTGGCGCGAAAGCTGGGGCTGTCGCGCCAGGCGGTCAGCAAATGGGAGCGCGCGGAGAGCTCGCCCGATACCGAGAACCTGATCTCGCTCGCCAAGCTTTATGGCGTGAGTCTGGACGAGCTGCTCAATCCGAGCGACGAGATCGAGGACGATATCGAGTTTGAGAACGAGGACCGCGCCCGCCAGCGCGAGGCCGAGGCGGCAGAGCGCGCTCGCACCCATGAGGCGGCGGTGCGCGCCACCGAAGCAGCAACGCAGGCGAGTGATGCCGCGGCTAAGGCGGCACAGGCGGCAAGCTGGAGTGCACAGGCCGCCAACGCTGCTACGGCGCAGGCGACGAGTGGCCACGCAGTTGGCTCGACTCCGGTGAAGGGCCCCTTCCAGTCGTTCCCGTATTGGGCCGTGTGCTGGCTGCTGTTCTTTTTGCTGATGTTCCCGTTTGGTGCCGGCCCCTTTGCCGCGCTGATCTTCTTTACGATTCCCATCTATCACTGGGTGGCGCGTGCTCTCGATGGCGATTGGGCGCGCGGTGATATTCATGTTGGTCCGGCATCGGTGACGGCTAGGACTCAGGTGCAGGATGCTTCCGCTGCGGTTGATACTGACGTGGCTACCGCGACTACCGCTGAGCCGATTGTCAAAGAGGGTGGTGAATGATGAAGCTTTCGCATGAATCCAAGGTGCGCTTGGGCGTTGGCATCGGAGCGTTTGTGCTCATCATTGGGCTTGTCTTTGGCATTTCGCGGCTATTGGCTCATTCCGATATGGTGCGTACGACCGGTATTCTATCTGGCAATTTGTCTGATTTTGACGATATGTTTGACGACGATGATCTCTTGGATAGCGGTAACTATTCCGCTCGGCCTCAGCAGCTTTCGAGCATGACTTTTGATGCCGATGAGTTTCGCTACCTCGATTTCGATATCAATGCGGCTTCGGTGGACGTCAAGGTTGTTGATGGCAACAAGGCTCGCGTTATCGAGCGGGGGCGCGTTGCCGAGGGTATGGATGCCTCCAAGGCCGCGACGCAAAACATCGCATCCGTCGAGGACTCGACGCTCAAGGTTTCCCAGTTTGGAAGTGACGACGGTAAGGCAATCGATCGCTCAGTTACGGTCGAGCTGCCGCGCCGTGTTGCCGAACATCTGAAGGGAGTCAACGCGCACGTGGGCTCGGGCGATCTGCAGATTGCCGGTGTCATCTGTGATGGTTTCGATCTTTTCCTGGGTGCGGGAGATGTAGAGTTTACGGGCAGCGTGACTGATGCGCTCAGCGCTGAGGTCGGTTCGGGCGATGTGACGTTCGAGCTTTACCAGGCCCCCGCGAAGTCGATGGACGTGAGTGTGGGCTCGGGCGATGTGGAGATGACGGTTCCGAACTCGACGGGCTTTAAGGCGAGCCTCACCTTGGGCAGCGGCGACTTCGAGAGCGATTTCCTTCCGCTTGGCTACGACGGCGAGACCATTTTGAATCTTGAATTCGATAACGGTGACAAGTCTGCCACGTATCGTTTTGAGGTCGGTTCGGGCGACATGTCGTTTGATTCGGAGTAGTGAGGCAGACGAAAGCCTAGGCGAAGATATAGACGCGCTGTTTGATGAAGGCGCCGAAGCCGAGATCGGCTCCGGCGCCTTTGCCTTTACAATGGGGGCATGGAACAGATTATCTTGAACATACTCGAGGCTCTGCGTCGCGGCGAGACCGTGGACGACAAGGAGCTCGTCAAACTGATACATGCCGAGGCGCGCCGTGAGGGTGCCGATAAGCGCGACCTGGCCAAGCGTCGTCTGCTGCCGTTTTACCAGCGGGTAAAGCGTGAGGAGCCGGCTCGTTGGGCTGGGTGGAATGCCGATGCCGAGCTAGAGCGTCAACTGCTGCAGGTGCTGCGTATGAAGCCGCGCCGAACGGCTTCGGGCGTGGCGACCATTACCGTCATCACCAAGCCGTGGCCGTGCTCGGGCGATTGCCTGTTTTGCCCCAACGACCTGCGTATGCCCAAAAGCTATCTGCATGCCGAGCCCGCGTGCGCCCGTGCGGAGCAAAATTGCTTCGATCCATATCTGCAGGTGAGCGCTCGTCTGACCGCGCTTTCGCAGATGGGGCATGCGACCGATAAGATCGAGCTCATTGTGCTCGGTGGTACCTGGAGTGACTATCCGGAAGGGTATCAGACGTGGTTTATGTCGGAGCTCTTCCGTGCGCTCAATGACGATGCCGTCGCCGGCGTGGCGGCAAACCCCATGTTGGCGCGTCCGGGCATCAGTCGTGCCGAGGCGGGGCGCCTGCTCGATGACGCTCCCGCCGATGCCCTGCCGCCGGTGGTAGCGGAGCGCCGCGAGCGCTATCGGGCTGTCGGCATTGCGACAGACGAGGCCGAGCTCGCGAGCGGTGTTGCAGGAGAGCAGGAGCGCGTGGATGTTGCTGTGGGCGGCTACAACCGCGCGGTGCGTCGTCTGTACGGCCCCGGTACGCCGTGGGGCGAGGTTGCCAAGCGGCAAACGGCAACGATGGAGGAACTTGAGCGTCAGCAGCGCATCAACGAGACGGCGAAGCATCGCGTGGTGGGGCTCGTTATCGAGACGCGCCCCGATGCTGTAACACCGCAGGCCCTCACGCTCATCCGCCGCCTGGGTTGCACCAAGATTCAGATGGGCATTCAGAGTCTTGACCAGCACCTGCTCGACATCAACGAGCGTCGCATTTCGGTGGCTCAGATTGAGCGAGCGTTTTCGCTTGCGCGCCTGTTTGGCTTTAAGGTCCACGCGCATTTTATGCTCAACTTGCTGGGAGCCACGCCCGAGGGGGACAAGCGCGATTACGAACGCTTTGTGACCGAAGGGGCCTTTATGCCCGACGAGGTCAAGGTCTACCCGTGTGCGCTCGTCGAGGGCTCGCGTCTGGTGGGCTGCTATGAGCGCGGCGAGTGGCGCCCCTATACCGAGGAAGAGCTGCTCGATGTGTTGGCCGATGACATCGTGGCGACGCCGGCGTTCTGCCGCATCAGCCGCATGATCCGCGACTTTAGCTCCGACGACATCATGGTGGGCAACAAGAAGCCCAACCTGCGTCAGCTCGTTGAGAACCGCCTGGCTGCTCGGGGTGACGGTGCGACGGTGCGCGAGATTCGCTATCGCGAGATCAGCACGACGGGTGCCGACTTGGATGAACTGTCTCTTGATGAGGTCGCTTACGAGACGCCGGTGACGCGTGAACGCTTTTTGCAGTGGGTGACGCCCGAAGGCAAGATCGCCGGCTTTTTGCGTCTGTCGCTGCCCGTTCGCGCTTTTGTTGCCGCACATGCGGACGAGTTGCCGACGATGCCGGACGAGGCGATGATTCGCGAGGTACACGTGTATGGCATGGCGGCGCGCGTGGGGGATCAAGGCCAGGCAGCCCAGCACCATGGATTGGGACGGTCGCTGGTGGAGCGTGCGTGCCATATTGCTCGGGACGCGGGCTATGCGCGCATCAACGTGATCAGCGCGATTGGTACGCGCGAGTACTATCGCCATCTTGGATTTTATGACTATGGCCTTTATCTGCAAAAGGAGCTCTAGATGAACAAGCCGAGTGTTTCTGCCGGCGTCGTTGCCGGCGTTGCTCTGGGGGCCGCGGCGCTTGGTGCGGCCGCCGTCGCTGTTCGTGCTGCCTGTCTGCAGGTTGCGCGAACCCGCAATGGGTTGGCGCGTGTGAAGCGCGTGCACGACGAGGGCGGCGACGAAGTCCGCGTATTGGTACAAGGCGGCGTCTACCAAAGTGCAAGCTACGTTGGCGAGCGTTGGGCGGAGCCCGTCTTTACGTACTATCGTTCGTTTGACGACGTGTTTGAGGCCGAGGATGCGATGCGCGACGCTTACGGTCACGGTATCGACCGCATGCTTATGCTGGGCGGCGGCGGGTTTGCCTATCCCAAGTTCGCGCTGATGTCGCACGAGGACTTGTGCATGGACGTTATCGAGTATGACGGAGAGATTACGCGCCTAGCGCGCCGCTGGTTCTACCTGGACGAGCTGGAGCGTGCGGTGGGCGACCGCTTGCGGGTGATTACCGCTGAGGCTCGCTCGTATTTGGGTGTGACGAGCGTGGGCCATCGTCGCTACGACGTGGTCGTGAGCGATTGCTTTGGCGGTGTCGAGCCCGTACGCGAGCTGGCGACGGTTGAGGCGTTGCGTTTGGTGCGAGGCAGCCTGAACCCCGGGGGTATCTACGTTGCCAATATCGTGAGCGCAAACGAGGGGAGCGACGTAACGTTCCTGCGCGATTGCGCCGCCACGGCGCTCGAGGTGTTCGCCCACGCCTGGGTGGTCCCATGTGGCGATGCAGAGTTCGGCGGCGAGGAGAATTATCTGCTCATCGCCAGCGACGGCGACTACGCCTTTGCCGAAGCCGTGCCCTTCGACGCCGACTTCCTCGGCACCGTCCTTCACGACAAGTAAGTCTCCCCGTCCCAAAAAGACTGGTCTTAGGCGTGGTCGCGCCAGCTGCGGACACGCTGCTTCATGCCATCGATGTCGAGCACGCCTTCGGCGAAACCCTTGCGCACGAGCTCTTCGGGAACAAACTCGTCGTACCGATCAAAGTAAGGCACCTCGCCAGGATAGACGAGGTCGATGGGGCCGAAGTCCTTCTCGGCCTCGGCGGCGAGCACCTCAAAGAACGTCTCCTCGTCGGCCTTCATCTTAAACTGCATAAAGTACGGGCGCGACGGATCGAGCCCGCGAAGGCCAAGCTCCGCGGCGCATTTAATCTTGAGCATACGTTCGAGCGCCAGAAAGGCATAGCTGCCCAACCAGGGGAAGAGCACCCAGGTGTCGCCACCCAGGTTAATGAGCGGTTTGGTTCCCGCGCCCGAAATCTCGGCGGTATGACGAGCCTGTGCAAGGCGTGCCCGTGCGTTGCCCATGAGATACGGATATGCCGCGTGCTCGTTGAGCGCCTTGCGCATGCGCTCGAGTACGTGTGTATTGATGTCGCCGGGGCAGTCGCCAAAGTAGGCCGGCACACGACCCTTGACCTGCGTGGCAAAGACGGTGTGGCGCTTCCAGTCCACTTCCTCGACAATCCAGCAGTGTCCGGCGATGGCGATGCGCTCACCGGGCGGTGGCGGGTTGACGATCGTGCCCAATTCGGCCGACTCGCTACGAACGGTGAACTCCTCGTTTTCCTGGAATACGGCGTAGAACTTAAAGTTGTTAATGATGCGCTCGCCCGCGAGACCCACGATGAGTCCGCCGCCCTCGGTGACCTGGATATGGTCGATCTTAATGAGGTGACGCAGCAATACGCGATAGTCATCGGCCGAGATGCGATGGAAATAGCTGAGTGTGAGCACGCGCTGGGCAAGCTCTGCCGGCGTGAGCTCGCCGGTGCTGGCAAGTGTCGACATAGTCTGGTGGTAGAGCAGACTGTAAGGGAGTCGATCGAGCTCGGGCGGCTCGACCCACTTTTCCTCGCGATAGAGTTGTACGAGCGCGATGCCCTGCAGGAGCTTCCACGGAATGGTCTCGGGCATCATCGTGCGCGGCTCGGGCTCTTCCTCGCGCATGACAAACCACATCTCGGGCGGAAGATCGCGGCGTCCCGTGCGGCCCATTCGCTGCAACAAAGAGCTGACGGTAAACGGCGCGTCGATCTGAAACGCACGCTCCAGACGGCCGATATCGATACCGAGCTCCAGCGTAGAGGTGGTGACGGTCGTTTGTGCCTGTTCCTCGTCGCGCATGAGCTCTTCTGCCGTCTCGCGCAGCGATGCCGAAAGATTGCCGTGGTGGATGAGAAAGCGGTCGGGCTCGTGCCGGCTCTCACAGTAGCAACGCAGCATGGAGCATACGGCCTCTGCCTCTTCGCGCGAGTTGGCAAAGACCAGGCACTTGCGGCCGCGGGTGTGTTCGAAGATATAGCCCATGCCGGGGTCGGCGTTGTCTGGTGCTGTGTCGGTGGGGCTGAGAAGCGCCTGCTCGGTCGCTCGCGGGATGTCGACTTCGCCCTCGGGGGCCGAGGAAGTTTGGCGGTCCTTGGGAGTGGCCTTGCCCCGTGCCCGCTCACGACGTTGACGGCGCTCCTCTTGTGTGAGCTGTCCGCTGTGACGCATGTCTTGGGCGCCGGCGGGCAGTGCCGCGGATGCCGCCGCCTCGATGCGCTCGCACGCAAGCACTTCGGCCTCTTGAGGACCTGTGCCCATGAATCCCCGTTGCTGTGCCTGGGGGCCCGAGTTGTAGAAGTGCTCCATGGAGATGCGCCACACGCGGCGCGGCTCTTCAAAGCGTGGGATAACGCAGTCGCGCCCCGTTCCCTGTGAGAGAAAGGCACCCGTGCGCTCGGGGTCGCCGATGGTGGCCGAAAGGCCAATGCGTCGAGGTTGCACGCCGGCCATGCGCGAGAGTCGCTCGATAAGGCAGAGCGTCTGCCCGCCACGGTCGCCGCGCATGAGCGAGTGGACCTCATCGATGACCACATAGCGCAGGTCGCAAAACATGCGCGGGATCGCCATGTGCTTATGGATTAAGAGCGCCTCGAGCGACTCGGGCGTAATCTGCAAGATGCCGCTTGGCTTTTTGATGAGCTTGGCCTTGTGCGACTGCGAGACATCGCCATGCCAGTGCCAGACGGGGATGTCGGCTTTTTCGCACAGGTCATTGAGACGGACGAACTGATCATTGATGAGCGCTTTGAGGGGGCCAATGTAGAGGGCGCCCACGCTCGTGGGCGGGTTCTCCCAAAATTCGGTCAGGATGGGAAAGAAGGCCGCCTCGGTTTTGCCGGAAGCCGTGGATGCCGTCAGGAGCACATTATCTTGCGTGTTAAAGATGGCATCAGCTGCCGCAACCTGGATAGAGCGCAAGCTCTCCCAATCGTGGGAGTAGATGAAGTCTTGGATAAACGGGGCGTAGCGGTCAAAGGCGTTCACGAGGCCTCCTTTCAAAAGCGAATCTCTCAACGCGGCGGGCAGTGGCTTGCTGCATTACTGCTTCAACGTTTGCCCAGATAGAGCCCGCCAAAATAAACCTGTCCCTTTTTGGCAGGTTAGATGGTGAATTCGGCGAAGTTACGGTCGCCGCCTGCGGTATCGGTGTCGCCTGTTGCGGCTGCCGGCGCCAGCGCGTCGCCGCCGACGCTTTGCAGCAGCTCGGCCACGTTGGCGTCGGGGTTTTGGCATAGGATGTCGAGCAACTCGATAAAGTCACGAATGACTTCACGCGGCGTCAGATGCGTGTCGGCTCCCACACGACCGAACTCGATCTTGAGGAAGTCCACCAAGTCGTTCTCGGTAAGCGTGGGCGTCCAGCCAAAGTAGCCGGCGTGAATTTGCATGAGTTTTTCGATGAGCACCAGTAGCTCCTCGTAGGTGAGCGGCTGCAGGCGGATGATGGGCGCGAGCATGTCCTTAAGGTCCTCGCGCGCAAAGCGACCCTGAGCGAGTCGGCTGCGCAGAGCCTCGTAGGAGAACACGCCGCGGCGGCGGTCTTCGATGGAGGTTGGCGTGCCGCCCATGATCATGCCCAGGTACTGTGCCTTGCCCTGAAGTGTGTCGTTGTACATGGTCAGGATCTTCTCGTAGTTGTACTGGCGCGTGATGGCATTGGGAATCTTATACAGATTCACGAGTTCGTCGATGAGCACCAGCATGCCCTTGTAGCCGCTGCAGACCAAAAAGCGCGCAATGAGCTTAACGTAGTCGTACCAGTCGTCATCGCTGATGATGGTCGAGGATCCCAGCTCGGCGCGTGCCTCGCTCTTGGTGCGGTATTCGCCGCGAATCCATTTGGTCACGCGGCTCATGGTCTCTTCGTCGCCCCCGGATGCGGCCATGCGATAGCGGCGGAGCATGCGGGTGAAGTCGAAGCCGTGGACCATCTCCTCGAGCGGGGCCAGTTGGGCATTGACGACCGACTCGTCGACGTCGGCGCACGAGGCGACCCAGCGATCCAGAATAAGGTTGAGCGCACCGCCCTCGGGGCGCGTCTTGGTCGATATATTGCGGATGAGCTCGCGGTAGGTGGCAAGGCCCTGTCCCTGACCGCCCTGCAGGCGGCGCTCGGGCGACAGGTCGGCATCAGCGACGACGAACCCCTCGCCCATGGCGTGCGTGCGGATAGTCTGGAGCAAAAAGCTCTTGCCGGCGCCGTAACGACCGACCAGAAAGCGGAAGCTCGCGCCACCGTCGGCGATGAGACTCAGATCGGTGAGCAGGGCGCGGATCTCGACCTCGCGCCCTACGGTGATGTAAGGAAGGCCGATGCGCGGGACCACGCCGCCCTTGAGCGAGTTGAGAATGACGGCAGCGACGCGCTTGGGCACGCGAGGTGCTGCGGATGCGGTATCACTCATGGTCTAGGTATCCTCTCACGTCTGCTTCGTAGTCCTCGATAATCTGCGGCCCTGCTGCGCTAAATTCAATTACGGTGTCGCCCACCAGGTCAAAGAGCGCCTCGTTGATGGTATCGACGAGCATGTCCTCGCTCTGCTCCGATTGCACTACCGCCGATTCCGCCTGTACTGCGTTGTGCTCGAGCAGAGCGCGGAGATAGGCGTTTGCGGCGGGCGCGAGTTCGTTTGTGGCGTCAGCGGGCGTAGCAGCTGCGAACGCGGGCGTCGGCGCGAGAAGCGGTGCCACGACACCAAACTGTTCGGTGGATATGGTCGGCTCGTCGGACTCGTCCTGCCCTGCAGCCGCCGCGACCGCCTCGACCATCGCGTCGGCTACGGGCTCGGCTTCCGGTTGCCCTGAGTCCGCTACCTCGGCTTCTGCGGACGCGCCGTCCTCGCGTTCCTCGTCAATCAAAAGCGCCTCGCGCGTTTGTGCGGCGGCGCTCCGAATATGCCCCAGCTGACTCAGATCGATATCGATCTTGACGGGCTGGTGTGCGGCGTCCCACGAAAGCCATGCCACAATCTCGTCATCGATAATCTTGGCCAGATATTTGGGGACCTTTTCTTCCTTAAGGGGATGGGCAGGGTCCAGGGCTAGGCGCAGGCGTTGGTCGCAGGCGCGCATCATCTCGCCAAGTTTGCTGCTCTTTTGTCTGCTGCCGTGAATCCGCATGCATTCCCAAAAACCGTTTTGGCAACGGTAGATATGGATGGGGTCCAGACGGTATTCGCAGTCCTCGTGGCGCTCGGGCGCAAAGAATACGGCCGAGGCAAACATGGTGTAGGGCATTGCCGTCTCCTCCCCAAATAAACTTGCCACGATGCCGGTCTTTCGGTGCGTGTCGTAGTAGCGCGCCATGCGGACATACACGGCGCACGCCACGTGGCGCAGATCGCGGTGATGGCTGCGGTCGAGCCGCGAGCTACTTAGGTTGTACGTGGAGAGGGCGTTGATGGCGGCCATGAGTCGCTCCTCGCGCACCTCATCGGGCGGAAGGGGGAGCGTGGGCTCGGAGGTTTTGCGACGCTTAGGGGTCTGGCCGGACGGTGCCGGTACAAGGTCTCGTGCCGCGCGCCGCAGTTCGATAAGGGCGTTATCGAACATGACGGTTTTAGAGTCGCGAAGCAGCTTGGGGTCGAGCCCGTGGAACACGGCGTAATCTTGCAGCCACACGCGCGCAAACCGGTCGATGCCGGGCTCGAAGGCGCGATAGACATCCCAAAAAGCCTTGATCTTGTTAAAACCATCGAGTGGATTATCTACGCCAATGCCGCAGATCAGCTCATAGAGATACAGAAAGGCAAAGGACGTAGACGTTTCCTCGACGGTTCCGCGGCGCACTTGGGCACGCCAGGTAAAGTAGCCGCGCAGTTGCCGGTCGCTCATGGCGTTGTAGGTGGGAAAGTACGACTTAAAGGTGCCGTTGTAGGGACAGTCGTCCTCAAAGTCGGCCATCAGCAGGCCCTGGCGGTAAAAAAGCTCGGCTTCCGAAAGCCAGCGGCCCGCACCGCCCTTGGGGTCATCCTGCCAGCGCGATATCTCGCGCATTTTACGGTACTGGTCGGGGAGGAAATTCTGCATCTGTCGGCCGGTTTTGAGAATCGGCTCGTCTGCGTAGGTTTCGTTTGAGAAGCGGGCGGACTGATGGGTCCGGGCCTCGGCCATAATGCGCTCGATGAGCATCTTGATGTCCTGGTCGGCCACCGCTCCTCCTCTCGAACGCAGCTACGGTGACCTCATATCATAGCACAGCATCAAACAGATGTTCGAGATACCGCTGCGTTGATAGATTTAGAACAGGAGGGCGTATATGACGGCGATGACGACGGAGGGAAGCATATTGGCCGTGTGGAAGGTCTGAGGACGGATGAGGTTGACGCCGACGCAGAAGATGAGCATGGAGCCTACGAGCGAAAGGCTGTTGAGGGCTGCTGTGGTCATGATGGGGGAGAGCGCGCCGGCAAACAACGTGATCGTCCCCTGGAACACGGCGACGGGCAGGGCCGAGAAGATGCAGCCGCGGCCAAGCGAGGCCGTCATGGTGCAGACGATGATGCAGTCCAGTGCGCCCTTGAGGGCAAGCGTTGACCAGTCGCCGAGCAGACCGTCCTGGATCGATCCCACAATGGCCATGGCGCCAATGCACACGGTGAGTGAAGTCGAGACAAAAGCGTTGGTGAACTCGTTATCGCCCTCACTGCCAGTCTTGCGCTTGAGCCATTCGCCAAGGTTCTCGATGGCGGCTTCCAAGTTGACGGCCTCGCCGATGAGCGAGCCGAGCGCAAATGAGACGATGAGCATGGTGGTACCGGTGGTCGCTAGCGCCTTTCCATCGATGATGAGCATCTTTTGCATGGTGCCGCCCAGGCCGATAAACAGGACGCACAGCCCCGATGCTTTCATGAGCGTGTCTTGGATGCGCGGTGTAATGAAGCGGCCGCCCGCTAATCCCAAAAGACCGCCCGCAACTAAAAGCGCAACGTTGATGATTGTTCCCAAGCCCGGCATGAGCCCTCCTGTATTGATGCCAACGTGGCAATCGTAGCAGAACGAAATGCGAGGCACATCGCGACTCATCTAATACGTTATATAAGTGGTATTAGGAATGATGCGCAGCATTTAAGCCTCAGGTGGTTGTCGGGACATAGGGGTAGTAGTCAAAGCGCAGTGTCATAAGCCGCTGCGGGGATTCAATAGCCGCGGCGATGATATTGGCATCGCGGGCACGATCAAACCCTTCGAGTTCGATCTGATACGAGACGTCTTGCATAATGTCCAGACGTCGCCAGGCTAGAAGTGTGTCGCCATCGAATTCCAAGGTCTTGCCTCCGTCTGGGGCAACGGCGTATAGACGCAGTTTAGCGGTGGTTGCAGGGTCGACAACCGTGACCTTTTTAATTTCGTTTCGAGTATTCTTGGCGCCCAACAAGGTGAGCAGTGTTGGGGCCACGACCTCGCCCGATGGCAAAAAGACGACTTCGATGGATTCGGGAAATGCGATGATGGCCGACTTGCGGACGGGCTGATTGGCGGCGGCAACTTCGATGTTTGCAGCATCGATGACCTCTGTGTGGTCGAGGGCGGCAAGCACGCAGCAGTTACCTTCATCGATCTCCTGAGGATCAGCAAGCCCCAGACTGTCCGCGAGCTCGGGATCGTTTGGACCGGTAGCGGGCTCATTCGGTGCTTCGAAAGAAGCTGGGACGCTGTTTGTCGGCGACGGCGTGTCGCCCGCACCTGCTTCTTTGTCCGTGCTCTCTTCTTGTATGGTTGCGTTGATGGGTTCGTCGTTTGAGGGGAGCGTCTTGGCGTCAAGCGCGGAGGGGACAATCCCGACGGCTCCGGATCCGTTCCACTCCATCTCGAGAAGCGCCGGGTCGGCAAGAATGCGTTGCCTGCCTAGCGTGTGGGTATCGATCGCAATAGGGCCTGCCTCCGTCCCGCGCGTAAGGCTGAGCGATCCGGCTGGCTTCTCGAAATGAATGTCTGTGTCTTCGGTGCTGGCGGCGTAGAACAGCAGGGATGCTTCTCCCGCCGCGATGGCATCGGTGCCCGCCTTGGTCAGCCGCAGCGATGCCGTGAATGAGAGGGTGGGCTGCACATCGTCTGCATTCGCGGCGGCGCAGCCCAGACATATACCGCCTCCTTTCTCGAAAAACGCACCGTCGAAGGCGACCTTCGCTCCGTTCGCCGAGTCATCGACCGAAGCGATATCGATGCGCAACCCCAAATCGCACGGATCGCCATCTGCATCGAGCACAATCGAGCGCCACGTGCAGACGGCGCACCCCGCCTGGGAGCCGTTTGCCTTGTTCGAACGATTGATATCCACGACTATCGAGCCGTCCGTATTACGACGAAGGCATCCCGAGGTTGAGATTGCGGCCTGTGCGATCGAAAAACGCTTGCACGCAATGGCGCTCGACGGATTTGGTGCGGAGCTTAGGGCTGCTGGTAAGGAATCTGCCATGACGGGAGTCGCCCAAGCGGCGACAGGCGTTCCGGTTGCGAGCGCGCCGCAGAGTGCGACGACGGGCAAAAGGTTCTTCGATGCCATGGGGTCTCCTTAGCTAATTTAGTGCGGCCTGTCCGTGTTTCGTTTCTGGCTGCGTTTGATGTGCAGACCGAGGCCGGCGGTTCCCGCGCCTGCTGCCGTGGCGCCTGCTGCCAAGAGCCATCGTCTGTCGTCTGTCTGTGCCAACGGTTCCTTGCAGTTGCCGCGGTCGAGCTCCGAGAGGTCGACCGTCACTTGCGTGGCGGCCTGCGCCTGTTCTTGCTGGGCAAAGGCCATGGCTGGCCCAAACGCTAGGATACTGACGGCGGCGGCCAGGGCGACGGCCTTATGCCGTGT
This sequence comes from uncultured Collinsella sp., assembly GCA_937896835.1. Lineage (GTDB taxonomy): Bacteria > Actinomycetota > Coriobacteriia > Coriobacteriales > Coriobacteriaceae > Collinsella. Next base: position 21,889 of record CALBOJ010000114.1, read on the forward strand.
GCGCACCGGGCTCGACCGTCCAGGTGATCGTTGCAACCTGATCGCCTTCGCCGGTTACGCGGAAGATGTCGCGCGTGACGCGGGCGACGTTTCCGCTTGTCTTGAGCTTAATTATGTCCGTGCCGCCGGCAATGCCCTGGTAGCCCATGTCGAAGGCTGCATTCTTGGAAAGATCGAGGCCCGTCTCCTGCATTGCGGCGCTGGCGTTCTGGAGTGCACCGTCGGGGCCGACCTTAAAGTCGATGGAATTCTGCGCGGTTCCGGCCTTGGCGTCGGCGGCAATGGTCCAGGTGTTCATGGCGTCGATCTTCATGTTGGTGACATGGATGCCGTAGGCCGAATGATTGTCGATGGTGGTCGCGTCTTCTGAGGGGCCCTGAAGCGTGCCGTCGGCCTTGGCGACGAAGGGAATAACCGTCGGAACTTTGAACTCTACGTTGTCGATCTCGGTCCTGACCATTACTTTCGTGGTTCCAACGCGCCCGGCTGCCAGAGCTGGCGTCGGGGCGGCGCCCATTGCGAGCGCGAGCGCGAGCCCTGCGCCCACGACGAGCGCTCTGGCTCCGTTCATGTTCCTGGTGATGTCCATGGCCGTTCCTTTCTATTCGCCGCGGGCCGTCCCCGCGATGATTGGACGAATGCTGGTGAATTGCGTGCGGTGCCGCGTCGGCCGAAAAAGCTAGTTCTCGGCTTGCTCAACCCGTACCTTGACACGTGTCGGATTGCCGTGGCTGTCGAGGGTCTTGGCATCGAGTGCCTGGATCTCGATGTATGCCTCGCCTTCTTTGATGTCGCCGGCGGGGCACGTCTCGATTGTCTTGCCGGTCTCGACCACACCGGATTCGTACATGGTCTCGTCGTTTTGGATGACGCGGAATCGCTGGGGAAATTTATTGTCTTGGACGTTTTGCACGTTGACGCGCAGCTTGCCGTCCTCCTGTAGCTGAGCGACCGGCGCGACCGAAATCGTCATCATGTTGTCGCGGACGATGGCATCGAGCTCATCTTGGATTTCTTGTCGCGATTTGCCCTCTGCCGTCGTGACTGAGGCGCCCGCTTCGGGCACGGGCTGCGACTGCCAGGCGTATAGCCCTACGGCGATGAGGGCGCAGACGATAGCCAGGCAGACAACGACGAGTTTCTTGCGACGCCCCAGTCCTGCGAGGCGGGGCGGCTTCTTCGCACTCATGCGGCGTCCTTGGTGGTGTAGACACGTGCGAACGTGGACGGGTCCGCTCCAAAGAGCATGTGAAGCATCAGGCGGCGCGAGTAGATGAGCTCGTCAAAGTCGTGAGGGAGCTCGATATCGTGGATACGCGCGATGTGGTGGGCGAGCGCCGAGAACGACTCGGGGTCGCAGATAACATCGGTGGTGACGTGGTAGACCGCCGTATCGGGGAACGCCTCTTCGTCGAAAGGCAGGAGATAGGGATCGTCGTCGACCTCGATGGCGACGCCGTACTGGGGCCAGTAATATGCCATGGGAACCTCCCTGCTTCTGGGGCCAAAACTTCTATCGGTTTTGGCTGTCGACGCCGACCGTATCAGCCGCTACTTGACCAATTTCTGACCAAATGCTTGACGGATTGACATCTCCGCAGGTAAAAGGTGGAAAAAATTACTTCAACTTTTTTCGAGCGACAATCGAGCGGTCGGCGACGGCGGGGCGATATGTGTCAAAAGCATCGTCTGCCGAGGAAGCCTTGCCGTTCGCCGAATTGCACAAACGTAAAAATCGCCAATTATGGAGACGGTCTCGAACACGTCGACGAAACGATGCGGTAACATCTCCCTGCAAACACTGTAGTTAGCTAAAGGGGGAGTTCGCGTGTCTGCAACCATTAAACCCTTCACCGATGAGTTCGAAGAGTATGGCCGCGATGAATCTCGTGCATCGGGCGAAGCATCGAGCATCTCGTTTCCGACAACGGAAGACGAGGTCCGTGCCATTTTGGAAACGCTCCATGCCGAGCGTGTCCCGGTAACGGTTCAGGGCGCCCGAACCGGCCTTGCCGCCGGTGCCGTGCCCCACGGTGGGCATATCCTCAATACTTCCCGTATGAATCGCTACTTGGGCCTTCGCCGCGATGAACAAGGCCAATTTCTGCTGCGCGTGGAGCCGGGCGTTGTGCTCTCGGAGCTGCGTAAGCAGCTGAGCAAGAAGGTACTGCCGACCGCTGGTTGGGACCAGGCATCGCTTGAGGCCTACGAGGAGTTCCAAGAGTCCCCCGAGCAGTTCTTTCCCACCGATCCCACCGAGGTATCTGCCTGTCTGGGTGGCATGGCGGCATGCAACGCCTCCGGCGCCCGCAGCTACGCTTACGGCCCCATGCGCCCACATATCACGGGACTCCACGTCGCACTGGCTGATGGCGATTTGCTTGAGCTTCAGCGCGGCGAGGCTTTTACCCAGGGCCGCCACCTGTCGCTCGTGACGGCAGCGGGCCGTACGCTCGAGCTCGATCTTCCCGGCTATACCATGCCCGAGACAAAAAATGCCTCAGGCTATTTCGTTGCGGACGAAATGGACGCCATCGACCTCTTTATCGGTGCTTGCGGCACGCTCGGCGTTATCACCGAGCTCGAGATTGCCCTGCAGGCGGCGCCTGCGGTCGTTTGGGGTGTGAGTTGCTTTTTCGATAGCGAGGACAAGGCGGTGTCCTTTACCGATTCCGTGCGCCCTGTCCTGTCCCATGCGGCTGCCATCGAGTACTTCGATGCTGGCGCCCTGGATATTCTACGTCGCCAGCGCGAGCAGTCGACGGCGTTTGCCTCGCTGCCGGCGCTCGACAAAGAGGCCAAGGTCTGTGTCTACGTGGAGCTCGATTGCGATGACGAGGCCCAGGCGACCGAGGAACTGTACCACCTGGGATGGGTGCTCGAGTTTGCGGGCGGCAGCGACGATGCGACATGGGTCGCGCGCACCGAGGTCGATCGCGAGTGTCAGCGATTCTTCCGCCATGCGGTGCCCGAGAGCGTCAACATGCTCATCGACGAGCGTCGCCGCACCGACCCCACCATTACCAAGCTGGGGTCGGATATGTCGGTGCCCAACGCGCGCCTGGCCGATGTCATCGCCCTTTATCGCCGCACGTTGGCCGAAAGTGGGCTTGAATCTGCCGCCTGGGGGCACATCGGTAACAACCATCTGCATGTGAACATCCTGCCGCGCGATGCGCAGGATTATCGCCGCGGCGGAGAACTCTTTGCCCAGTGGGCTTCCGAGGTCACGGCTATGGGCGGCGCCGTCTCCGCAGAACACGGCGTCGGCAAGATCAAGGCGGGCTTCTTGGAGACGATGTACGGCCACGAGGCCATGGTCGAGTCGGCGCGGCTCAAGCTCCAGCTCGATCCTGCCGGGCAGCTGGGTCGCGGTAACCTGTTTTCGGAGAAGCTCTTGGATGAGCTCGTCCAGAAAGGGGGCGCGTGAAGATGAGCGATTTCCATATGGTGGTGTGCGTCAAGGCCGTGCCGGGCAGCACCGAGGTCAAGATGGACCCCAAGACCAATACCATCGTGCGCGATGGCAAGCAGGCGGTCATTAATCCCTTTGATGCGAGCGCTTTGGAATGCGCGCTGGCGCTGAAGGACGACTTTATCGGCTTTGGCATGGACGTGCGCGTGACGGTGGTGTCGATGGGCATCCCCGCGACCGAATCGCTGCTGCGCGACTGCATCGCTCGAGGCGCCGACGACGCGCTGCTGCTGACCGACCGAGCCTTTGCGGGCGCCGATACCCTGGCAACCACCTATGCCCTCAAGTGCGGCATCGAAGCGCTCGACGAGGACTTCGACCTGCTCATCTGCGGCAAGATGGCGGTGGATGGCGATACGGCCCAGATTGGCCCCGAGCTTGCCGGCGCCTTTGAGATTCCCTGCGTGACCGATGTGAGCTGCGTGCAGAGCGCAGGTTTTACGACGTGCGGTGCGCTTTCGCTCGTTCACGGTTGCGATGCCGGCGAGGAGACGGTCTATCTTGAGATGCCGTGCGCGATGACGACCGCCAAGGAGATCGGCCAGCTGCGTATGCCGAGCATTGCCGGTATTCGTGCGGCCGAGGAAGCGGACGTGCGCGTGGTCAACGCTGCCGACGTGAACGCTGACCCCGCGCGCTGCGGCCTTACCGGATCGCCGACGCAGGTCGTGCGCTCGTTTGTGCCCGACCGCGACCAAACGTGCGAGGCCGTTGACGGAACGGCGTCCGAGCAGGCGGCAAAACTTGCCAAGATTATCGAGGGGATGGCATAGATGAGCGGACTGATTATCGATAGCGAAGCCTGTATCGGCTGCGGTCGCTGCGTTCGCGCCTGTGCCTCGGGTGGCATTGTGGTGGAGGGCGAGCGCCCCAACCGCTACGCCCATGTGACCGACGGCTGCATCTTGTGCGGCGGGTGCGTCGACGCCTGTCCCGTCAACGCCATTTCGATCGAGCGCGACGAGGCCGCTGGTGCGGTGGACCTTGATGCATATCGAGACATTTGGGTATTCGCGCAGACCGACGAGCACGATGTCGTGGCCCCGGTGGCCTGCGAGCTCATGGGTAAAGGGCGCGAGCTTGCCGATGCCCGCGGTTGCCGTCTGGTGGCATTGGTCGGTATGAGCCCCGAGGGCTCGCTTGAGGACCTGGAACATCTGGTCTGCGCCGGTGCCGACGAGGTCGTGGTCTGCCGCGACGAGCGACTGCGCCAAAACGATGCGGAGGTCTATGCTCGTTTGATTTGCGATTTGGTTGCCGAGCGCAGGCCCGAGGCCATTCTGTACGGTGCGACCGCCTTTGGCCGTGAGCTGGCGCCCGGTGTGGCCGTACGCTTGCAGACGGGCCTTACGGCCGACTGCACGGTGCTTTCGATGGATGCGGAGACGGGTCTGCTGCAGCAGACGCGCCCGGCGTTTGGCGGCAACTTGATGGCCACCATCGTCTGCCCCAATCACCGTCCCCAGATGGCAACGGTGCGTCCCGGCATCTTTGAGGCGCCCGACTTTGACTACAGCCGTTCTGGCGCAATCACCCAGGTACCGCTTGCGGATGATGTTAAGGCCCGCGTCGAGATCTCGATTCCCGCCGAGGAGTGGGGGCAGCAGGCATCAATTGCCGATGCCGAGCGCCTGGTCGTGGTGGGCCGCGGCATTGGCTCCAAGAAGAATCTGCCTCTGATGCGAAAACTCGCCGATGCGCTGGGTGCCGAGCTTGGTTGCACGCGTCCCGTCGTGGAGGCGGGTTGGCTGGAGTACCGCCACCAGATCGGCCAGACCGGCGTGTCGGTTTCGCCTAAGCTCCTCGTGAGCATCGGCGTTTCGGGTGCTATCCAGCACCTAGCCGGCATCGGCGGCGCGGAGTGCATCATCGCCGTCAACGAGGACCCGGATGCTCCCATCTTTGGCGCTGCGCAGTACAAAGTTGTCGGCGACGCCGTCGAAGTCGTCGAGGAGCTTCTGGCCCAGCTCGAGCGCTAGGCGCCGGCCAGCCAGGCTCGCATCTCTTTCTTTAGGCGTTCCCAGGTCGCTCGCGTGGCGGGGTCGGTAAAGGGGCGCACGATGCCAAAGGGCGCGTCGAGCAGGCGGTAGATATCGCCCTGCTCGCGCGCCAGCGCGCGGCTTGCCGGATAGACGAGCTCAAACATAAAGCAGATGAGCCCTACCAGGTAGTCGGCGGCCTCATCGCGTTCGTCGCGTGCAACGCAGCGGCGCTCGTCAAAGGCGGCGAGCGCCGGTGTCGAGAACCGGCTGGCGAGAAATGTGTCCTCATCCACTTTGAGGATGGTGTCGACGGTACTGTCGGCGATGGTGCGCATGATGTCGATCTTGTCGCCATCGCGCACAATATCGCAGAAGCGCCGCGTGCGCTCGTCGAGCTGCGCGGGTAGGCGGAAATCGCTGTGATAGGCAATGCTTGCGCGAATCAACTCGTCTTCTGCCGGGTTGTCGATAAAGTCGCGGATACTTGTTGCCGCGGGCGCGCCTGCAGGCGTTTCGCCAAAGAGGACCTCGACGCCCAACGCCGCATGGCTCATGCTTTCGGCATCCTTAAACGTATCCCAGCGTCGCAGCTGCTCAAAGCGGCCCATATCGTGCAGCAGGCCGCAAAGCCACGCCAAGTCAATGTCCTGCGGTGACCAGCCCTGTTCGCGTGCCACGGCATCGCATGCCTCGGCAACGTGGTACGTATGCTCGATTTTGAGCGCGATACGCGGATTGGCGGCATCGTAGGCATCGGTGTAGGTCTTGAAGGCCGCGGCAGCCCGCGTTCGATCGATAGCTGTCATAATGACTTCCTAAAAAAGTTGTGTCTTTCTGTGTCTTTCGATCCGGTGGCAATTGTAGGTGAACTCGGTTGCCATCGGGCGATGATTCTGCCGCGTCGTTGAATGCGGCTCGGAAATCTTATCGGGACGAGGAACGCTATGGTGCTCAAAATCGTTAAAACCGTCTGGCCGGTGATGCTTACCTATGTTGCGATAGGCGCGCCGTGCGGAATGATTATGGCGCAGTCGGGAATGGAGCCCTGGATGGTCTTTGCCCTGAGCAGCACGTTCGTGACGGGCAGCGGACAGTTTATGGTCTGCAATCTGTGGCTGGCAGGTGTGCCTGCGGCATCGATCGTCGCGAGCGTCGCCGCAATCTCCTCGCGCTTTGCGCTTTACTCGGCATCGATTGCACCGTATCTGACGGGTGCCTCGAAGCGTCAGACGCTGGCTGTTGCCGCGACACTTACCGAGGAGGCATATGGCATCTCGCTTGCCAAGCTGATTGAGGGGGAGGATTGGGGCCCACGCGAGTCCTTTGTGCTCAACGCGATTCTCATCGCAACATGGGGCGTTTCGTGCACGATGGGCGCCGCTGTCGGCGCCGTTGTCGATGTCCCCACCGCTATCGCGGGCTTTGTCTGTACATCGCTTTTTATCTGTCTGCTCTTTTCGCAACGACTGTCGCGCGGCAATGTCGTGGCTGCCGGTTTGGCTGCGGTGTCCGTCGCCGTATGCAAGTTCTTGGGGTGGACGAATATCGCCGTGCCAGCAAGCGTTCTTGTCGGCGTTGTCGCGGCGCTTGCGCGTGATACTCTCGCCGAAGGAAGGGGTGCTCGCGATGCCCGTTAATGAGTTTTTGGTCCTGTGGCTGTCGTCTTGGGCGGCCATTGCGTTTTTCCGCATTGCCCCGGCGTTTGCCTTGCGCGGGAGAACGCTGTCGCCCCGCGTTACCGAGGGCTTGGGTTATATTCCGCCCGCCGCCTTCGCGGCGCTGGTCGCCAACGATTTGATAAGCCCTGGCGCTTTCGACGCCGGCTTGTGGCAGGGCTTGATGCCCTGGATTGCGGCTGCCGGTGTCGTGGCGGTGGCAATCAAGACAAAGTCGATGCTGTGGTGCTGCGCCTCGGGCATCGTGTTCTATATCGTTTTGAGCCTCGTATAAGAGCAGGGCGCGTTTAGCGTCCCGGCCCAACGAATCGAATTTCTCACCGAGCCGGTCTGCTTCCTCTGGTACCATGATCAAACTTTACTGTAGCAAAGCGTGACATGGGCTTTTGTCCTGCATCAGCTGAAATGGGGGTTTCATGGCACAGGAAGCGACCGCCAACGAGCAAAAGAAATTCAAAGTACCGCGCATCCCGGGTGACATCATGATCTACCCGATGATCGTCGGCCTTTTGCTCAATACCTTCTGCCCGCAGGTCTTCGAGATCGGTGGCTTCTTTACCGCCGCCTGCCGCGGCGGCTCCAACACCATCGTCGCCGCGATCCTGCTGTTTGTGGGCGCGGGCATCAGCTTTAAGTCCACGCCGGGCGCCATCAAGACCGGTATCGTCGTGCTGATTCCCAAGCTTGTTGTTGCGGCTGCCCTTGGCTTGGGTGTGGCATATTTCTTTAACGACAACTTCCTGGGCCTGAGCTCCGTGTCTATCATCGGCGGCATCACGTTTTGCAACATGGCGCTCTATACGGGCATCATGGGTGAGTTCGGCGACGAGTCCGAGCAGGGCGCCGTCGGTATCCTGTTCTTTACGGCCGGCCCCGCCGTCACCATGATCATCCTGGGTGTTTCGGGTCTTGCCAACATCCCACTGGGCACCATCGTCGGCTCCATCCTGCCGCTTGTCATCGGTATGGTTCTGGGCAACCTCTTCCCGTTCATCAAGAACTTGCTGGTCCCCGGCGCCAATCCCGCGATCGCTGTCATCGGTTTTCAGCTCGGTGCGTCCATGAGCCTTTCGAGCTTTATCACCGGCGGTATTTCCGGCATCTTGCTGGGGCTTGTCACGCTGTTTGTCGTCGGTCCCATCACCTTTGTGTTCGAGCGCCTGTGCGGCGGTAACGGCAAGGCTGCCGTGGCTTGCTCCACCATTGCCGGCACGGCTATGACCACGCCGGTTGCTCTTGCCGAGGTCGCGCCGCGCTATGCCGAGCTTGCACCCACTGCGTACGCTCAGATCGCCACCGCCGTTATCATCACGGCGATCATGGCTCCGATTCTGACCGGCTGGGTCGACAAGAAGTTCTGCCAAGGCAAGGAGGATCTGTCGCCTGCCGGTGTCGAGGCCATCGAGGAAGCCGTCGCGACCGACATCGATGGCGAGTAGCAATCGGTACCCATCAATGATGCCGGCGTGCAACTCGCGCCGTTTTAGCGCCCGAACGAAAGCTGTCTTGCAGTGACGTTCGGGCGCTCTGCTATTATTCCCCTTATCTCTGCGGAGTAGGGGGTGTTTGTTGCCCAGATTCGAATTGGGCGATTCTGGCCACTTGGATATTGAAGGGATGGCGCTAGTGGTTAAGGCACTCAAGATAGAGATATTCGTGCTATGCATGATTGTTCTTATCGGGCTTGCCGTGCGAAGTCGTCGCTCCTTGTTCTCGAGCACCCAGCAGCTCTTGTTTAGCATGCTCGGCTACACCTCCGCTGCCTACATTTTCTTCGATATGATCTGGACGCTCTCGGACGGCGTGAGCACTCCTGTAGGCATCACGGCCAACTGGATTTCCAACGCGGTCTCGTTTTCGCTGTTCGCCATCGCGTGCCTCATTTGGTTTTTGTATTCCGAGACAGTGCAGGGCTCTCGCCTTTTGACCGCGCGCTATAGGGTGGCGCTCGTGACGTTGCCAACCGTATTGGTGGTCGTGCTGGCATTTACCAGCTACTGGACGCACACCATGTTCTATATCGATGCGCAGGGCGTATATCGTCGCGGAGCGCTTTATATGATTCAACCTATCGTTAGCTACTGCTACATCATATATACGTCCTTGCATGCCTTTATTCAGGCTCGAAAAGTCGAAAGCCTGCAAAAGAAGGCCATTTATCGCACCCTCGCCTTTTTTGCGGTTCCCGCTCTGGTGGGCGGTACCTTCCAGGTTTTGTTTTCGGTACCGGGCCTTTGCGTCGGTATAACGCTGAGCATCCTACTGCTCTACATCATCTACCAGGAGCAGCTGATCTCGACCGACCCGTTGACTGGCCTTAATAATCGCAACCGTTTTGAGACCTATATGCTGTCGCTCTTCTCAAATGTTGATCAGGCCGAAGATGTGTATCTGCTTATGATGGACGCCGACGGCTTTAAGCAGATTAACGATCGCTATGGACATGTGGAGGGTGACCATGCTCTTCAGGTCATCTCCACTGCGCTCAAAGAAGTCTGCTCGGCGTCTGGTAGCTTTATCGCACGTTATGGCGGCGATGAGTTCGTGGTGCTTCAAAAGGCGGCGGCGGAGCAGGATATCATGCATCTGTGCGCGACGATCAACGACGAGCTCGCGCGCGCCGAGGTTCCGTATCTGTTGCGGATGTCCATCGGCTACGCACGGGTTGGTGATGGCGTCGATACCTGGCAAGACTTGCTTCGCACTGCCGACGCGGAGCTCTACCGCGTAAAGCGCGAGAAGAAGAAGGCCGGCGTCCAGATACGCTAGAAAAAAGGGGCGCACGCTGGCGTGCGTGGCGGCCCTCGGCTCACCGATGTACTCCATTAAGATAAAGTGTGCGAACACCCTCCCTAAAAAGGTGAGCTCGCTAGGCTTTTTTGGGTTTGTTGACGATGATGATACCGCCGCAGACCAACAGCAGGGCAACGATGACGGTAACGGGGCTCGTGCCGGCGCCCTCGCCGAGCAGCAGCGCGCTCAGCAGCACGCCAAAGACCGGGTTCATAAAGCCAAAGACCGAAACGCGGCTGACGGGGTTGACGGCGAGCAGACGGGACCACAGCGAGTACGCGACGGCGGAAATGAGTGCCATATAAATGATGAGCGCGATGGCGGGGACGATTTCGGTGGGGGACAACGTGCCGCCCATCAAAAACCCGATGGCGGTAAGGACCACGCCACCGACTAAAAACTGCCAGCCGGCGAGCAAGACGCCGTCATGCTCGCGCGAGAAGATGCCAATGAGACAGGTCGACAGAGCGCCCGCAACGGTGGAAGCCAAGATAAAACCCTCGCCGTCGAGTGTAAAGCCAAAGGTGCCATCCGCGCCCGAAAGGTTGACGAGCGCGACGCCGGCAAAGCCCAGCACACAGCCAAGCACCTTGGCCGTATTGAGCTTTTCGGTGCGAAACGCCAGAGCGGCAAAGAGGATAGCCAAGAAGTTGGCGCTGGCCTCGATGATGGAGCTTGACATAGCGCTTGCACGGGAGAGACCAAGGTAGAAAAAGAAGTACTGGCCAATGGTCTGGAAGAGCGACAAGATACAGATGGGCTTGATATCACGGGCTTGCGGAACGAGCGGTCGGCGCTGGGCCACGCTCATGCCAACAATGACCAGCATGCCGGCAAGGGTGAAGCGCAGACCCGCGAAGAGCAGCTGCGAGGCGCTGTCGTGCGCGGGAATGCCAAAGAGGCCGTAGCCGATCTTGATGCAGGGGAAGGCGGAGCCCCAGAGCGCGCAACAAACGAGGCAGCCCAGGATGAGTCCGGGCAGGGTGGCGAGATACGGCTTGCGGCTTTCCATGATGTCCTTCCTACATGCGCGAAGCAAAAAAGAACCCGCCACCGGATGCGTCGGTGGCGGGTGATGTTACCCGAAGGGATTGTACCCGATGGGAAAGGTTTAGGCGAAGTAGGCTACGCCGCTCTCAAAGATCGGCATGAACTTGTCGCCGGGGACATGCTCGGGTACGTTGCGGTACAGGTTGTCGCCGCGACGCTCGGCATGGCCCATCTTGCCCAGGACACGGCCGTCGGGGCTCGTGATGCCCTCGATGGCGAGTGCGGAGCCGTTGGGGTTGACGGAGAGATCCATGCTGGGCTTGCCGTCCTCGCCCACGTACTGCGTGGCGACCTGGCTGTTGGCGATCAGCTGGGCGAGCACTTCGTCATTGGCGACAAAGCGGCCCTCGCCGTGGCTGATGGCGACGGTGTAGGGGTCGTCCAGGCTGCACTGCGACAGCCACGGGGACAGGTTGGACGAGATACGGGTGCGCACCAGACGGCTCTGATGGCGACCGATGGTGTTGAACGTCAGCGTGGGCGCATCGGGCGTGGCGTCGACGATGTCGCCGTAGGGCACCAGACCGAGCTTGATCAGGGCCTGGAAGCCGTTGCAGATGCCCAGCATCAGGCCGTCGCGGGCCTTGAGCAGGTCGCGGACTGCCTCGGTGACCTCGGGAGCGCGGAAGAACGCCGTGATGAACTTGGCGGAGCCGTCGGGCTCGTCACCGCCCGAGAAGCCGCCGGGGATCATAACGATCTGGCTTGCACGGATGCGGCGGGCAAGCTCGTGGGTGCTCTCGGCGACGGCCTCGGGCGTGAGGTTGTTGATCACGAAGGTGTCGGCCTCGGCACCGGCGGCACGGAAGGCGCGGGCGCTGTCGTACTCGCAGTTGTTGCCGGGGAACACGGGGATGATCACGCGCGGGCGGGCGATCTTGGCGCCGCCGTACACGTGGATATCCTTGGCGCGGAAGTCGATGGTCTCGACCTCGGGGGTCTCGCCGGCGCTGCGGTAGGCGAAGACGCCCTCGATGCCGCTCTCCCAGGCCTCCTGGAGCTCGGAGAGCTCGATGACCTCGGAGCCGGTGTCGATGACATAGCCCTCGACGGTGGTGCCCAGGGGCTCGACGACAACACCGTCGGCGACCTCGGGCAGCTCGGCATCCTCGGCGAGCTCGACGATGAAGCTGCCGTAGAGCGGGGTGAAGAGGCTCTCCACGTCCACATCCTCGGCAAGCTCGATACCGATCTGGTTGCCGACGCACATCTTAAAGAGGCTCTCGGCGCCGCAGCCGTAGCCGGGCGTGGAGACGGCCAGGGCTGCGCCGGTGGCGGTGAGCGCCTCGACGGCGTCAAACGCGGCGAGCAGCTGATGGGCGTCGGGGCGGTAGTCCTCGCCATAGGTGGCGGGGGCGATGCGGACGACGCGGTGCGTGAGGCCCTTGAACTCAGGGGAGACGGCGCGGGCGGCCTTACCCACAGCGACAGCGAAGCTGATCAGGGTCGGCGGAACGTTGAGCTCCCCGGCTTCGTCCTCAAACGAGCCACTCATGGAGTCCTTGCCGCCGATGGCGCCGGCACCCAGGTCGACCTGAGCCATAAGGGCGCCCAGGACGGCAGCCATGGGCTTGCCCCAGCGCTCGGCCTCGGTGCGCAGGCGCTCGAAGTACTCCTGGAAGGAGAGGTAGGTGCGCTTGTGCTCAAAGCCAGCGGCCACGAGCTTGGCGATGGATTCGACCACGGACAGGTAGGCGCCCGCAAACTGGTCGGCCTCCATCAGATAGGGGTTGAAGCCCCATGCCATGGCGCTCGCCGTGGTGGTCTCGCCGTCCACGGGGAACTTGGCGACCATGGCCGAGCTTGGGGTGAGCTGCGTCTTGCCGCCAAAGGGCATGAGCACGGTCGCGGCGCCGATGGTGGAGTCGAAGCGCTCGGAAAGGCCCTTGTTGGAAGCGACGTTGAGGTCGGTGACGAGCGAGGTCATGCGCTCGGCGAGCGTGGTGCCGGCCCAGCTGGGCTGCCACACGCTGCGGGCACAGACGTGGGCGACCTGGTGCTTGGGCGCACCGTTGGAGTTGAGGAACTCGCGGGACAGATCGACGATGGCGACGCCGTTCCATGCCATGCGCATGCGCGGCTCGGCGGTAACCTCGGCGATAACGGTCGCCTCCAGGTTCTCCTCGGCGGCGTAGCCCATGAACTCCTCGACGTCACCGTCGGCGACGGCGCAAGCCATGCGCTCCTGGGACTCGGAGATAGCGAGCTCGGTGCCGTCCAGGCCGTCGTACTTCTTGGTCACGGTGTCCAGGTCCACGTACAGGCCGTCGGCAAGCTCGCCCACGGCGACTGAGACGCCGCCGGCGCCAAAGTCGTTGCAGCGCTTGATCAGACGGCAGGCGTCGCCGCGGCGGAACAGACGCTGCAGCTTGCGCTCGACCGGGGCGTTGCCCTTCTGGACCTCGGCACCCGAGGTCTCAATGGACTCGGTGTTCTGGGTCTTGGAGGAGCCGGTGGCGCCACCGATGCCGTCACGGCCGGTGCGGCCGCCCAGCAGGATGATCTTGTCGGTGGGGGCGGGGCACTCGCGACGAACGTGGTTTGCCGGGGTAGCGCCCACGACGGCGCCAACCTCCATGCGCTTGGCCACGTAACCGGGGTGATAGAGTTCGTTGACCTGGCCGGTGGCAAGGCCGATCTGGTTGCCATAGCTGGAGTAGCCGGCGGCAGCGGTGGTTACGAGCTTGCGCTGCGGCAACTTGCCTTCGAGCGTCTCGGAAACCGGGACGGTGGGGTCGCCGGCGCCGGTGACACGCATGGCCTGGTACACGTAGCTGCGGCCCGAGAGCGGGTCGCGGATGGCGCCGCCCACGCAGGTGGCGGCACCGCCGAAGGGCTCGATCTCGGTCGGGTGGTTGTGAGTCTCGTTCTTAAAGAGGAACAGCCAGTCCTGGTCCTCGCCATCGACATCGACCTTCACCTTGACGGTGCAGGCGTTGATCTCCTCGGACTCATCGACATCGGTCATGACGCCGGTCTTCTTAAGATACTTGGCGCCGATGGTGCCCATGTCCATGAGGCAGACGGGCTTGGCGT
>CALBOJ010000115.1 GCA_937896835.1 uncultured Collinsella sp.
GCACGCTGGTGTAGCGCTCGCCATCGACGTCGTAGGCCACGCACACCTTGATGGTGTCGAAGGCCGAAAGCACGTCGAGCTTAGTCAGGGCGATATCGGTGAGGCCGTTGACGCGTGAGGCGTAGTTGGCGATGGGGCCGTCGAACCAGCCGCAGCGACGACGGCGACCGGTGGTCACACCGTACTCATAGCCCTCCTCGGTCAGCGTGTGACCGGCCTCGGACTCATAGGAAAGCTCGGTGGGCATGGGGCCCGAACCGACGCGGGTGATATAGGCCTTCATGACGCCCAGCACGCGGTCGACGTTCTTCATGCCCACGCCGGAGCCGGTGATGGCGCCGCCGGCGGTGCAGTTGGAAGACGTCACGTACGGATAGGTGCCGTGGTCGATGTCGAGCAACGTCGCTTGGGCGCCCTCAAACAGCAGGTCCTTGCCCTCATCGATCATGTTGTTGAGCAGCAGGCTCGTCTCGGTGATGTAGGGACGCAGGCGCTCGGCCATGGGCAGGTACTCGTCGCAAATCTGGTCCACGGTGTAGGTGGGCAGGTTGTAGATGAGCTCGAGCTCGGGGTTCACGCGGGCGAGAGCGGTCTCCAGCTTGTCGCGGAACAGCGCCTCGTCCAGCATATCCTGCATGCGCAGGCCAATGCGGGCCATCTTGTCCTGATAGCACGGACCGATACCGCGCTTGGTGGTACCGATGTTCTTCTTGCCGAGCTTCTGCTCAAAGGCGCCATCCAGGTCGATGTGGTACGGCATGATGACATGCGCGTTGCCGCTAATCTTGAGGTTCTTGGTGGTGATGCCGTCGGCCTCGAACATGTCGATCTCCTCAAGGACAACCTTGGGGTTGACGACGCAGCCGTTACCGATCACCGACACATGGTCGGAATACATGATGCCGGAGGGCACCTGGTGCAGGCCGTACTTCTTGCCGTTGACGACGATGGTGTGGCCGGCGTTGTTGCCGCCCGAGTAGCGCACGACGGCATCGAAGTCGCCGGCGACCAGGTCGCAGATCTTACCCTTGCCCTCATCGCCCCACTGGGCACCGACCAAAACGGTTGACGGCATGTTTACTCCTTACATTCATGGACTGTCTACGCGCCACGCCGGCACGCAGAAGCACAAAACATTCCCAGTATACCCGTGCAACGGGCGCCTGTCCTACTCCTCGGCATGTGCCCCATCAAGCTCATAGAACTTGGTGGATGCCGGCAGGAACATCAGGTCGACGTCGCCGATCGGGCCCGAACGGTTCTTGGCCACGACGATACGCGTAACGCCCTCGTCGGGTCGATCGTCGCGCGAGGCTTCGGCCTCGTCGGCGGAGCGGTCCAAGAACATAACGATATCGGCGTCCTGCTCGATGGAGCCCGATTCACGAAGGTCGGAAAGCTGCGGGCGCTTGCCGGTACGGGATTCGACCTGACGCGAGAGCTGCGACAGCGCGATGAGCGGGATCTTGAGTTCCTTGGCCATGATCTTCAGACCACGCGACATCTCGGAGACCTCGACGGTACGGCTCTCGGAGCGGCGTCCCGGCGGAGGACTCACCAGCTGCAGGTAGTCCAGGATGATGATGGCCTTCTCCTTGTTGTGGAGCATGCGGCGGCTCTTGGCGCGAATCTCGGTCACCGTGGTGCCGGGCGTATCGTCAATCAGAATATCAAGCTTGGACAAGGTCTGCGTGGCCTCGTTGATATTGGCCCACTGCTCGGGGCTAATGCGACCCATGCGAAAATCACTGATCGAAATCATGGCATAGGCGCAAATCAGGCGCTGGGCAATTTCCTTGCCCGACATCTCCAGCGAGAAAAAGCCGACGGTGTAGCCCGCAGCGGCGGCATTGAGCGCCAGGTTTAGAGCGAACGAGGTCTTACCCACGGCGGGGCGGGCGCCGATAATGATGAGCTGGCCCTCACGGAAGCCCATAAGCATGCGGTCGAGTGAGGGGAAGCCCGTGGGCACGCCCGCTGCCTGGCCACCGGCCTGGCACACTTCCTCGGCCTCGTTATAGGCCTCGACCATAAACTCGGTCAGTGTCTTGTAGCTCGACTTAACCTCGCGCGCCGTAACCTTGAGCAGCTTGCTCTCGGCCAGCTCCACGATCTCTTTAGTATCGGTGGGGGCGTTGTAGGCCAGCGCGTTAATCTCGTTGGTGGCGCCAATCAGCTCACGCAGCATCGAGTCGCGACGAACGATGGCGGCATGGTGCTGCCAGTTGACGAGCGACAGGGTCTGACCCATCAGCTCCAAAATGTACGCCTCGCCGCCCACGGCATCGAGCTTGTTGATGCTTCGCAGGTAATCGATCAGCGAGATGGAGTCGATGGGGATGCGACTATTGTACATATCGACCATCGCGGTATAGATGGTCTTATGAATGGGCCGGTAGAAATCATCGGGCTGCAGCTCGACCTGGGCTTCTTCGACCACCTCGGGCGATAGCAGCATGGCGGCCAGTACGTTGGCCTCTGCATCTTGGTTTTGGGGGAGACCCAACTTGGAGCCGCGGTCCTCGACCGTCAGCCATGTCTCCCTATCGTCATATGCCATGAGCATCCTCATTCATATCGCTTGCGAGCATCCATAGTATCAGCCACAGCTTTAAATCGAGGCGCGCCTTAACAATCATCACCGAACCAAACGGGCGAACGGTCCCTTATGTACGTTGTGTTAGACGGGACTGCGGACGATTTCTTGGACCGTTACGCGGCCCTTCCCAGCGCGGCGCGGAACTCGGCCGGCGTGCGGCCGCCGAGCGCATCGCTGCGCCTCTCCGTATTGTATCGGCCGATCCAGCCCCCCGAGCTCCTCGATGAAGCGAGCAGGGGTCCAGCCCGACCAGTCCCTGCCGTGCCAGAACTCCCTCTTGAGCAGGCCGAAGAAGCCCTCCATCGCCGCGTTGTCCGGGCTGCAGCCCTTGGCGGACATGCTCCTGGCGAGGCCGTGCCCCTCGCAGATCGAGATCCAGCCGGGCCAGCGGTAGTGGCCGCCGCGGTCGGAGTGGATGACGGGGCGCTCGCCGGGCGCGAGCAGCGCGCAGGCGTCCTCGAGCGTCGAGTTGGCGAGCGCGGCGTCCGGTCTCTCGCCGGCCCTCCACGCCACGACCGAGGAGTCGAAGCAGTCCCTGATGGCCGACAGGTAGACCTTCCTGCCGGAGGGCAGCCTGAACTCGGTGATGTCGGTGAGCCACAGGAAGTTCGGCAGGGCCGAGCGGAAGTCGCGGCGCACGAGGTTCGGCGGGGCCGGCGTCGGCTCGCCCGCATAGGAGCTGTAGGGCCTCCTCTTCCTCCTCATCCACCTGGGGACCAGGCCCTCCTCGCGCATGATGCGGAGGACGACCTTCTCCGAGGCGCGCACGGGCTCGTCGAGCTCGCGCAGGCGCGCCGTCACGAAGCGGTACCCCCGCGCCCCCTCGCCGTCCTCGGTGAAGATCCTGCGCACGAGCGCGCGCAGGGGCGCGCGCCGGTCGGGCCTCGCGATCGCGCGGCGCTGGTACTCATAGGAGCTCTTTGATATCCCCAAGGAACTCGTGAGTTCTCTCAAGGACCACTTCCCGCACGGCCTCAGGCGGTCTATCACCAGGGTCTTCTCCCTGTTCGACATCCCGTCGAGGCTCGCGGCTTTTAAAACGTCCTGCACCGCCCTCAGCACCGCGTTCTCGAGCCTGAGCCGCTCGATCAGGGCGTCCTTGTCCTCCGGGTCGATGTCGGGGTAGTCGGGGCCGTCCCCGACGAGTCGCGGCAGGTCCATTCCTCCACCGGCCCTTCCCGCGGGCTTGCGCACGTCCCTGATCCAGCGCCAGACGGACGTCTTGCCGGGCCCGCCGAGTATCTCGGTTATCTCCATGACGGTGAGCCCGGCGCCGCGAAGCGCCCTGGCCCTCTCCACCATTCTCCTACTGTATGCCATGCGGACTCCGTTCCGGACCTCAACGGTCCAACTATTTTGTCCGCAGTCCCGACCGCTTTGGATACTGGGACTTTTCCTATAATCTTTCTTGCTTAGATAGCAGGCGAAAGCGAAGGAGCTCCTATGGTCACCAAGGATGATGCGTGTTGGATAATCGGCCTTTCCGCAGGTGCGGGCATTGGCGTATACCTTGATGGCGGCTGGGGCATCGATGCGCTTGTCGGGCGTGAGACCAGGGCTCATAACGACATCGACCTGTTCGTTCAGCGCGGGGATTACCAAAGGTTCGTGGATCTAATTGCTGATGAGGGGTTTTCCGAGGTGGCTGCATCTTTCACCACCGAAGATCACACGGTGTGGCAAGACGAGGCGGGGCGCATCGTCGACCTGCATTGCTTCGATTTCGCCGAGAATGGCGATATTCTGTATCAGGGAGATCGTTTTCCCGGGGAGGTCTTTTCGGGGAGGGGGCGCATCGGCGAGGTGGAGGTGTCGTGCATCGACCCCGAAAGCCAGCTGTTGTTTCACTTGGGCTATCAGCATGACGAGCACGACGCCCACGATGTCATGCTCCTATGCCGTGAGTACGGTTTCGACGTTCCCGAAGAATATCGCTAGCTGTTGCTATTTGCATCGGGGCACGACTTCAGCGCTTGCCGCAGATGCGCTGCGCCAGACCGCCCTGGACATCACGCCACGCCGTATATGGCCCTCCGCGCACGCGAGTCCCATTTCGCCTGCTTGATCCAGTACTCGTAGAACGGATAGGGGGTCACCTTGTACTGGCGCCAGGTCTTCTCGTACGTGCCGCGGGCTGCCTGCCTCACTATGAGCTCGGCGAGCTCGTCCGCGCTCCTGCGGACCTTGAAGCACCATGTCCACTTGAACCAGGCGAGGTAGTTCTCGAGGCGTCTCGTGGAGACACCCCGGAACCTGCCGATGAAGTGCCTCATCTGGGAGTGGAGGCTGTTCACCCTGTTGATGGCGTGCTCCTCCCTCTTGCTGGCGATGTGCGCGCCGACGCCGAGGGCGGGCAGGACGCGGCGGTACACGTGCGCACGGTCCGTCGAGATTATCGCGCCGACCGCGAGCTTGTCGGCGAGCAGCTCCCTGGCTGCCGCTCGTCGAGGCCGCCCCTCCCCGCGATCTCGTAGAAGATGTCGCCGGCGTCGTTGATGCCGGTGAGCACGCATATCTTCTCGTGCCCGTCGGTTCCCTGCGACCTTGTGCGGGGCTTCCTGGGCATGCCGGACTCCGACCTGGAGCGGTTTCCCTTGAAGCTCTCCCTGAAGAAGCACTCGTCGAGCTCGGCCCCGCCGCCGGCCTCCACGCGGAAGGCGGGCATGCGCTTGGCCATGGCCTCGAGCAGCCTGTGGCGCATGAAGAACGCCGTCTTGAGGCACACGCCGCACTTTTCCGCCGACTCGCGCAGCGGGAGCATGTCCACGTGGCACTCCGCGAACCTCATCCAGGCCGACCTGTCGAGCTTGGTGGTGGAGAAGATGCGCATGGTGGCGTCGATGAAGGTCCTGGCGCACCCTCGGCAGAGGAACCGCTGACGGCCGCACCCGTCTCGCCCCCTCTTCACGTAATGCGGGGAGCCGCACCAGGGGCAGGCTCTGTCGGGATCGTCTTCCGCCCCCTCGCTTGCCGCGAGTTCGAAAAGCTCCGCGTCTATCAGCGCCTTGAGCGATCTCAGGGCCCTGCTCTTCTCGGTAGCCGTCATCTGCGGGAGGAACTGCCTCGTCAGCTGGGTGAGCACGTCTTCCATTGCAACCTCCATCTCTCCTGATGATGGAATTGTCGCAACCGGGGCCCCGTCGCGTGTACTGCGTGCAGGACACTTATCCAAAGTGGTCTAACACAACGCTTATGTGGGACTGCATCTCAATGTATGACGTGACACCCACTCAGCGCAAAAAATAAAAGGGCGCCCCGGTCTCCCAGAGCGCCCTTCTTAGAACAAGATTGTTGCGTTGCAGCAAATGCTACTCGGCAGCAGCCTCGGTCTCGACCTCGGCGGTCTCGGCCTCGGCGACCTCAGCGGCCTCCTCGACCTCAGCATCGGCAGCGAGCTCCTCGGCGGTAACGCCGACGAGAACGACAACCTCGGCCTTGATCTCGCGGTACAGCGAGATGGCAACGGTGTGGGCACCGGCAACCTTGATGGGCTTGCCGAGCTCGACGCGCTTGCGGTCGATGTCCATACCGAGCTGATCCTTGATGGCGTCAGCGATCATAGCGGCGGTGACGGAGCCAAAGAGGATGCCCTCGTCGCCGACCTTGACGTCGACGATGACCTGCTTGCCCTCGAGGGCAGCCTTGGTCTCGTTGGCGGTAGCCAGACGGACGGCCTCGCGCTTGGCGATGTTGTTGCGACGCTCGTCAAGCTGCTTGAGGTTGCCCTTGGTGGCGGCAACAGCGAGCTTCTTGGGGAACAGGAAATTCTCAGCGTAACCCTGAGCGACCTCTACGACGTCACCCTCGCCGCCCTTGCCCTTGATCTCATCGAGAAGAATAACCTTCATGATGCGTCTCCCTTCTTAGCCGCGGTCGCGGTTGCCACGAGAGGAAACCACGGGGACGGTGTACGGCAGGAGAGCCATCTCGCGGGCACGCTTGATGGCGTTGGCGATGTCATGCTGATGCTGCGTGCAAGCGCCAGTGACGCGACGGGGCTTGATCTTGCCACGGTCGGTCATGTACTTACGGAGAAGCTGAGTGTCCTTATAGTCGATGAACTCAGTGTTCTCCTTGCAGAACTGGCAGTACTTACGACGCGGCTGACGTGCAGAAAAATCATTAGCCATGTCAAAATACCTTTCGTTTGGCAACTTCGGCGAACCGAAGCCGCCTCTCACTCAAAAATAGGTGAACAACCCTTAGAACGGGATGTCCTCATCGTAGACGTCGACCGCGGGCGGCGTAGCCACCGGTGCGGCAGGACGTGCTGTGGGCGCGGGAGCTGCGGGGGCGTAACCGCCCTGATCGTAGCCACCCTGGCCACCACGGGAGCTCATAAACTCGATCTCATCGACGATGACCTCAAGCTTGCTCCGGCGCTGGCCGTCGCGCTCCCAAGAGCTGTAGCGCAGCTTGCCCTCGATCGCGACCTTGTTTCCCTTTGCCAGGAAACGGCTCACGGCCTCGGCGCGGGTGCCGAACATAGTGCAGTCGACAAAGTTGGGATAGTCCTCCCACTCGCCAGTCTGCGCGTTGCGGCGACGATCGTTCACGGCGACGCCAAAGGACAGAACCTGGGTTCCGCCGGCGGTGGCGCGCAGCTCGGGATCGCGGGTGAGGTTACCGGTGATGTTCACTCGATTGATGCTCATAACTCACTACTTCCTCTTGGGGCACAAGCCCAGTCCAAAACGACAGTCTTACTCCTGGTCGTCGCGACGGACGATCATGTGGCGGACCACAGCGTCGGTGATGCGCAGGACGCGATCAAGCTCGGCGATCTGGGTAGGATCTGCGTGGAAGTTGATGAGGGTGTAGTCACCATCGGTGAGGTCGTTGATCTCGTAGGCGAGCTTGCGCTTGCCCCACTCGTCAACGGAGTCGACCTTGCCAGCGCCCTCAGCGATCGTGGTATCGATACGCTTCATAACAGCGAGACGAGTCTCGGGGTCGAGCGACGGGTCAACAAAGAACAGCAGTTCATAAGCCTTCATATTGTCACCTCCTCTGGGCAAATGTGGCTTCAGGTCGTGAAGGTGCGCCTGAAGCAGGAAAAGACTTGGTAATAATATCTTTCAACCTCCCAGGCTGCAAGAATATGCAGCTACAACCTCATGACCTCCACATATACCCATGCTTACACGGCTCTTCATGCGTATTCCAACCAAATGCTGACCAAGAGCTTGACGAATTCGATAGCAAGATACGCTGCGGCGAGGACAACCTGAGTCAAACCGCAGGTCGCCGATTGCAGGGTTGTGGTCACGAAATGCATACCACCGGTTCAATCGATTGCCTCAAAATTTTTAAATTCGCTGCCACGTCATTCATGAATACCTATTTTGAACAGATCATCGAGCGGGATCTGGCTGGTCAGGATGCTTTTTTAGTACTCATCTGGCACATGCCGGATACGGGTGCGGAGCGAGCGCTTTAAAAAATGCCAAGTTTTCTGTTTGCACTTTTCGATTCCTCGTGTATACTGACTTTCGCATTTAACGGAGAGTTGTCCGAGTGGCCG
>CALBOJ010000116.1 GCA_937896835.1 uncultured Collinsella sp.
GCCGCTTCCTTGCGCAGGCAGCTTCGAAACGCCTGTGCCGAAAGCTGGGAAAGAAAGGCGTCTTCGTCGCCCAGAATTTCGCAAGCGGCGCCAATCGTCTTACAGACGCTCGCGTTGCGCTGTGCCACCACCGGCATCACCCGATGGCGTACATAGTTGCGCAGGTACGAAACGTCCTCGTTGCTTTCATCTTCCCGCCATGGCTGACCGTGCACCTGCAGATAGCTCACGAGTTCATCGTGCGTGAGGTCGAGCAAGGGGCGAACCACAATGTTCCGACGGCGCGGA
Organism: uncultured Collinsella sp.; assembly: GCA_937896835.1. Taxonomy (GTDB): domain Bacteria; phylum Actinomycetota; class Coriobacteriia; order Coriobacteriales; family Coriobacteriaceae; genus Collinsella. Next base: position 289 of record CALBOJ010000116.1, read on the forward strand.
ATGCTCGATAGACCCGCGGGACCCGACCCTTTAATGGCATTCATCAAAAATGTTTCCGCGCGGTCCGACGAAGTATGCGCGGTACAGATACGAGCCGCCGTCCGCGGTGCGCCCGATTCGGCACAAAGTTCGCGAACGTATCTCCGTGCCGCGGCATAGCGCACCTCGCGAGCCGCAGCCTCGATATTGCCCGATTCGTCATCAAAATAGGCATGCTCAACACACAGCGGCAAACCGTATTGTGCGCACAGGTCACGTACAAAGGCCTCGTCGCCATCGGATGCCTCCCCGCGCAGATGATGGTTTACATGCAGCACGTGCAATCGCTCGCGCGCAATGGGAGCGACGCCGCGCCCGTCCTGGATATCCAGCTTTGATGTGCAAGCCATAAGGAGCAGCGCCGTCGAGTCCGCACCGCCTGATACCATGAGCACTACGGGGGCAGCGGCCTGCCGCGTTGCCAGGGCGCTCTTATCCGTCCTCGGCGCGGCATGATGTCCATAGTGCTGAGATACCGTTGGCATTCGCTTCCTCCTCTATTCGTCCGCACCCATTGTATCCTTTGGAATCTTATGTCTCGCCTGCACCTTCATATCCTCGGCAGTGGCTCAAAAGGCAACTGCGCACTCGTCGAGGGACCTCAGGGGCTCATCATGATCGACAACGGCCTGTCCCGCCGCGAGACACTTAAACGCATAGCGGAGCTTGGCCTCTCGGCAGACGACGTCGCCGCTCTTGTAATCACCCATGAGCATGGTGACCATATCAAGGGGCTCGATGTATGGTGCAAGCACTGGCATGGTCCCCTCTTTGCCAGCAGGGATACCCTTTCATGCAAAGAAAACCTCGCGCACCTGCCCGTAGAGGAATTTGACCCCGGCGACACGCTCCCCATTGCCGGCATCCACGTGCAAACCTACTCAACATCGCACGATGTCATCAATCCTGTCGGCTATCGATTTAATGCTCTCGATGATTCCATTGGGTTTGCCACCGACACCGGAGAGTTATCGAGCAAGGCCATAGGCATCCTCAAAGACTGTCGAGTTCTCGCGCTCGAAAGTAACCACGATGTAACTATGTTGCGCGAAGGAGCGTACCCCCGCTTTCTTCAGGAGCGCATCCTGTCCACAAAGGGGCACCTCTCCAACAACCAGGCCGCCGAAGCCGCGCGCGAACTTGTTACCGATCGCACCGAACAACTCATCGCCATGCACATCAGCCAGGACAATAATCGTCCAAGCCTTACCGTCAAAAGCTATGCCAACGCGCTTGATGCAAGTCTCGATGATGAACTCGGCAGTTCTGCCACCCGTCTTCAAGGGCCGCGGAAGCTCTCGATACGCCCTGCAAGCCAGTATCAACCGACAACCATTCAATAGCCCCTCAAGACAACAAAGGGGGGCTGGGAATCACTTCCCAGCCCCCCTTAACTCATACTCTCGATTGAAGCAGAGCCATCGTTAGTCGATGGAGATCTTCGTAACGTTCTTCTTCTCGACAATCTTGGGAACCGTAACGGTCAGGATGCCGTCAGCATACTTAGCCGAAAGGCCCTCGCTCGAAGCGTCCTTCAGATACACGCCGCGCGTCGCGCTGTACGAGCTAAACTCCTTCTGCAGGAAGTTCTTGCCCTCGTTCTCCTCGTCCTCCACAACGTTCACGCTAATCGACAGGCGACCCTCGTTAAGCTCAACGTCGATATCATCCTTAGCGACGCCGGTCAGATAGGCCTTGACCTCATAACCATCGCCCTTGTCCTCGACATCAACGGGGAACGCCTTGGAAGCAATCGAGTTGTTTGCAAGATCGGTCATATCATCAAACAAATCGAACAGCGAGCTAGCAGAAGGACGAACGCCAAAAACCGAACGATAAGGAACCATGCTTGCCATGTTTACCACTCCTTTTAAGGACTGCCGAGTCATCTTCTAGGTGACTGGGACTTCTTTTGACGCTGTTATATATGCCCAGCCTCTTCTTATATATACATCGACTATAAAGTTTTTTGAGTCTATTGATATAAGCATATCTAAGTCTGGTTGACTAAGGTTTTGTCTAATAAACGGAATTTGAACGAAGGCTTAAATAATGTATGCAATCCCATCAAAACTAGACGGCTGGCTTACAATGGGCGCATACACGATATTGATGACGAGCTAAGGGCATCATGGACGATCAAAAACAGGACAACACGTTTATGCCGGAGCAGGACGAAGCATCCAGCCCGCAACCGATTCGATTCCATCGCCCCCACATCTCGCAAGAGCCCATCAATGGCCCAGAGCCCAAATATGTGACAAGAAACCGATATCAAACGCTCGAAGAAGCCCAAACGGGACGTAAACATATGGGCGTTGCCTCGGGAGACCCTGTATATCTGAAAGACGCACCATTATCTAAAAACAGCGCAGCTAGTGATGAGCCGATGAAAGCATCCGCCGCTCATCAACAAAGAGGGCCTCGACCCAAGCAAACCTTGACGCATTCGGCTCGCTATCTCGAGACTCCAAAACAGGGAAAATCAATCTTCGTTTCGTCAAGTAAACGACGCAAGCAGCATCAGCTGACAATCCTGCTTATGATCATTGCGGCCATAGCAGTTGCCCTTGTTATACGATTTATTTTCTTTAAATAAAGGCTCAATACCGAAAACAACAAGATCGTCTGGTGTAATTGAGTCATTCACGCCCCGTAAACGCAAAAAAGGGGGAGGCCGCGAGGCCTCCCCCTTCTTCAAGTCATCCGACGGCTCGGTGCCGTC
>CALBOJ010000117.1 GCA_937896835.1 uncultured Collinsella sp.
CCCTCATGTCACATTGGCTTAGCGCGCCGCGTACTCGAGCATGCGGTCGAGCGTGAGCTTGGCCTGATCGGCGGCCTCGTCCGACACGCCAATCTGCACCTCGCCCTCGCCCGTCTCCAGGCAGTGCACGAGCTTTTCGAGCGTGATGAGATCCATGTTGACGCAGGTGGGCTGCACCGCGGGGAAGTAGAACTTCTTGCCGGTGCTCTGGCAGCGGCGCTCGAGCTCGTAGAGCACGCCGCGGACCGTCACGATGATGAACTCGCTCGCGTCCGACTCCTCGGCGTACTTGATGATGCCGGCGGTGGAGCCGATGTAGTCGGCCTCGGCCAGGACGTCGGCCTTGCACTCGGGGTGCGCCAGCACGAGCGCATCGGGATGCGCCTCCTGCGCGTCGACAATCTGCTCGACGGTGATGATGTGGTGGCGCGGGCAATAGCCGTTGTTGAGGATGACGTGCTTTTGCGGCACCCGCTCGGCTACGAAGCGGCCCAGGTTTTGATCGGGGATAAACAGGATGTGCTGCTGTGGCAGCTCGGATACGATCTTGACGGCGTTGGAGCTGGTGACGCACACGTCGCTCCAGCTCTTGATCTCGACCGTCGAGTTGACGTAGCAGACCACGGCAAGGTCGTCGCCGTACTCGGCGCGCGCCGCGTCGACCGTCTCGCGCTTGACCATGTGAGCCATGGGGCAGTCCGCGCCCGGCTCGGGCAGCAGCACGGTCTTGGTGGGGTTGAGCAGCTTGGCGCTCTCGCCCATAAACTCCACGCCGCACAGCACGATAGCCTGCTGCGGTAAGCTCTTGGCAAGCTTTGCCAAGTAGAAGCTGTCGCCGACGTAATCAGCCACGGCCTGCACCTCGGGCGCCACATAGTAGTGCGCCAGAATCACCGCATCACGCTGGGTTTTTAATTGCTGAATGGCCTCGACGAGCTCTGCGGGCACCAGTGCCGCGCGCTCCGTTGCCGTCGTTGCCGATGCTAGGCCGGCCGCGATATCGCGTGCAAGCTCCGACGCATCCATGTTCGCGCTCTGTGCCATCAAGGCCCCTCTCTTTTGGCGAATCTTGGGGCTTTAGTATGACACCTAGGTTTACAGCTGACAAGACAGCTGTAAACCTAGGTGTAAAGTTGGAATAAAGATTCAATCTTGGGGCGGATCCATTTTCGAACTGGCAAGCTGAGGATAGCCGAAAATGGACCCGCCCCAAGATTCGAGCGGCCCGTTTTGTCCTGGGCCAAGGGGCGGTGGTCAAAAAAGGCCAAATATGAGTACTGTCACCAAATTAGTAGCAGCGATTTTCCGGTCCAGAGCAGCAAAATCGCCTTGTTTGGAGCCCGATCACGACTCTGAAGGACGAAAATCGATGCACTTTTGGCCGCTGGCACCGATTTTGGAGGCCATTTGGCTGCCACTAAACTGGTAACAGTACTCATATTTGGCCTTTTTTGACCACCGGGTTTCCGGCAAACCCCAAAAGCGGGTCCAGATCGCTCGATCCGGACCCGCTGGGGGTAGCGAGCACAATCGAGGTGTAAGAAGCAAGAGAGGGCCATCGCCTAGAATCGTCAGCGCCTAGATATTCAACGAGAGGAAAGACAGTGGTCCGCAGCGACATGCTACCCCAGCCGGACCGGGGGCTCGGCCTCGACCGGCCCCAGACCGAGGCATTTCACCGACGAGTTCAAGAGGAAGATAGTCGATCTCCACAACGCCGGAAAGCCCAGGCGCGAGGCCATGGACGAGTGCGACCTCGACAAGAGCACCGTGGAGAGGCGGGTCAAGTCGATAAACGAGACCGGCTCGCCGCGCGCCGCCGACAACCGCACGCCCGAGTAGAACCGGATCCTGGAGCCCGAGCGCGAGAACCGCAGGCTCCGGATGGAGGTCGACGTCTTAAGACGAGCGGCGCCAGCATACGCTCGGAAGTCAGGGCCATGGCGGCCAACGGGGGGGCCGCTGCCCCATATCGGCGCAGCGCTGGCATCGAGGCCTTCTGACCTGTGTCAAGATTTCGGACACGCAAGCTCGAGGAATCAAGCGGCCATAGGCATGGCCTCGGGCTTGGGCTCGGTTCTCTCGAAGAAGGCCGCCATGGCCTCGGCCGGCACCTTGTAGCCGATCGTCGAGCGGGGCCTTCGGCGGTTGTAGTACGCCTCGATGAACTCGACCACCGCGTGCTTGGCGGAATCCCTGGTCGGGAAGCTGCGCCTGTAGTACATCTCGTTCTTCAGCGTGGCGAGGAACGACTCGGCCACCGCGTTGTCGTGGCAGTTGCCGGTGCGGCTGCAGGACAGCCGCACGTCGTTGTCGCGCGCCCATTCGGCCAGAAGCCTGCTGGTGTACTGGGCGCCGCGGTCGGCGTGGAATATCGCGTTGCCGGCCACGTAGCCGCGCGATTTGGCCGACGCCAGCGCCGAAACCACGATGTCGGCGGTCATGCGCTCGGAGAGCGACCAGCCCACCACCATGCGGGTGTTGAGGTCGATGACCGTCGACAGGTACAGCCATCCCTCGCCGGTGCGCAGGTAGGTGATGTCGCCCACGAGCTTGTAGGTTGGAACGGGACTGGTGAAGTCGCGGCGCACCAGGTCGGGCCGGGGCCTGGCCTTCGGGTCGGGGATGGTGGTGCGCTTCCTGGCGTTGGGCGTGCAGCCGCGTATTCCCAGCTCGCGCATCAGCTTGCGCACCCTGTACAGGGTCAATCCGGAGAACTCGCCGGGCAGGAAGCATTTCACGAACCGGAAGCCGAACCTGCGGTCCGACTCCAGCCACACGCGCCGGACCGCCTCGCGCTCGGCCGACCAGTCTTCTCGCGGGCAGCCGTTGGAGAGCCACGAGTAGAAGCCCGATCGGCTCACGCCGAGCACGCGGGCCATCATTTTCACCGGGAATTCGGCCTTCTCCGCCAACATCATCCGGTAGCATGCGGCTACGCCTGGCTTTTGGCGAAGAAGGCCGCGGCTTTTTTCAAGAAGGCGTTCTCCATCTCGAGCTCGCGTATGCGCCTTTTCGCCTCGCGAAGCTCGCGGTCCTCGGCCTTGGGGTCGGGCCTGCCGGCAAGCTCGCGCCGGCGGTTCTGCACCCACTTGTTCACGGTCTTGGAATTCAGGCCCAGTTCTGCGCAGCATTCCGTTATCGGCCTGCCCGTCGAGATGATGTAGTCGGCGGTCTCGCGCCTGAACTCGTCGGTGTACTTGGCGGCTGGGTTGGACATAGCATACCGTCCTCTCGGTCGTCGATGAATGCATTCTAAAGGATTGGGCCTCTAGCATGCGTGTCCGAAAAGACGATACAGGTCAGACAACCCAATCAGACGTCGTCTCGAGCGCGTCCTCTGCACGGTCGAGCGTGCTTCTGGCCTTGGCACCCTGTTTGAACCACGAGCGCAGGTCCTCGAGCGTGCTGCCCGCTGCATACACCTTGATTTTGCGACCGCCTTTCGTGGTCACCGTGCAACGGTCGCCGCTCTCGCTGTTCTCGTGCGCCGTGACCTTCTTGAGGTAATCGCGACGGAACGCCACGACGCGGGCATTGCTGATCTCGATGAACCAATCATCGTCGACAAGCGAAGTGCCCGTGGTACCTCGACTTGCCATCTCCTCGGCGAAGGAGAAGCCGAGTTCGCGCTCCTGCCTGCCGATCTCGAGGATGCCGCGGGCGGGCATGCTGAGCATGAGCAGGGGCAGGAGTCCCCCTATGAACAGGAAGAGGAACGGGACGAGCAAGAGCAGACGAGCACCAGCATCGGTGAAAACAGCCATGAAGGCGATCACGAGCGAGAAGACGAGCGCCATGCCGTTGAAAACAATCGTCAACGGCTTGATGGCAGACCAACACAGACCCGCCTTGGTCATCGGGCCGTCGACGGCGTCCGAGACTTCGATGCCCTCTTCCTCCAGACGGGCGAGGAGGTTGAGCGAGCACACCCCCTCGAGGCTTATCGAGCAGAACTTCCGGTCGCCCTCGAACAGGTCGATCCTCATCATCTGCGTGTGAAGCGTTGCACGGGTGATGTGGCCAAACGTCGTCTCCTTGCGGATGCCGAAGGCGTTACGCGAGAGAATTCGCTCACCGTCCACGTCGATGCGCGGGATGCTCAGCAGGGCCCAGATGGCCATGCCCGCGAGCGCCATGGCGTGACCGAACCACACAAGTTCGTGGTCCCACTCGCCCAACGAGACGCCCTGCCAGACGTAGACACCCAGCATGAGCAGTTCGAACGCGACGGCGCAGCAGGCGATGATCGTGCGAATGGCAGCGGGCATGCGCACCGTGAAGCGATCGAGGCTGTCCGTCGCCTCACTGCGCTCGCGCGCGCCGCGACGGGCGACCCATGCAGTGAGCGGACCGACGATGAACACCACCATCGCCACGCGCAGGAACGATTCGAGTATGTCGCCCATATTAACCACCATCCCAATAGAAAACGTGAATTTGGGAGACTATAGCAGAGCGAAGCGATCTGCACGGCATCGTCCGGGTGTTTTCGGCATACGGTGGAAACCAGCGGCAGCGGACGTTGAGAACTCACCCAAAAGACGCGATTCGACCGAAGCGATTCTTCTTGACTTGGTCTCAATGTGATACGACATGCGCCACTACCTGCGCGGTCTTGCGGCCCTGATCGAAGAGGGTCACACCGATGAGGCACTCGGGCGCATCGACGCGCTCTGCGAGACCAACGACCGCACCGCCGTGCGCCGCTACTGCGCCAACGAAACGGTCAACATTGCGCTCTCGTCGCTTTCCGCGGACATCAACGCGCGCGGCATCACCGCCGATCTGCGCGCCGCCGTGCCCGAAACCGTCCACGTGGGCGATGTCGATCTATTCAGTGTGGTATCGAACGCCCTGGACAATGCCATCGCCGCGGCGAGCGCCGCCCCCGAAGGCAAGCGGTTTGTCGACCTGGACCTTCGCTACGAAGACGGTCAGCTTCTATTGCTGGTTTCCAACACGTTTGGCCGTGCGCCGCACATGGTCGACGGCATGCCCGTGGCTCAGCACACTGGGCACGGCTTTGGCACCAAGAGCATTATGCTTGCCGTCGAGCGCATGAACGGCAACTGCCAGCTCCGCATTAACGGCGACCGGTTTGAGCTGCGCGCCGTGATGTAGGGGCTGCCGCCAACCTCGCTACAGCGGTGCAGCCGCCGGGGTCAGCTGCTTAATGTAGGCCCACATGCGCTGCTTGGCGGCCTTGTCGGTGAGCGCCGCCTCAAAACCGTCGAGCGCCAGCACGCGGCGCCCCTGCACATGGGCGACCAGGCCGGGCTTGAGCATGGCGGTGTCAAAGTCATCAATTGCCACAAGCATATCGGCATAGGTCTCGCGCATGACATCGGCCGCACTGTTGTCGAGCAGCAGCACCGCCTCGGGGTCCAGAGCCTCCAGCGCCTCGCGGAACAGGTCGCACGGCAGAGTCTCGCCCACCGCGACCGCTCCGTCACCCGCGCCGGCGACGCTTGCCAGCACGCAAAAGTCCTCGGGGGCATATCCGATGGCGCCGAGCGCCTTGCGCAACGCGGCGCCATCCGCGCCGGCAGCCAGCTCGCCGCCCGAGCACTCGGCTTCATCCAAATCGCCTTTGACCAGCACAATCGGCGAGCACGCGTTGCCCGCGATACGCACACCGCGACCTGCAAGCGACGCGAGCTCCTGCTCGGTCGCCTGAGCGATGGCTTCTTTTTTCTGGCTTTGTGACGTGGGCATGCGCTCTCCAATCGTTTGCGTGCCCACCATTATATAAAAGAGCCGCCCGCGAGTGGTTGCTTTGCGGGCCGCTGGGTATAAGCACGGTCGTACTGAGTTTTACGCGGCCGAGCCGCGTCGTATTATGGAGGTCACCATGGCTGACATTAAGCAGATTACCCCCGAGAACTTCGATTCCATCGTTAACGACAGCCTGCCCGTACTGGTTGATTTTTGGGCCCCGTGGTGCGGCCCCTGCCGCTCGCTCTCGCCCATCGTAGACGAGGTTGCCGACGAGCTGGCCGGCAAGTTGGCTGTGGCCAAGTGCAACGTCGACGACAACCAGGACCTGGCCATGAAGTTTGGCGTCATGAGCATCCCCACGCTGATCGTCTTTAAGAACGGCGAGGAGGTCGACCGCTCGGTCGGCGCCTTGCCCAAGGCAAGACTTCAGGCACTGCTGGAGAAACATCTGTAATACGCTTGTTACCCATCTGCCGTCCATGAGCGGTTTCGCACCGCTCGCCGGAGTGCCAAACGCAAGGTATGCGACCACGGATAGTATGGTAGATACAAACAGCCCCCAGTGAACGGGTGCGGGTCAGACGGACTCGCACCCGTTTTCTTATGCGGCGGCGCTCAAGGCGGGCGTAGTAGAATCTGAACCACCATATCGCCCCGTACAAAAGGAGACTCCCCATGCATGACGTCGGAATGAACATGAGCCAGCTTGCCATGAGCGTCAAGCAGGTCGACGACACCATTGAGCTCGCTCACGAGTGGAGCCATCAGCTGCTGCATGCGACCGAGAACTTTGACATGGAGCGCATTGGCGCCAAGCTCGAGGCCGCCATGGCGGCACTCCACGAGGCGCACGATGCGCTCGAGGGCTACGAGGAGGCCATCGAGGCCGACCACAACTCCGTCGGCTCTGTGAAACTGGTGTAACGTGGCCGAGCACGAGCACGCGCACAATCACGGTGCGGACGACGATGCAAGCTGCCGCTACAGCGGCTCCAGCTCCGAGCTGGTCCGCTTTTCGGTCACCGCGCCCGACGACCTGCTGCGCCGCTTTGACGAGCAGATCGCGCGCCGCGGTGACGTGGCTAACCGATCCGAGGCCGTACGCGATCTGATTCGCGCCTCGATCGCCAAGGAGCAGATGCGCACGCCCGACGAGCAGGTCATCGGTTCGCTCACCATGATCTATGACCACCATACCGGCGATCTGACGCGCCGTCTGGACGAGGTGCAGCACGACTACACCGACGAGATTGTCTCGACCATGCACGTGCATCTGGACCACCACAACTGCCTGGAGATTCTGGCGCTCAAGGGTCGCGGCAAACGCGTCTATGAGCTAGCGGACCGGTTGCTGGGACTGCGCGGCGTTAAGCACGGCGAGCTCACCTGCGCCGCCACCAAGCAGAGCCTGGGGCTGTAGCGGGATTTCCCGCAGCGCACCTGCCAAAAAGGGACAGGTTTGTTTTGGCAGGTTTAGAAGTTTTACCGACCAAAATAAACCTGTCCCTTTTTGGTCGGTTTTGACGAGGGGAAGCCACATGCGGCATGTGCATATTCATGTGACGGGCGTTGTGCAGGGCGTTGGCATGCGGCCATTTGTGTATCGCGAGGCTATGGCGCATGGCATCTGCGGCTGGGTGCTCAACGCGGGCGATGGCGTACACATCGAGGCGCATGCTTTGAGCGAGGCGCTCGACGAATTTGTCACCGCGCTGTCGGAGCACGCGCCGGCCGCAGCCCGCGTTGAGCATGTCGCTGTTGCAGACCTGGAGCCCGACGCTTGGGATGCCGACGATGAGCAGGTCTTTCGTATTGTAGCGTCACAGGATCAGACCGTGCACACGACGCTCGTCTCCCCCGATATCGCCACCTGTGACGACTGCCTGCGCGAACTGTTCGACCCCGCCGACCGTCGCTATCACTACCCCTTTATCAACTGCACCAACTGCGGGCCGCGCTTTACCATCATCCGGTCGCTGCCTTATGACCGAGCGGCCACGTCGATGGATTGCTTTCCTATGTGCCCCGAGTGCGCTGCAGAGTATGGCGACCCGCTTGACCGGCGCTTTCATGCGCAGCCCGATGCCTGCTTTGACTGCGGGCCACATATTACCTGGCGCGAGGCGGCGGGCGACATGGAGCTCGAGGGCTCGGGGGCGATGCCGGCCGTCGGCAGCACGCGCGAAACCAGCGATGCCATTATTGACCGCTGTGTCGAGCTGCTGGCCAGCGGCGGTATTGTCGCCATCAAGGGGCTGGGCGGATTCCATCTGGCCTGCAACGCCGCCAATGAGCAGGCGGTGGTCGAGCTGCGCCGTCGCAAGCGCCGCAGCAACAAGCCGCTTGCCGTTATGGTGCGCAGCCTTGCCGATACTGAACGCCTGTGCCATGTCGATGATGCCGAGCGCGACTTGCTGGCCGGCAGCATCCGCCCCATTGTGCTGCTGCGCCGCCGTGTTGTTGGCGAGGGAGATTCCCCCGACGGCCTTACACTCGCGCCATCCGTCGCGCACGATCTACCCGATCTCGGCGTCATGCTCCCCTATACACCGCTTCAGCATCTGCTGCTTGCAGCTGCCTCGTCGCATGGCATGCACGCGCTGGTCATGACCAGCGGAAACCTGAGCGAGGAACCTATCGAGACCGACGATGCCCTTGCATGGGAACATCTTGTTGCCGCCGGCATCGCCGACGCGCTACTTGGCAACGACCGTGCGATTCTCTCACGCTACGACGACTCCGTGGTACGTGTGGTCGACGGCACCGTCATGCCTGTGCGTCGCGCACGCGGATATGCGCCGCAACCGTTGTCGCTGCCGGCGCTCGACGGCACTGCACCCTGCGTGCTCGCCTGCGGGCCGCAGCAAAAAGCCACGATCGCGCTCACGCGCGAGGACGCCGACGGCCATGTGGCCTGTTTTGTGTCGCAGCATATCGGCGATGTCGAAAACGGCGCGACCTTCGATGCCTGGAGCGCCGCCCGCGCACGTCTAGAAAACCTCTTTGACCTGACGCCTGCCGCCCTGGCATGCGACATGCATCCCAACTATCTATCGAGCCAGTGGGCGCGTGAGCGGGCACGGGAGCACAGTCTGCCGCTAATCGAAATCCAGCATCATCATGCGCACATCGCGAGCGTAATGGCAGAGGCGATTGTCGCTGGCCGGATTGCGCCTGATGCACGCGTCCTCGGTATTGCCTTCGATGGTACGGGTGCCGGCACCGACGGCACCATATGGGGCGGTGAGTTTCTTATCGCCGGCCTTGCCGATTTTGAACGCGCCGCGCACCTGCGCACCTGGGCGCTGCCAGGCGGAGCCACATCCGTGCGCGATGCCCGGCGCAATGCCTTTGCCCTGCTGAGCGAGCTCGGCCTGCTCGAGCATCCGGGTGCCGCGGGGCTATTGGGCACCCTCGACGAGCAAACACGCAGCGTGACAGCCACCATGATCGAGCGCGGCATCAACAGCCCGCGTACCAGCAGCATGGGTCGTCTCTTTGATGCCGCGGCAGCGATTCTGGGCATCTGCGACAAGGCAACCTACGAAGGCGAACCCGCCATAGAACTCGAAGCCGCCGCCTGGCGCGCGCTCGACGGTAAGACCGTTCGTCTCGACGGCAATCATACGGGCGTATTCACGTCTGCCGACGACTCCCCCATCTTGGACCCCCAACCGCTCATCGAAGCTCTTCTGAATGGAATCGAGGCAGGCGCGCCGGCCGACAGGCTCGCGCTCGACTTCCATATCGCCATCGTGCGCTCTTCGGCACGAATCGCACGCGAAATCTGCGCGCGCGAAGGCCTCGATACCGTCGCGCTCTCGGGCGGTGTGTTCATGAACCGGCTTTTGCTTCAGCTCCTTACCCACGAACTCAAAGACGCCGGTCTTGCCGTCTTGGTCCCCCACGCTGTACCCGCCAACGACGGCTGCATCGCCTACGGTCAGGCCGCCATCGCTCGCGCTCGCCTCGCGCAGACGGCGTTGCGATAGGCTGTTTTGCCAGCCTGCGCGCCGCCGTCTCACAGGTGTAACGCGTTTGCTCGTGACTCCCGCGAGCGCTACCATCAACTGATGGGTAATTAGGCGCCTATCCAGCGCAAAACGTATAAAAGGGGAACATTATGTGCCTTGCCGTTCCCGGTAAAGTGGTCAAACGCGACGACGACCTTAAGGCGACCGTCGACATGATGGGCATCGAGCGCCCCGTTTCGCTGCGCCTCGTGCCGACGGCACAGGTAGGCGACTATATTCTCGTGCACGCCGGCTTTGGCATTCAGATTGTCGACGAGCAGGAAGCCCAAGAGACACTCGAGCTCGTCAATACCATGACCGAGCTGGCCAAAGAGGACCAACTCGCCACCAACCCAGCCGAGGCATACTAGTGGCGGCGGCGCAGCCGGTTCGCTCCGGTATCGACTTTTCGGCATTTCGCGACCCCAAGCTGGCCCGCGAGCTCATCGATCGTATTCATGAGCTTGTCGGCAACCGCAGCATCAACCTTATGGAAGTCTGCGGTACGCATACCGTGAGCATTGGCCGCTATGGCTTTCGCTCCATTATGCCGACGGGGCTCAAACTGCTAAGCGGCCCGGGGTGCCCCGTTTGCGTCACCGCCAACCGCGACATCGATCACGCAATCGCGCTTTCCAACATGGACGGCGCCATCATCACCACCTTTGGCGACATGATGCGCGTGCCCGGATCGTCCACCTCGCTTGCCGCGCAAAAGGCGGCGGGGCGCGACATCCGCATCGTCTACTCTCCGCTCGACGCACTCGACATTGCCGAGCAAAATCCCGAACGCCCGGTCATCTTTATGGGCGTCGGCTTTGAGACCACAACGCCCACCATTGCCGCCGCTATCCTGGAGGCCGACGCGCGCGGGCTCCAGAACTTCTCGGTCTACTGTGCTCACAAGACCACGCCGCCGGCTCTGCGTGCGATCTCCAACGACCCCGAGACCGCCATCGACGGCTTTATCCTGCCTGGTCACGTCGCTACCATCACAGGCCTGGCACCCTTTGGGTTTTTGGTCGATGAGTTCGAGACCCCCGGCGTAGTCACCGGGTTTGAGCCGGTCGATATCTTGCAGGGCATCTGCATGCTGGTCCAGATGATTGTCGAGCACAGGCCCGCAATCGACAACGCCTACCGCCGTGGCGTCAATGCAGACGGCAATCCCGTAGCGCGCCAGCTGGTCGAGCAGGTGTTTGAGCCATGCGACACCACGTGGCGCGGGCTGGGGCCGATTGCGGCTTCGGGTCTTTCCATCCGACCCGAATTCGCGCGCTTTGATGCCGGCGCCCGCTTTGACGTGCCCGTTGAGGCGACGGTCGAGCCGCGTGGGTGCCGCTGCGGCGACGTGCTGCGCGGGGCCATTACGCCGAGCGACTGCCCTCTGTTCGGCCGCGCTTGTACACCCGAGCATCCCATCGGCCCCTGCATGGTGAGTTCCGAGGGCAGCTGTGCAGCATATTTCCGCTACCGAGGCTAATGGGTTCCGCCGCTCTAACGAACGGCGAGCCGGTCGACGCTGCACCTCACCCATATAATTCCGTCCTCGATTGGAGTTTTCGATATGTCCCGTACTGCCACCGATAGCACTGTCCTGTTGGGCCACGGCTCTGGCGGTCAGATGATGAAACGCATCATCGATGAGGTCTTTTTGGATGCCTTTGGGTCGCCCGAGCTGCTCGAGGGCAACGATGCCGGCGTCGCCGCGCTGCCCACGAGCGGGCGCATCGCCATGTCGACCGACAGCTTTGTAGTCTCGCCGCAGTTCTTCCCCGGGGGCAACATCGGCCGCCTCGCTGTATGCGGAACCGTCAACGACGTCGCGACCTCGGGCGCCAACGTACGCTACCTATCGTGCGGCTTTATCCTCGAAGAGGGCTATCCCATGGATAAGCTCCGCCAGATTGTGCAAACGATGGCCGAGACGGCGCACGAGGCGGGCGTGGCGATCATCACCGGCGACACCAAAGTGGTCGAGCGCGGCGGGGCCGACGGCGTCTACATCAATACCGCCGGCGTGGGCGAAGTGCCCGTGGGCGTAGCGCTCAGCGGCGCCAACTGCCAGCCCGGCGATGTCATTCTGGTATCGGGTACGCTGGGCGACCACGGTATCGCCATCATGAGCCAACGCGAGGGCTTGGCGTTTTCGAGCACCATCGAAAGCGATGCCGCGCCGCTCAACCACCTGATTGCCGATGTGCTTGCCGCAGCACCCGAAACACGCTGCTTCCGCGACCCCACGCGCGGCGGCCTGGCGTCCACGCTCAATGAGTTTGCCCAGGCCAGCGGCGTTGCCATGGAGGTCGACGAGGATGCCGTGCCTGTGCGCCCCGACGTGCAGGCAGCCTGCGAGATGCTCGGCTATGACGTGCTGCAGGTAGCAAACGAGGGCAAGATGGTTGCCGTGGTGCCGGCCGAGCAGGCCGATGCCGCGCTGGCAGCCATGCGCGCCGCGCGCTACGGCGAGAATGCCGCTATTATCGGTCGCGTGCTGCCGCTTGCCGAGGACGCCCGCCCCGCCGTGCGCGTGCGCACCGGCTGGGGCTCGACCCGCATCCTCGACATGCTCGTAGGAGAGCAGCTGCCGAGGATTTGCTAACGACAAAGGCTCAGGGCTATTAAAGATATTCAGATTCCAAACATGCCCGGCACGCATGCCAAGTATCATGGGGTGCGTTTTACAACTCAAGCGGCAGGAGCACCCATGGCAGCAGCTTTTTCCCATGTGATCTTTGATCTGGATGGCACCATCCTCAACACGCTCGAGGACCTGGCGGCCGCCGGCAACCATACCTGCGAGACGCACGGCTGGCCCACGTTTGCCGTAGACGAGTACCGCTACAAGGTGGGAAACGGCATGCTCAAGCTGGTCGAGCGCTTTATGCCTGCCGAGTATGCGGGCGACGGCCGTATGTTTGAGCAGACGCTTGCCGAGTTTAGGGCTTACTACGGCGAGCACAAGGAGGACCACACCGCACCGTACGCCGGCACGATCGAGATGCTCGACCGCCTGCGCACCGCGGGCGTGCAGCTTGCCGTGCTCACCAACAAGGACCATGTTTCGGCCGCTCCGCTTATCGAAAAATACTTTGGTTCCGAGCGCTTTGCGCTGGTGCAGGGCCGCGTCGATGCGTTTCCTCCCAAGCCCGAGGCGCCTGTTACGCTGCATGTGATGGAAGAGCTAGGCGCCGACCCGGCAACCACGCTCTATGTGGGCGATTCCAATGTCGATGTTCTGACCGGTCACAACGCCGGCCTCAAGAGCGCCGGTGTCACCTGGGGCTTCCGTGGCCGCGCAGAGTTGGAAGCCACCGGCGCCGACTACGTGGTGGACACACAGGAAGAGCTCGTGGCGCTGGTGCTTGGCGAGTAGCAGGGCTGTTGCTCAACGCGGCTGTAGCGATTCTGCCGCGCGGAAAGTGCATCCCGTTTCAGAGCAATATTCCGGGTCGCGGTTTCCGCAACCCGCCCCATCCGGAAACCGCGACCCGGAATTCGGCCAAAAAACCGGGTCGCATTTTCCCGAGCATTTGATACGGCGTTGATACAAGGAGTGTCCCCAACTGCCGGCAGAAAAGGAACGTCCCCAAGTGCCGCCTCAATGACTACCATGGCAACGCCGCAGGTAGAGGACGGGCAGCGAGCGGGCACCAGTGCGAACAAATTGGCATGAAAAGAGGACGGTATAGACCTTCTGGTCATGCCGTCCTCTTTGAATGACAAGTTGTCGCTCTGGTGCCCGCGCAGCGTCGGGCAGTTACGGCGTTTGGTAAAACGCCGTAACGAACTACCGCGTAACTCCCCTAGCTCATCATCGCATTCATCATCTCGGTGGTTGCGGAATCGTCAGCAGACCACTCGCCATCGTCATTGGCGGTGTACTTGAAGGTAACCTTGGTGTCCTTGGTCTTAGCGGCCTTGGTCACGTCGACCATGACCTGGCCGGCCATCTTGTACAGGTCGTCCTCGGAAGGCATCGTATCGAGCGCCGCGATCTTCTCCTGATACTGGGTGGCGAAATCTTCAACGATCTTGTTCATGGACTTGCAGGTAATGGTGACATCGGCAGTCGCGGTGCCCTTGTCCTCGTCGACCGTCACATCGCCGATCTTGTAGTCAAAACCCTCGAGATAGCTCTTGGCGTACTCCTTGGGATCGATGCCCAGCTGCTCGAACTCGTCGCCCGAGGCCTCTTCCAGGCCGGCGAGGAAGTCGTCGCCGCCGTTCTTGACCTCGTCAAACTGCGTCGTAAGATCCTCGGTGATGAGCTCCTCAACCGAAGGACCTCCGCAGCCGGAAAGCACAACCACGCACGCGACCAGAACAGCCATCAGGGGCGCAAGCAGCAGCTTCTTCTTCATGACATTCCTCCCAACAAGCGGCACCGCGCTTCCCGACGCGGTGCGCGTCGTAACAATAAGGCCATACTAGCCGATAACGAACACCCCCGGCAAAGCAAAGGCGCAGTCGGCTCGATTTAACGTCCGAACGGTTTACCGGTCCGCCCAACGCGCAATAAAACGTTCCGCCGCATTGCAATAAAAAAGGGCGGCCGGATAACCCGACCACCCCAAAACACCCTTATGTTGCCGCAGACTACTTGCGGACGACCTTGACGATGGCATCGCCAGCGGAGACAGCGGAGTCAGCCTCGACGGCGAGCTCGACGTCGGCGAACTCGGCGGTGTTGGACACAGCCACGACGACGCAGTCCTTGTAACCGGCGGCAGCGATCTTGGCGCGGTCAATCTTGAGCATGGGCTGGCCAGCCTTCACGACGTCGTCGGCCTTGACGAAGCCCTCGAAGCCATCGCCGTTCATGTTGACGGTATCGACGCCAACGTGCACCAGAACCTCGATGCCGCTATCGGACTGCAGGCCCACGGCGTGACCCATGGTGACGGTCACCTTGCCGTCGCAGGGAGCGTAGACCAGATCGTCCTCGGGCCACACGGCGCAGCCCTTGCCCAGAACCTCGCCGCCAAAGACGGGATCGGGCACGTCGGCCATCTTGATGACCTTGCCCTTGACGGGCGAGCACAGCACGTCGGCGCCGGCAGAAGCAGAGATGGAGGACGGAGCAGCGGCAGCCGCGGGCTCAGCCTTCTTCTTGAACATGTCAAACAGACCCATACGTTTTCTCCTCTTGATTAAGCGCAACGTTATGCGCATGCCTATGGTGATTATAGTGCCAAATGGTTCAAATGCTAAGGTGGGGACTCGAATCGCGAGCCCATCCCAACGCTTTTCCCCGGTGGCACTCATATTGTCGATTAATCCAGGCCCTCGGCACCGTTGGACTTGATGATCTTCTGGTAGGCGTAGAAGCTGTCCTTGCGGCGGCGCTCGTAGGTACCGGTGCCGTCGTCGTACTTATCGACGTGAATGAAACCGTAGCGCTTGCGCATCTCGCCGGTGCCGGCAGAAACCAGGTCGATGGGGCCCCACCAGGTATAGGCGATCAGGTCGACGCCGTCGGCAATGGCCTCGCCCATGGCCTTGATGTGGCTGCGCAAGTAGGCGATACGATACGGATCGTGGATGGAGCCGTCCTCCTCGACCTCATCGTAGGCGCCCATGCCGTTCTCGACCACCATCAGCGGAATCTCGTAGCGGGCGTAAATCTCGTTGAGGGCGATGCGCAGGCCCAGCGGATCGATCTGCCAGCCCCAGTCGGTGGACTCCAGATAGGGGTTCTTGCCGCCAAAGGTCATGTTGCCCTCGGTCATCTCGTGGTCCTTGTGGGTGCCCACGGTTCCGGACATGTAGTAGCTAAAGGTGTAGAAATCGACCTTGCCGTCGGCGATATCCTGCAGATCGCCGTCCTCCATCACGAGCTCGACGTCATTCTCGGCCCAGAAACGCTTGGCATAGAACGGATACTTGCCGCGCACCTGCACGTCGGAGCAGTACCAGTTCATGGTATTCATCTCCTGCTGCGTGGCGAACACGTCGGCCGGATCGCACGTGGCGGCATAGGAGAGGACGAAGCAGTCCATGTTGCCCATCTTAAACTGCGGATAGTGCTCGTGGGCATAGCGCACGACGCGGCCGCTGGCGACAAACTGGTGATGCAGGGCCTGCATACGGGCCTGCGGCGTGGTGTGGACCGCCGAAGCCGGGCCCTCAAAGCCCTGGATCATGCTGGTCCCAAAGAGGTTACCAATGTCCTGGGTGCCGCAGTTGATCTCGTTGAAGGTGAGCCAGAACTTGACCTTGTCCTGATAGCGGTCGAAGACGGTCTGGCAGTACTTCTCAAAGAAGCCGATGAGCTCGCGGCTCGCCCAGCCATTGTATTTCTCGACCAGGTGATAGGGCATCTCGTAGTGCGACAGGGTCACGAGCGGCTCGATATTGTGAGCGCGCAGGCAGTCGAAGACGCGATCGTAGAAGGCGAGGCCGGCCTCGTTGGGCTCGGCGTCGTCGCCGTTGGGGAAGATGCGGCTCCAAGAGATGGACATGCGGAACATGTTGAAGCCCATCTCGGCGAACAGTGCGATGTCCTCCTCGTAGTGATGGTAGAAGTCGATACCGTCATGATTGGGGTAGAAGCGGTCGGGGTCGATGTCGATCGTAATCTGACGCGGCTCCTTGTAGCTGCCGCCCAAAAAATGGTCATCGACGGAAGGACCGCGGCCGTCCACGTTCCAAGCGCCCTCAAACTGATTGGCGGCGGTAGCGCCACCCCAATAGAAACCCTCGGGGAATCCCATAAGTGCCTCCTCGCTCATGCGTGTTGCTGATGAAACGAGTATGCCGCCGAGTCGCTCCAGGCCAGGGCGAAGGCGCCGATTTGGACACTTCTTTTCGCAGACGCGCGCTGCAACAGCGCTGCAGCTGAAACTTTTTGACACCGAAGGAGCGAAGACGATCCGCCCCGCGCTTACCGGCGGTATGCCGCGGGGGTGCAGCCATACTTGTCGTGAAACTTACGGTAGAAGAAGCTCATGTTTTCATAGCCCACCGCATGCGCAGCCGCCCCGGCCGTGGCGCCACCGCGCAGAAGCTCGGCCGCACGCACCAGGCGTCGCTCCTGCACAAGCTGCCTAAAGGTCTTGCCCACATGCCGCTTGAGGAGCGCCGTCGCATAATTAGGGCTCAAGCCAAACTCCGCCGCCATCCCCTCGAGGGAGCATGCAGCGAATTCGCGATCGATATAGCCGAGCATTCCCGTCACCAGGGCAGTGGGCCCCGCCGCGCCGTCCGCCGCGCCGCGCACCAGCTTGCGCTCGTAGCAATCCATGAGCTCGGCCAAAAACAGCTGAAACAGACGCAGGACGATCTCGGGACCATTAGGGCTCGGGTCATACAGCTCACAGAGCATCTCCTGCATGTAGCGCCGAATCCGACGGCTCTCGCCGCAATGAAAACGGACATGGCCCCGATGGTCCGTCTCGCTGTTGAGCGCGTTGAACAAAAACCGCGAGACCGCGCTCTCGCGCGAGAGGCTCGACTCGAGGCTCCGGCGCAAAAAAGAGCGTGAAACGGTCATGCTTAGCATGATGTCGTCCTCACCAAGCGCCGCCACGGCATGCGGGCAGAGGGCGTCGAGCAAAAGCACCTCGTTGCGGCCCAGTTCGAGCCTCTCCCCCGCCACCGTCTGCGGGCAGCGTCCGCGATACACATAGCTCAGCTCCACGTAATCATGCACGTGCTCGGGAACTGCATTAAAGCGCGAGTTTTTCCTTATCGTCAGGCCACGCGGCATGCCGGGCTGGGCGTAGGCAAACCCTGGCTGCCCAATCTTGCGCACTGGGCATCCGTCGATTTCGACATGCTCGGTCATAATCGACCAATCAAATGCCATGCCGTCTTTATAAGCGATCTCACTGGCGCTCAGTTCGCTGAGCCTACGCTCGAGCTCGTCGATCTCCATGGCTTGCCAATCGTTGATTTGGTCATAGTTCGTCGTGATTCAGATATTAGCAGAACGCGCCGACGCGTCCATAATCTGTGCTATACAGCAGATCGATCGAGCCAAGGAGGATCCATGACCGCGTACTACCAGCAGGTGCTCGAGGGCACATACGACAACCACGTGCTTCCGTTTTTGTGGATGAAGGGCGAGAGCCATAAGACCATTGCCGAGTATCTGGAAAAGATCGCCGGCGCCGACATCCACGAGGTCTGTCTCGAAAGCCGCCCACACCCCGATTTTTGCGGCGAGGGCTGGTGGCGCGACTTGCGCTTTGTCATTGACGAGTGCAAGCAGCTGGGCCTTAAGCTCTGGATCTTGGACGACGCGCACTTCCCCACGGGCTTTGCCAACGGCGCCGTCAAGGAGGCCGTGCCCGAGCTCCGCAAGATCGTTCTCACGCACCGCACACTCAACATCGTGGGTCCCACGTCCGCCGCAAGCATCGCGCTCGCCAACATGTTCGACAAAACCGAGCACTTCTACGGCGTGACATTTATGCAGGACGGCAGCCCCGTCGACGTCGCTTACCGAGTAATCGACGATGCAGACGGCAACCCCAGCCGCCTGGTCTTCGATGCACCTGCGGGCCTCACGCAGGCATGCGTGATGTTCACGAGCGGCAAGACCTCCTACAACGAGGACTACATCAATATGGTCGACCGCGCCTCGGTGGCGCAGCTCATCGATGCTGTCTACGAGCCGCATTTTGAGCATCTGGGCGATGAGTTTGGCAAGACGATCCTGGGCTTTTTCTCCGATGAGCCCGGATTTGCCAACGAGAAGGGCACCACGGGCCCCGACGGCATCTCGGATACGCTCATCGGCAAGGCCACCGCGCCCCTGCCCTGGTCGGCCGAGCTTGAGCGTCGCCTGCGCACGGCGCTGGGCGAGCGCTACCTGGACGAGCTCCCGCACCTGTGGGACCGCGAGCCGGCCGGCGCGCATGTACGCCACGTCTATATGGACATCGCGAGTACCCTCTATAAGGAGTGCTTCTGCGACCAGCTCGGCGACTGGTGCCGCGCGCACGGCGTGCAATACATCGGTCACGTAATCGAAGACAAGGACTGCCACGCGCGCCTGGGCGTGGGCGCCGGGCACTACTTCCGCGCCGTGGGCGGTCAGGACATGGCGGGCGTCGACATCGTGATCAACCAGCTTGTGCCCGGCATGGACCGCGGCCTTCACAGCTACGGACGCGGCGTATGGGACCTCGAGTTCTATAACTACGTGCTGCCCAAGCTGGGCTCCTCGGCAGCACACCTCGACCCCAAAAAGCAGGGGCGCTGCATGGCCGAGGTCTTTGGCGCATTTGGATGGCACGAAGGCCTGCGCGAGATGAAGTGGATCGCCGATCATTTTTTGGTGCGCGGCGTCAATTGGTTTGTGCCGCATGCCTTTAGCATGGCCGCCTTCCCCGACTGGGACTGCCCGCCGCATTTCTATGCGCATGGCCAAAACCCCCAGTTTGCACACTTTGGGCAGCTCATGAGCTACATGAACCGTACGGCGAGTCTGCTGAGCGGCGGGCGTGCAACGACCCCGGCGGCGCTTCTCTACCATGCGGACGCCGAGTGGGCAGGCGAGGCGAACTTTATGCAGCATGCCGCCTCCGAGCTTATGCGCGCGCAGGTCGACTTTGACATCGTGCCAGCAGAGGCATTTGAGGACGCAGGGCGCTATGCCGTTGAAATTGCCGCAGACGGTAGCGGCTTTAGCGTGAACGGCCAGGCATACCGCTGCCTGGTGATGCCCGGAGCCGAGTTTGTCGGCGGAGCCGTGCTCGACTTTGCCGCGCGCGCCGCAGCCGCGGGCGTTGCCGTGTACGCGCTGGATAAGTTGCCGAACAAGCGCTACGACGGCGACACTGCAGGCCGCGAGGGCTTTGCCTCCCTGGATGCAACCGCGCTCGCCGGCATCAAACTCCTGGCGACCACCGGGCTCGCAGGCACACTTGCCAATACCGGCATGCAGACCGTGGTTTGCGCCGAGCCCCAGCCCTGGCTGCGCGCACTGCGCTACGAGCGGGCGGGCGAGAGCTATCTGATGCTCGTCAACGAGCATCCCAAGCAGGGTATCTCCACTCAGGTTGCGCTTGCCGACGGCACACCCGTTGCAGGCGCGCGCCTCGACCTGCTCAACGGCACCGAGCCCGCCGCCTTTGACGGCACGCTCGAGTTGGCTCCCTACGAGAGCTGCATCGTGGTCCTTGGGGCTACAGGTTCCGCCGGCGCGGCAACCGTTGGAGACGAAGCCGCATGCATCGACGGGCCCTGGGCGGTTGCCTTCTCTGCCCCTGGCACCGATGCCTTTGGCGAGCCTGTTGAGCTTGCAGACCTGCACGACCTTTCCTCGGCCGAGTTCCCCGGCAAGGCCGGCACATTCCGCTACCAGGCCTCCTTTGTCCTGGGCGAAGCGGTCACCAGCACCGTCATCGACCTTGGCGAGGTCTTTGAGACCGCAACCGTCGCCCTCGACGGCAAATCCCTCGGCACCCGTATCTGTCCGCCTTACCGCTTTGAGGTCGGCGCGCTTTTGGCCGGTGAGCACGCGCTTACGATCGACATCATCAACACCCTCGATCACGCCGTCCCCGACATATTCGGCATGACCGAGCCCTCCGAGCCCAGCGGCCTCTTGGGGCCCGTACGTGTGCTCGGGTAACGCCCCGGGCGCAAACGGCCCAACAAGGACAGTGCCCCCATGTTGAGCCCGCACGGCGTCGAGCGGTCCGTCGTTCATAGACCGGCGGACCAAAACTCCCAGCCAAGCCGAACGTTTTATTTATCGTTATGATTGGTTTATCGCGACGCAAACGCATAGGAGCCATATGGATATCAGGCGAAAGATCACGCAGGGCAAAAGCCTCACCCCCACCGAGCAACAACTTGGGCAAACGGCCCTCGCCATGGGCGAGGATGTGCGCGGGCTTTCCATTAAGGAATTTGCCGCGTGCGCCAACGTTTCGGTCGCGAGCGTGCACCGCTTTTGCAAAAAGCTCGGCCTCGAGGGATTCAAAGACCTCAAGGTCGAGCTCATCCGCCAGGCGACCGAGGCGGGCAATCGGCGCGACGTGGACATCAACTTTCCCTTCGATGCCACCTCCACCCCCGCACAGGTAATGGAGCGCATGGAGGGGCTCTACCAGACCACCTTGGCCGAAACGCAGGAACTGCTCGACCCCGCACAGCTCGACTACGCCGCCAAGCTCGTCATGCGCGCCGACACCGTGGACATCTACACGGGCTCGCATAACCTGTATCCAGCGGGAATGTTCCGCGATCGCTTGCTTTCCGCCGGTAAAAGCGCGACGTGCTACGGCAGCGTCGAGGCGCAGGTGCGTACGGCGCTCGCCTCGGGCCCCGACCATGTGGCGATTGTCATCTCCTACAGCGGCCTTGCCCCCAACCTCAGGGAGATCTTGCCGATCCTCAGCAGTCGACGCGTCCCGGTCATCGTCATCGGCACACCGTACTGCGCCCGCATTCACCCCGGCTTTGCCGCCTATCTCATGGTGAGCGACCACGAGAGTATGACGCACCGCATCACGCAGTTCGCCAGCCACATCGCCGTGCAATACGTGCTCGATTCGCTCTACAGCAGCTACTTTGCCAAAGATTACGCCCGCTGTTCCGAGTTCCTCGAGCGGTCGTTTCCCTACACCCGCCTGCCCGGGCTCAAGTAACGACGAGCGTGGATTTTTGGACACTCAGATAACGAGCGTGGATAATCTCCCACTTTGAGCCCGCACACAGGCCAAAACCGGGAGATTATCCACGCTCATTTTGGGTCCCCTGGGAAACGCATGAGGAGGGCGGATAGACAGCCGTTATTTGCGAGGCGTCAGCGACGTAAAGAGCCCGTGTTGGTTGCAGTAAAGATATATCCTGCCGCGCCCGGTAATATGGAAGCGCGGCTGCACCGATTGCTCTGGATAGAGCTTCTTAAAGCAGACGCCGTCCATAGTCGCATATGCCACAAAGCTAATGTAGTGATCCTTGGTCATGGGATGATCGAGCGTGACGTACCAATCGTCCTCGATGCGCTCGATGGAAAAGGCGTGGTCCGCGTCCGGCTCTTCGGCCTCCTGGGGAAACATCGTGGAGCCACAGCAGCTAAAGCTGCCTTCTCCGAGCGCGTGCACAACGTTTCCGCAGATAGGGCAAACGTAAAAGACGCCTTTGAGCATATTGCCTGCACGGTTGGCGTTGGCCCGAATGTCACCAGCCAAAAGCTCAGCCACGCTTATGCCGAGTCTCTGGGCCAAAGGCTCAACGAGGGAAATGTCGGGAAGGCCGCGGCCGGATTCCCACTTGCTGACGGCTTTATCGGTCACGCCAAGGCTTTCCGCCAGGGCGCGCTGGGTGAGGCCGCGCTCTTCGCGCAGCTGCTTGATGGCATGCGCTGCCAAAAAAGTATGGGAGGCATTGGTTTGCCGTGTCTGGTTCATGGGCTGTCCAATCAAATTGAAGAAATGGAGTGAACCGGTTCGACAGTCAGTATCCATTTGAAGGCCAGGCTCGACAACCTACGCTGCGTAGACATGCGCCAATCGAACGAGCGCGGATTTTTGGACGCTCATCCTGAGTAGTCATTTAAGAACGCCCCAATGACTACTCATTTATGTCTGTCCCCAATGACTACCAAGGCAACGCCGATGTTTTGGCAACGACAGCGAAAACCCGCCAGAGCGAGCAAGGTGCCTTGAAACGAGGCGGCATTGA
>CALBOJ010000118.1 GCA_937896835.1 uncultured Collinsella sp.
GCAGATGCCCGCAGGCCGGGGCCTCGTGACGGCCCGGCCCTTCCGCAGTCCCCATCACAGTATTTCGACCGCAGGTCTTATCGGCGGTGGGCGCCCGGTGCATCCGGGTGAGATCAGCCTGGCTCATGGCGGCGTGCTCTTTTTGGACGAGCTTGCCGAGTTTCCCACGAGTGTGCTGCAGACGCTGCGTCAGCCCATCGAGCGCGGCTATGTGAGGATCGTGCGCGTCGACGGGGCCTTTACCTTCCCGTCGCGCTTTCAGCTGCTGGCTGCGAGCAATCCCTGTCCCTGCGGCTTTTTGGGCGACCGTGAGGTGCCATGCCGCTGCTCGGCGGCGATGGTCGAGCGCTATCGGTCAAAGCTGCGCGGTCCTTTGGCCGACCGTATCGACATGATGATCGATGTGACCCGTCCCGACCCTCAGGTGATTATCGAGGGTGCGGAGGGTATGTCGTCTGCCGAGTTACGTGACTACGTTGTGCGCGGTCGCGCTTTTCGCGCTTGGCGCGAATCCCGTATGGACGATGCGGATGCCGAGGCCGAGGATGACGAGACACGGTCCATTGACGGCGTCGTTTCGACCTTTGAGCTCGATGATGCGGCGGAGAAGTGTGTGCTCGGCCTGTCGAAGCGCACGCATCTCACGGGCCGCGGCATCGTGCGCCTGGTGCGTATCGCGCGTACCATCGCCGACGTCGCCGAGAGCGAGCAAGTGACGCAGGACTACGTGCTCGAGGCGGCGATGTACCAGGGAAGGAGGGACCAATGATGGCCGAGGGGACCTTCGAGCTGCATCCAGGTGACGCGTTGTATCCCGAGACCGTTTTGGAGCTTTCTGATGTACCCCTGACACTCTATGTGCGCGGCAACCCCGAGGTGCTTTCGACGCCCGCGCTCTCCATCATCGGCGCGCGCAAGGCCTCTCCGTATGGTCTTGCCGTGGCAGAGCTTGCGGCAAAGGTTGCGGTCGAGGCGGGCGTGACGGTAGTTTCGGGCGGCGCGGTCGGTTGTGACCAGGCCTCGGGTTGGGCTGCGGTCAATGCCGGCGGCAAACACGTCGTGGTGCTGGGGACGGGCGCCGACGTGGTCTACCCGCGTTCGAGCGCGGGGCTTATTACGCGCACGCTCGATACGGGTGGCGCGGTCGTGTCGATCTCTCCGTGGGGCATGGGTCCGCGCAAGTTTGCCTTTCCGCGCCGCAATCGCGTGATCGCGGCCCTGTCGCAAGCCCTCTTTGTATCCGAGGCGGGTATGCCTTCCGGGACGTTTTCTACAGCCGAGGCTGCTATGGATTTGGGGCGAGAACTTCTTGCCGTGCCGGGGTCGATCCTATCGCCCGAGTCGCGTGGCACGAATTACCTCATTGCGAACGGTGCCTGCTGCATCATCGACGAGGAATCTATCGAGATGGCTATTTCACGCATCTACGGCACCCTGCGCTACTCGCGCCCCGATGCTCCCGGCATTGCCGACCTGGATCAAACACAGCAGACCGTGATGCATGCACTCATCGCCTCTCCGCTCAAGGTCGACGACATCGCGGCACTCGTCTCGCTCGATGCCGTTGGCGTACTTAAGCTCCTGGGTTCGCTTGAGCTCGAGGGCCTTATCGAGCGCATGATGGATGGAAGGTATGCGCCCTCCAAGTTTGCCCTTCACGCCCAGACACCCTTCGGTCACAATGGAAAACATGTCAATTAGAAAGGTGTTTGCAGATGCTGTTTGATCAGGTGACGGTTATCGGTGGCGGTCTGGCGGGTTCGGAGTGCGCGATTCAGCTGGCGGATCGCGGGTTTTCCGTAAAGCTGTGCGAGATGCGCCCCCAGGTGAGCTCCCCGGCCCACCATACCGATCACCTGGCAGAGCTCGTCTGCTCCAATTCGTTTAAGTCGACCCGTCCGGATTCCGCGGCTGGTTTGCTGAAGGCCGAGCTTAAGCGCATGGGTTCAGTCCTGCTCGATTGCGCCCATCGCGCGGCTGTTCCCGCCGGCGGTGCCCTGGCGGTCGACCGCGTCAAGTTTTCCGAGCTTGTCGAGGCCGAGGTTGCCGCCCGTCCCAATATCGAGGTCGCGCACGGCGAGGTCACGCAGATTCCCGAGGGCCACGTGGTCATTGCCGCGGGCCCGCTGTGTTCACCGGCGCTGAGCGAAGAGGTCATGAAGCTCGTCGGTGGCGACGCCCTTGCGTTCTTCGATGCCGCGGCGCCGATCGTCGATGCCTCCACGCTCGATATGGACGTGCTGTTTTCGCAGTCGCGCTACGAGGAGCAGGGGAGCGGCGACTATCTCAACGCTCCGCTCAACAAGGAGGAGTACGAGGCCTTTATCGAGGCACTTACCACTGCCGACCGCGTGGTGCTCAAAGACTTTGAGGGCGGCGATCTGTTCCAGGCCTGCCAACCTGCCGAGGAAGTTGCGCGCACCGGCAAGGACGCCATTCGCTTTGGCGCCATGAAGCCCGTCGGCCTCACCGACCCGCGTACCGGACGTCGCCCCTGGGCGGCGATCCAGCTGCGCGCCGAGAACAAGGAGAAGACCGCCTATAACCTGGTGGGCTTCCAGACCAACCTGACCTTTGGCGAGCAGAAGCGCGTCTTCCATATGGTGCCGGGCCTGGAGAACGCTGAGTTCTTCCGCTACGGTGTCATGCACCGCAATACCTTTGTCGACGCCCCGCACGTGCTCGATGGCACCTTCGCCGTGCCCGGTACCGGTGTGCGCCTGGCCGGTCAGATCACCGGCACCGAGGGGTACATGGAAGCCGTGGCGACAGGTCTGCTCGCGGCGCTCAACACCTATGCCGATGCTATCGGTGCCGCGGGCGTCGAGTTGCCGCGTGTGGGTGCCCTGGGTGCGCTCGTGGGCTATGCGACCGATCCTGCCACCGTGGGCTATCAGCCCATGCATGTCAACTTTGGCCTGGTGCCGCCACTCGAGGATGGTAAGCGCCACAGCAAGCGCGACCGCTACCAGGCCTATACGGACCGTGCGCTCGAGGCCCTTGATGCCTATCTGGCCACTCGTCCTGATCTGTTTGGAGGCGACCGGTCATAGCCTTTGACCTGTACGACACCGTCGACTCGTTTATCGCCTATATCTCACGTGTCGAGGGACTTTCTCCCAACACGGTGACGGCCTATGGCTCGAGGCTGGAGCGCTTCGCTGCCTGGTGCGAGCGCGAGGATATCGATGCTTTCGCTGCCGACGTGCGCACCATTCGCCGCTATCTTGCCGAGCTTTCGCGTGGGCAGGTGGCTCCCCGAACGCTTGCGGCGCATCTGTCGGCTATCCGATCGCTCTATCGATGGATGGCTGCCGAGGGGGTCGTGGAGGGCGATGTGGTCTCGGCAATTTCCTCGCCCAAGCTCCCGCGCGATCTACCCGGTGTGCTGACGACCCAACAGGTGGAGGCGCTGCTCAAGACGCCTGATACCTCAACACCCGCGGGACTGCGCGATGCGACGATGCTCGAGCTGCTCTATGCCTCGGGCGCCCGTATCTCTGAGCTCGCAGCACTCAATGTGGAGTCCATTGCGTGGTCCGAACGCACGCTGCGCCTGTGGGGCAAGGGGAGCAAAGAACGTATCGTCCCTCTGTATCGTCGTGCGCTCGAGGCGACGCGTCTCTATATTGAGGAGGGGAGGCCGGAGTTGCTCGCTCAGGCAAAGCGTCGTGACCCCGTTACCGGGCCGCATCCGCTGCTTATATCGGCGCGCGGTAATCGCATGAGTGCCGCCATGCTCAGGCGGCGGTTTCATACGCTGGCGACGCTCGCCGGCATGCCTGCCGACATCGCCCCGCATGCGATGCGCCATACCTTTGCGACCGACTTGCTCGAGGGCGGTGCGGACCTGCGCTCGGTTCAAGAGCTGCTGGGCCATGCGAGCCTGTCCACGACGCAGATCTACACGCATCTCACACCCGATCGGCTTAAGCGGGCTGTGTCTCAAGCCCATCCCCGCGGCGAATAGTGGCTGGGACGTCCCGCGCCGCGCTCAGGTGTGTGGTTTTGATTGCGGGTTGGCAGGAAGATGCATTCCTGCTATCATTCATCGGGTTGCTTCACGGCAACAGGTTTTTATCACGCACGCGCGGCTACTTCATACCGTGGTGCCCGGGCTTTGGTAGCACATGTCCGGGTTGGTTTTGGAGGATGACCCCGCGCGGAGGCAAACCACAGGAGGTTTAACATGGCTACCAAGATTAATATCCGCACCCTGCTCGAGGCCGGCTGCCACTTCGGTCACCAGACCCGTCGCTGGAACCCCAAGATGAAGCCGTTCATCTTCGGTGAGCGCAACGGCATCTACATCCTCGACCTCAAGCAGACCATCCTCGACGCCGACCAGGCCTACACCTTCGTCAAGAACGTCGCCAAGGGCGGCAACGTGCTGTTCGTCGGCACCAAGAAGCAGGCTCAGGAGGCCGTCAAGAACGCTGCTGAGCGCGCCAACATGCCTTACATCAACCAGCGTTGGCTCGGCGGCATGCTGACCAACTTCGTCACCATCCGCTCCCGCATCAACCGCATGGAGGAGCTCGAGGCCATGGTCGAGGACGGCCGCATGGCAGTGCTCCCCAAGAAGGAGCAGGCTGTTCTCGGCAAGGAGCTCACCAAGCTCCAGACCAACCTCGGTGGTGCCCGCGACATGAAGGGTCTGCCCCAGGCTCTCTTCGTCATCGACACCAAGCGCGAGGAGAACGCCATCAAGGAGGCTCAGCGCCTGAACATCCCCGTCGTCGCTCTGATCGACACCAACTCCGATCCCGACGAGGTCGAGTACGGCATCCCCTGCAACGATGACGCTATCTCTGCTGTCACCCTTATGTGCGAGCTCATGGCTGACGCCTGCCTCGCTGGCTCCGGCAAGGAGCAGGTCTCCGAGGCCGAGATGGCCGCTGAGCCCAAGGCCGAGTAAATCAGTCTTAGTTAATTCTTTTTCATCTCTTTGAAAGGAACCACAATGGCCCAGATTACCGCCGCTATGGTCAAGCAGCTCCGCGAGATGACCGACTCCCCGATGATGGAGTGCAAGAAGGCTCTCGTCGAGGCTGACGGCGACATGGACGCCGCTGTCGACGTTCTGCGTAAGAACGGCCTTGCCAAGGCTGCCAAGAAGGCTGGCCGTGAGACCAACGAGGGCGCTGTCGCCGCGTTCGTCTCCGAGGATGGCAAGACCGGCGCTCTGCTCGAGCTCTCCTGCGAGACCGACTTCGTTGGCTCCAACGCCAAGTTCACTGGCTTTGCTTCCAAGGTCGCTGAGGTTGTCGCTACCACCGAGCCTGCTGACGTCGACGCTCTGCTCGAGAAGCCGATGGGCGAGGAGACCGTTTCCTCCGAGCTCACCGAGATGATTCACATCATGGGCGAGAACATGAAGATCTCCCGCTTCGCTGCCCGCAAGGCCGAGAACGGCGCGCTCGCTTCTTACATCCACATGGGTGGTAAGATCGGCGTCCTCGTCGAGTTTGCTTTCGAGAAGGCCGAGACCGCTCAGGCTGAGTCCTTCAAGACCTTCGCTCACGACGTTGCCCTTCAGGTTGCCGCCGTCGCACCGATCTGCGCCACCCGCGATCAGGTTCCGGCCGAGACCGTCGAGCACGAGAAGCAGATCTACATGGCCCAGGCTGCCGAGTCCGGCAAGCCCGAGGCTATCCAGGAGAAGATGGCTGTCGGCCGTCTGGAGAAGTTCTACAAGCAGTCCGTGCTCACCGAGCAGGAGTTCATCAAGGACAGCTCCCTCACCATCAAGAAGTACGCTGAGCAGGTCTCCAAGGAGCTCGGCGACACCATTACCGTCGTTGCCTTTGACCGTCTGGTCCGTGGCGAGTAAATAAGCTCTTGTAGCTGGTAATGAGCAGGCTGTGGGTTTTACTCACAGCCTGCTTTTTCATGGCTCTTATCAGAGCCTTTGATATCATATTGAGAGTCTAATTAAAGGAGGATCGCTTTGTCCGACATCCGATATAAACGCGTGCTTCTTAAGCTTTCCGGCGAAGCACTGATGGGCGACGGCCAATATGGCATTGACCCCAAGGTTACCGACCATCTTGCCAAGCAGGTCAAGGAGCTGCTCGCCGTTGGCCATGAGGTCGGCGTCGTTGTCGGCGGCGGCAATATTTTCCGTGGCATGGCCGGCGCTGCCGGTGGCATGGAGCGTGCTCAGGCCGACTACATGGGCATGCTCGCGACCGTTATGAACGCGCTCGCCCTGCAGGATGCTTTCGAGCATAACGACGTTCCCTGCCGTGTGATGAGCGCTATCCAGATGAACGAGATCTGCGAGCCCTATATTCGACGTCGCGCCATCAACCACCTTTCCAAGGGTAATGTCGTTATTTTTGCCGCCGGTTCGGGCAATCCTTACTTTACGACCGACACCGCCGCGGCTCTTCGTGCGTGCGAGATCGGCGCCGAGATTCTGATTAAAGCCACCAAGGTTGACGGCATCTACGACAAGGATCCCGTCAAGTGCGCCGACGCTGTCCGGTTTGACAAGATTACCTATCACGAGGTTCTTGTCCGCGGTCTGCAGGTTATGGATTCCACGGCTACGGCGCTGTGCCAGGATAACCGTATGCCGATTTTGGTCCTCAACATCGATGGCGAGGACACCGTCAAGCGCGCGCTTTCGGGTGAGCCCGTCGGCACGCTCGTCTATCAGGAGGATTAAGCATGGCAGAGAACATCACCGCCCACATGGACAAGTCGCTCGAGTCGCTCAAGCACAACTTCTCCAAGGTTCGTACCGGCCGCGCCAACGCCAACATTCTGTCCGACATCACCGTCGATTATTACGGTGTTCCCACGCCGGTCACGCAGGTTGCCGCCGTAAAGACCCCCGAGGCCCACATGCTGCTCATCGAGCCGTGGGACAAGGCGCTCATCAACGCTATCGTCAAGGCCATCGGCGCTTCCGATCTGGGTATTACCCCCAACTCCGATGGCACCGTCGTTCGTCTGCCGTTCCCGGCTCCCACCGAGGAGCGCCGTCGCGAGCTCGTCAAGGAGTGCCGCGAGTACGCTGAGCAGGCCAAGGTGTCTATCCGTAACATCCGTCGCGACTTCAACAACAAGCTCGAGCGCGATGAGGAGCTCACCGAGGACGATGTCCGTCGCGAGCAGGCCAAGGTCCAGAAGCACACCGATGATTATGTCGCCAAGGTCGAGGAGCTTCTGAAGGAAAAAGAAGCCGAGGTCATGGAGATCTAAGGTGCAATACGACGAGCATAAACTGGTCGAGTACTTTGCCGACGCCCCTGCGGGCGTCGGTTTTTCCGACCTTGACCTCAATAACATTCCGCACCATATCTCGTGCATCATGGACGGCAACGGTCGTTGGGCCACATCGCGCGGTCTTGCACGCACCGAGGGCCACAAGGCGGGTATCGTCTCCCTTCGCGAGATTATTACTGCCTGCGTGCGTCTGGGCGTCGACGTGCTTTCGGCCTATGCGTTTTCTACCGAAAACTGGAACCGTCCGCAGCATGAGGTCAACGTCTTGATGCATCTGTTTGCCAAGACGTTCATCGACGAGCTGCCGCTTCTGAAGCGCGAAAATGTGCGCGTTGTCTTTTTGGGTGACATTTCCGCGCTGCCCAAGAAGACCCGCGACGTTTTTGAACGCGGTCTTGCCGAGTGCGCCGATCACACCGGTATGACGCTGGCGCTTGCCGTCAACTACGGCGCGCGTGCCGAGATTACCCGCGCTGTCCGTCAAATCGCACTCGACACTGCCGCCGGTAAGATCGATCCTGCCGCAATTGATGACGACATGGTGGCTTCCCACCTCTATACCGCCGGCCTTCCCGATCCTGAGCTTGTGATTCGCACTTCTGGTGAGCTGCGCCTTTCGAACTATCTGCTGTGGCAGGTGGCTTATTCCGAATTCTACGTCACCGATACCTATTGGCCCGACTTTGATCGTTGGGGCCTTGTCGACGCCATTTTGGCCTATCAGGGCCGTGACCGTAGGTTTGGTGGACTGAGCAAGACCGAGGAGGCTTAATCGTGTCCGATCGTCCCAAGGCATCTGCTCCCAAGACGCCAGTTTCCGCGGCGCCTGCGCGCAAGGCTGCCGCTGCGGGAGCACCTGCAGCAAAGAGCGGCACCGGTTCGTGGCTGGCGGGCTTTATTACCCGTGCCGCCGCCGGTATCGTCTACGCCGTTGTCTTTATCCTGTGCCTGGTTTTGGGTATCGTGCCCACGGCCATCTTTGTTTCTGTCATGAGCGGTCTGTGCTGCTATGAGTTTTTCCGTATGACAAGGCTCGATGGCAAGATGGCTAACGAGCGCATGGGTATCGCTGCCGCCGTACTCTTTCCGCTGTCGGCGTTGGGCGATTCGATGTTGCTGAATGCCCTGCTTTTTGCCTTGATGCTCGCTGTGGGCATTTGGTATGTCTGGTCGCCGCGTACCCGCATCTCTGATGTGGCCGTGACGCTCATGGGTCCCATCTACACTGGCTTTATGCTGTCGGCTATCGTGCTGCTGCGCGATGCCGTGCCCGGTTTTGCCGGCGCCCTGCTTTCAGTGGGCGTTTGCGCGTCCCTTTGGGTCTCCGATTCGTTTGCCTACATCGTGGGCAGCCGTATCGGCAAGCACAAGATGGTTCCCAAGATCTCTCCCAAAAAGAGCTGGGAGGGGTTTGCCGGCGGCATCTTGGGCTCGGTTTTGATTTGGCTCATCCTGTGGGCGACGCACTTCTACAAGCTCAGCCTGCCCTATGCGCTGCTGTGCGGCGTGGTCGTGTCCATTCTGGGCGTTATCGGCGACCTTATCGAGTCGCGCATCAAGCGCGGTGTGGGCGTCAAAGATTCCGGCAACCTTATCCCGGGCCACGGCGGAATGCTCGACCGTAGCGACTCGCTTATCTTTGGCTGCATCACCGCGCAGCTGTTGCTGATGATCGGAGGCGTGCTGTAATGTCCTTCCAGACGACGTATGGCCCCGATGGACGCCTTCGCGTTGCCATCTTGGGTTGTACGGGCTCTATCGGCACCCAGGCGCTCGATGTGTGCCGCCAGCATGCCGATCGCCTGCAGGTGACGGCGCTGGCCGTTAACTCCAGTACCTCCGAGCTCGTTGCCGCTGCCCGCGAGTTCTCGGTTCCGGCGGTTGCCGTGGCCGATGTCGATCATGGCGATGACGCCGTGCTGCAGGAGTTGCCCGAGGGAACGAAGCTCGGCGTTGGCGCGCAGGCGGTTTGCGAGCTCGCGCATCGCGACGATGTCGACTGCGTGCTTGTCGCTATTGTGGGCGCCGCCGGTCTCGAGGCGAGCCATGCGGCCTTGACCTCGAATAAGCGCCTTGCCCTTGCCAACAAGGAGTCCCTCGTCGTCGGTGGCGACTTGCTTATGCCGTTGGCACAACCGGGCCAGCTTATTCCGGTCGACTCTGAGCATTCCGCCATCTACCAGTGCTATCTGGGGGAGAACCCGCGCGAGGCCCACTGCATTTGGCTCACCTGCTCGGGCGGTCCGTTCTTTGGCCGCACGCGCGACGAGCTCGATCGCGTGACGCGTGCCGATGCCCTCGCGCATCCCACGTGGGCCATGGGTGCCAAGATCACCATTGACTCCGCCACCCTCATGAACAAGGGCCTGGAGCGCATTGAGGCCATGCATCTGTTTAACTGCGACCTCGATTTCATTAACGTGGTCGTGCAGCGTCAGTCCAAGATTCACTCTATGGTCGAGTTCGCCGACGGCTCCGTGATGGCGCATCTCGGCGCATCCGACATGCGTATTCCCATCCAGTTTGCCTTCTCGTATCCCGAGCGTTGGGATACGCCGGCTCCGCGTATCGATTTCCGCGAGCTAGGGCAGCTTACCTTTGACGCGGCCGATATGGATACCTTCCGCTGCCTTGCGCTGGCCGAGCGTGCCGGCAAGACGGGCGGCACCATGCCGTGCGTGCTCAATGCCGCCAACGAGGTCGCCGTCGATGCCTTCCTGCATGATGGCTGCAGCTTTACCGATATCGACCGCATTGTGGAATCCTGCATGGATGCTCACGATGCGCAGACGGTCGATTCGTTTGAACAGCTTCGCGACATCGATGCGTGGGCGCGTGAAAAGGCCGCGCAGGTGCTTGCCGCAACCCGTTCTTAACCCATAAGGATTGCTTTTTCGTTTTATGGATACTGTTCTGAGCGTTCTCTCATCGGTCTTTTGGGGCCTGCTGATGCTTTCCGTCCTCGTGTTTTTGCACGAGGGCGGCCACTTTTTGGCGGCGCGTGCCTGCGGTGTCCGCGTGACTGAGTTCTTTTTGGGCCTGCCGTGCCGCTTTGATATCCATCACACGTCGCGTCGCATCGGCACTAAGTTTGGCGTGACGCCGCTGCTGCTGGGTGGCTATGCCGCCATCTGCGGCATGGATCCGACCGATGTCTCGTGTGCCGATCGCGTGCTCGCGGCCATCTATCGCCACGGCCGGGTGACGGTGGCCGATCTTGCCGTCGAGCTCGAGCTGTCCGAGGAGGATGTGCTCGAGGCCTGTGCTTTGCTGTTGGGCTGGGGCTCTATCGCTCCCTGGTATGAAGAAGGGGAAAAGCCTTCGCCCAGCTACTATCCCACCAAGTACCAGACTCTGCCGCGTGACGCGGCGGGTTATACCACCTTTGACGGCCGTCGGTTCGATCGCGGGCATGCGACTGCCGAGGGCGATGTATGGGAACTGCCGTGCGACGAGGCCGAATTCCTTGCGCGCGAGCGCTCGCACACCTATTTGGGCCAGGGCTTTGTCAAGCGTGCCTTTATGCTGCTTGCGGGCATTATCGTCAATATCCTGACGGGTTTTTTGCTCCTTATGAGCATCTATTCCATCGCAGGTGTCACCGTGCCGGTGGATACCAATGTGATTGGCCAGGTTGACGAAGGCTCGATTGCCGCCTCGGCGGGAATCGAGGGCGGCGACGCGATTCTTTCGGTCGACGGAGTATCGTGCTCTACCTGGATGGACGTTTACGATGCCATCGGCAAGGCTGCCGGTAAGGACGATATCGCCATTGAGTACGAGCGTGACGGCAAGCAGCATTCGACCACGGTTGCGCTCAAAGAGGACGATCGCCTAGGTGTGTATGCCTCTACGCAGGTGGTCCGTTTAGACCCCATCACGTCGGCTCGCCTGTCGTTCTCCTATGTTGTGCAGACAGCGGAGGGCGTGATGCGCCTGCTCCAGCCGCAGCATACGATGGAGATTCTCGATCAGTCCTCTTCGATCGTGGGTATTAGCGTTATGTCCTCACAGGCTGCTGCTGCCGGCCCTGCCACGTTCCTTTCGTTTGCCGCCCTCATTTCATTCTCGCTTGGCTTTATGAACCTGCTGCCCATCCCGCCACTCGATGGCGGCAAGCTAGTCATCGAGATCATTCAGAAGATTGCGGGCCGCGAGCTTCCGCTCAAGGTCCAGACGATTGTGAGCTATGTGGGCATCGCGCTCTTTGCGCTGCTGTTTGTCTATATGCTTCGTTCCGACATCCTTCGATTTATTTTGTAGGGGAGTGTTTGGATTGTCTTTATCCCATCCTTTGCCTCGCGAGCTGACGCGCCCCGTGCATGTGGGCGGCGTGCAGATCGGTGGCGGCGCGCCGGTGGTGGTCCAATCTATGACCTGCACCGATACCGCTGATGCCCAGGCAACGCTTGCGCAAGTGTGCGCGTTGGCGCAGGCTGGCTGCGATATCGTGCGCGTGAGCGTGCCCTCCGAGGCCGCGCTTGAGGGCTTCCGCACCATCTGTGCCGAGTCTCCGGTGCCCATTGTCGCCGATATCCACTTTAACCATAAGCTCGCCATTGGTGCCGTTGAGGCCGGTGCCGCCAAGCTGCGCATCAATCCCGGCAATATCGGCGATTGGGCCAAGGTTGACGCGGTGATCGATGCTGCGGGTGCCGCGGGCTGTGCGATTCGCATTGGCGTGAACGCGGGCTCGCTTGAGCAAGATATTGCCGAGCGCGACGACCTCACGCAGCCCGAAAAGCTCGTGATGTCGAGCGAGCGCTTCGTCAAGCACTTTGAGGATCGCGGCTTTACGAACATTGTGCTTTCGGCCAAGGCCCATAGCGTGCAAACGACGCTCGATACCTATCGAGCCCTGTCACGTGAGATTCCCCACGTTCCGCTTCACCTGGGCGTGACGGAGGCGGGGACCAAGCTTCAGGGCACCATCAAGAGCTCTGTAGGCTTGGGTATCTTGCTTTCCGAAGGCATCGGCGACACCATGCGTGTGTCGCTCACGGCCGATCCGGTTGAGGAGCCGCCGGTCGCCTGGGGAATTCTACAGTCGCTGGGCCTGCGTCGCCGTGGTCCCGAGATTGTCTCGTGCCCCACGTGCGCCCGCTGCCAGGTTAACCTCATTCCCATCGCCGAGGAGGTCACCGAGCGGCTTAAGAACTATTCCGCGCCGCTTTCGATTGCCGTCATGGGATGTGCCGTTAATGGCCCCGGCGAGGCTTCTGATGCCGACCTGGGCGTTGCTTGCGGACGTGGTCAGGCCTTGCTCTTTTCGCATGGCCAGATCATTGGTAAAGTAGCTGAGGACCAAATTGTCGACGCGCTTATGGCAGAGGTCGACAAGCTTATTGAGGAGAAATAAATGACCCGAGCAATGTATATGTCTAAGCTCTATGCGCCGACGCTTAAAGAGGATCCGGCGGACGCTGAGCTCGCCAGCCACCGCCTGCTGCTCCGTGCCGGCATGATCCGCAAGGAGGCCGCCGGTCTGTATTCCTACCTGCCGCTCGCATGGCGCTCGATTCGCAAGATTGAGAACATCGTGCGCGACGAGATGGACGCCGCCGGCGCCCAGGAGCTTATGATGCCCATTATGGTCGACGCCGAGTTGTGGCGTGAGTCCGGCCGTATCGATGCCTATGGCAAGGAGCTTGTGCGCTTTGACGACCGTCATGGTCGCGAGTTCGTGCTGGGCCCCACGCACGAGGAGACCGTCACGGCCCTGGTGCGCAACGAGCTGCGCTCCTATAAGCAGCTGCCAGTGAACCTCTATCACATCCAGGATAAGTTCCGCGACGAGTTCCGTCCCCGTTTTGGCCTGATGCGCGGTCGCGAGTTCATCATGAAGGATGCCTACAGCTTCTCCGCCACGCAGGAGAGCTTGCAGGAGGAGTATGACAAGATGAAGCAGGCCTACGCTAACATTTGCGAGCGCTGCTACATCAAGGCCTTGCCCGTCGTTGCCGACTCCGGCGAGATCGGTGGCGATACCTCCGTCGAGTACATGGCTTTGGCCGACGCCGGCGAGGCTTCTCTCGTCTATTGCGATGACTGCGGTTTTGCCGCCGATGATGAGGCTGCAAGCACCAAGGTCATCGTGACTGAGGGTCCCGGTGACGGTACGCTTACCAAGGTCGAGACTCCGGGCATGGGCACCATTGAGGCCGTTGCTAAGTTCTTTGGGTTCCCCGAGAACGGCACGCGCAAGTCCCTGGCGCTCATCGATGCCGAGGGCAAGCCCGTCGTGGCCATCGTCCCGGGCGATCATGAGCTCAACGACTGCAAGGCCGAGCATGTCTTTGGCAAGGGTTATCGCATGATGACGGACGAGGAGCTTCAGACCTACGGTCTGCACAAGGGCTTTATCGGACCGGTTAACTTGCCCGAGGGCATCCGTCTGGTGTGCGACGAGAGCCTGCGCGAGTCCAAGCAGTGGGCCTGCGGTGCCAACGAGGTCGATTATCACTTTACCGGTGCCTGCCCCGAGCGCGACTTTACCGTCGATGAGTGGGCAGATCTGGTCACCGTCGTTGCCGGCGATCCCTGCCCGCACTGCGGCAAGCCGCTCTCTGCTGCTCGCGGCATCGAGGTCTCGCAGGTCTTCCAGCTGGGTACCAAGTATTCCGAGGCCATGGGCGCCACCTTTATGGACGAGGACGGGAAGGAGAAGCCGCTTATCATGGGTTGCTACGGCGTGGGCGTGTCCCGCTCGCTTGCTGCCGTCGTGGAGCAGCACAACGACGAGCACGGTATCGTCTGGCCGGTTTCCGTTGCCCCGTACGAGGTCGCTGTGATTCCGCTCGATCCCAAGAAGGAGGAGTGCGCAACCGTCTGCGACCAAATCGTCGAGGGCTTGTGCGCCGAGGGTATCGAGGTCGTCGTCGACGACCGTGACGAGCGTCCCGGCTTTAAGTTTGCCGATAACGACCTTATGGGATTCCCGTATCAGGTGGTGCTTGGCAAGCGTGGCCTTAAGAATGGCACCGTTGAGCTCAAGGACCGTGCCACGGGCGAGCGCGAGGACGTGGCGATTGACGAGGTCGTCGCCAAGGTTGCCGAGCTTGTTAAGGCGGCCCGCCGTTAATCGACGTTTCTGCTATTAGATGTAATTGCGGGACTGCTCCGTATCTCTCTTAGGAAGAGATGCGGAGCAGTCTATTTTGTTGCGTGAATAAACTCGATGGGTAAAGGAAAA
Source organism: uncultured Collinsella sp. (assembly GCA_937896835.1). GTDB lineage: Bacteria > Actinomycetota > Coriobacteriia > Coriobacteriales > Coriobacteriaceae > Collinsella. The sequence continues at coordinate 14,429 of CALBOJ010000118.1, forward strand.
CCCCACAGCCCATATTGAACTGCCTCCCATTTCTTGGACACAAGAAATGGGAGGCTTTTTTATGGCTGGA
>CALBOJ010000119.1 GCA_937896835.1 uncultured Collinsella sp.
TCATCTGCACCTCGTGCAGCCGCGTCATCGACGTACCGCTCCCCTTCGATGCCCAGCTCGACGCCAAGGCGTCCGAGCAAATCGGCTGGCACGTCACGTCGCACTACACCATCTTCGAGGGTCTCTGCCCCAACTGCCGGTAGATGTTTGGGACATGCCTACTCAGCAAGTAGACGACGCAGCTCCTCTTCGACCGTGCGCACGTAGCGGACACGGTCATTGACACCGCGCATGCTGGGATTGCAGCTCTCCACCAGATAGGGATGGCCCACCACGTTGAGCATGTCGCGATCGTTTTCGTTATCGCCAAACGCCATCATTTCGTTAGGTGAGATCCCCAGCGCACAACCATAATCGGCAAGCGCGGACCCCTTGCCCGAATCAAAGCCGATAAAGTCGGTCCATTCGGTTCCCGACGTCATCACATCGACCCGGTCGCTAAAGCGACGCACAAAATACTCCAGCGCCGCCGGCTGCTCCACCTCGGGCGTCTGGAAGGCAATCTTAATGACGTCCTCGTCGATGTCCTCGGGACGGTCGACTACCGCCACATCACAATGGACCTCATAACGCAGGTGGTCAACAAACGCATCGTTGCTGCTCATGGTGTAGAGGTGTCCCTCGCACGAAAGGGTCACGTCGGCATGGGGGTACGCAACCACGGCATTCGCGATATCCATGGCCAGGCCACGCTCCATAGAACGCTTGACCACGGCACGCCCCTCGCTCATGACCAGGGCTCCGTTTTCGCATACATAGGCGAGTTCATCGGCCACCGGGGCAAACAGGTAGCGCAGGCTCGCATATTGACGGCCACTCGCCGGCATAAACACGATACCGCGACGATGTAGCTCATCGATAAGCTCAAAGGCCTCGGAACGCGGCTCGCGCTCCCCCGGGTGCAGCAACGTGCCGTCCAAATCGCATGCAATCAGCTTGATTCCCTCAAGACCCATATGCTTCCCCCAAAGCCTCCTATCAACAGCAAGACGGACCTTGATCGGTCACCCCTCAAAGCCCGTCTTGCGCATACGCGCGCTTAGTCGCGCGTCTTTTTAACGATGGTAAAGTCCGGAGCCATGCTCACGACAACATCGGCCGCGCTCGACGCAAAGCGTCGGCCCGCATCGAGCTCGCGCGAAACGATCGAGATTCGAGCTCCCTCGACGCCGCGAAGCATACGGCCCAAAACCGGCTGCACCGGCGTATACATGCGCACGGTATGCTCGTCCGAGTCGCCCCGGAAGAGCGGCGCATGCATGTTGCCGATCTCCCAGCACGCATGCGCGAGCGCAATCGGATCCATGCGGTCGACTTCGACCAAATAGACCTCGGCGCTGCGCAGGCGCACGACAACCACCACGGGCACCATGCCCGAACGGTCAATGGTGAGCACGTCGCCATCGGCAAGACGACCGCCCTCGGCAGTATCCAACCGAACATCGATCGTGCGCCCCAGTTCCGTCACGCCCACAAACGCGCATGCATCAGCCTGGTCCCAATCGAGCAGTAGCTCGTCAACTTCAAAGACGCCGCCCAACTTCCGGCGAAGCAGGAGTTCATAGGACGGATCGTTGAGATTTCCCAAGCATGTCGTCGAAACCAAGCGTTCAGGCATACTCTAGTCCTCGACCTCGACGAGCTCGATATCAAAGTTGAGGTCCTTACCGGCCAGCTCGTGGTTGGCGTCGAGCGTCACGGCCTCGGGCGTTACATCGATGACCACGGCGGGGACGGGCATACCGCTCGGCGTGGACAAGAAGAGCTTCATGCCCTTCTCAATCTGCTCGATGTTGGGAACCTGTTCGGCCGGGAAGGTCAGAACCATCTCGGGATTGTGCTCGCCGTAGGCATCGGCAGCAGGAATGTGCACGGTCTTCTTCTCACCCACCTGCATGTCGACAACAGCGGCGTCGAAGCCCTTGATCATCTGGCCGGCGCCGCAGGTGAACTCCAGCGGCTCACCGCGATCGTAGGAGCTATCGAACTGCGTGCCGTCGTCGAGCGTGCCGCGATAATGAGTCTTGACCTTCTTGCCCTGGTTGGACATGGAAACCTCCGTGATAAGGGCGGCGCACAACACGGGCCGCCATGAACATATGGCGCTAACTATACCCTAGTCATACAATTTGAAGACAGTTTGCAAAGAAACGCTGCAACCGGAGGAACCATGGCATATCCCGTATTTGACCTACACTGCGACACCGCCGACCGAATCGGCTGGGCCACGCTCGATCTCGACCTGCGCTTTACCGCCGGCACCGACGGTTATTTCCCCGGCGACGAAACGCATCCGCAAGATTTCGACCTCATCGAGGGTAACGCCTGTGCCATCTCGCTCGCAAAGATCGGCAACACGCCGTGGGCACAGTGCTTCGCCACGTTTGTCCCCGACGAGATTCCCACCGCCCACGCCGCGCGCTTCCAGGCGCAGATCATGGCGCATATGAGCGGCCAGGCAATGCTCAACCACGACCGTATGGTCAACGTGCGCAGCGCCGCAGACATTCGCCCCGCGCTCAAGGACGGCAAGGTCGCTTGCATCCACACCATCGAAAACGCCACGTTCTTTGCCGAGGACCCCGCGCTGATCGAAGTGCTCAAGAGCTTGGGCGTGCTTATGTCGTCACTCAGCTGGAATGCGCAGGGGCCGCTCGCGAGCGGCCACGACACCCACGCCGGCCTCACCGGCGCCGGCATCGAGGCACTTACGCAGATGGAGCACGCCGGCATGGTACTCGACGTCTCCCACCTCAACGATGAGTGCTTTGACGAGGTTGTCGCCCACGCCACGCGTCCCTTCGTCGCCAGCCACTCCAACTCCCGTGCGGTTTGCGGCGTCAAACGCAACCTTACCGACGACCAGTTCCGCACCATTCGCGACATGGGCGGTATCGTCGGCCTCAACTACTGCAGCGAGTTCCTTTCCAACGACGCAACCGACAAGACCGCCGCAGACGTCACCTTCGACCAGCTAGCGGCACATATCGAGCACTGGCTCGACCTGGGCGGCGAGGACGTCATCGCACTCGGCGGCGACTGGGACGGTGCCACGGTGCCCGCTTTCCTCTCCGATGCCAGCAAGATGCCCGAGTTCCAGAACATGCTTTCCAAGCATTTTGGCAAGACCGTGATGCAAAAGCTCTGCAGCGACAACGCGCTTGCCTTCTTTGAGCGTTATTAATTTCACATCCCTTGAGCAGGTCGGCATGCCGAACGGTTGACATGCCGGCCCGTCCCCAATCTGAAGGACCGCTTTTGACGCAGCAGTTTACGATTTCCGTATCCCGACCGCATGGGACGCCCATCCCCGTCGTCGTTACCAAAAAGCGCGTCAAGAACTTCAACCTACGCGTCACATCGAGCGGTGAGGTCCACGCCAGCGCACCGCTCGGCGCCAGTCGCGAGCGCATCGAAGCGTTTGTGAAGCGCAACAGCGCCTGGATTATCAGCCGGCTTGCCCAGCGCGAGCAACGTCAGGCGACGGCACGAGAGCCGCTCAGCCCCTCGTCCATCATTGCGCTTTGGGGCAAGCCCATCACGGTACAGGACGCACTCGATCACAACTTTGCATCACCCGCACCGCGGCCCAAGCAGGCCACCTTCGCAAGTTTTATGGGTGCCGACGAGCCAGACGAACGTCCGCAGGCCAAGTGGAATGCGACCCTCGACGGCTTAACGCCCAGTGAGATCCAAGCCCATATTGACCAGCTCTATACGTCCGAAGTCACATCGGCGCTGCGTGATATGGTGCACGCATACGAAATCGCAATGGGTGTCGCCGTTTCCCGCGTTTCCGTGCGCAGCATGAAAACGCGCTGGGGATCATGCACGCCCAAAACCGGCGCCATTCGCATCGCACGAGAACTTGCCGCCTACCCCGTCGAGTGCCTTGACATGGTTGTCGCCCACGAGCTCGTCCACCTGCTCGAGCCGAGCCACAATCATCGGTTTCACGCGCTGCTCGACACGTACTGCCCCAACAACAGGGCTCTGTCGCAGCGGCTCAAGCAGCCACCCATAGAGACGTATTAGAACCGGTTAGCGCACGCGCTCGATCTCGACGCCGCAGCTTGCCAGGGGCAGGCCAACAGGAGCCCACGGCTTATCGAGCTTTATGCGCACACCAAGCAGCGAGGGATAACGGCGCAGCAGCATCTGGACTGTCCCCTCGGCTGCCGCCTCGATGAGCTTAAACGTATGCTCGCGCAGATAGCCATCGACATCGTGGCACACCGAGCCGTAGTCAATCGAGGCGTCCAGGTTATCGTGCTCCCCCGCCGCGCGCAGGTCGGCATAGAGCACCAGAGAAACGATGAACTTCTGACCCAGCGCGTTCTCCTCGGGATACACGCCATGGTTGGCAAAAACCTCAAGGCCGTCAATGACAATACGATCGGCATGGCGCAAATCGTCATAGCTCACGTGAGGCACCGCCGTTGCGGTGGATATTTCACCCCTTCCACGGCGGGCGAGCTCGGCGCCTTCGGTCTTGGTTGCATTCTCGGGCAGTTTCTTGTTACTCAACGCGATCGTCTCCTTCGTTTAGAACCCCGACCGCGCAAACTAACTACACGCGAATCGACAGGTTCTTTTTATCATCGCTCCAGTTGCAAGCGTTGCGCGCGGGGCATGCAAAGCAGGCACGCGACGCTTTGTCGGCTGCATAGAGCAGACGCTCAAGCGGTTGGCTGTTCACGCGCAGCTTTCGATGGCCCAGAATGGCCGTCTTAATGGCTGCGGCATCGGCCGGCTCAAACGCCACGTCATCGGGCATGCCGCCGAGAATCGCATCAGCGACGCGTTCGCTTGCAACATCATGGGATATACCCGATTCATACTGTTCATCTTTGCCGATATCGTGAAGAAGTGCCGTGGCGTAGATGACCTCGCGGTCAAATTCGAGCTGTTCCTCGAGATTCTTGATCCACATAATGCGAGCGACATCGAGCAGATGGTCAATACCGTGGCGGCAGAAGATGCGCCCCGATTCCAACTGTACGATGTTGCCCAGGTGCCGCCGGAACAGCCCGTTGGCACAAATGTAATCAATGCGGGGCATGGCACCAAAGGGGGCCAGGCCCGAAGCCATAAAGCCGCGACGCGACGTCCCCTCATCGGTCTTCGATGTAAAGTCGTTGACGACTCTCATGGTTAGCGGCCCAGCATCCTAAAGAAACGCTCCTCGAGCGCGGGATCGGTCTCAAAGACGCCGCGGCGAGCAAGCGTCACGGTCTTGGTGCCGGGCTTTTGCACGCCACGCATCGTCATGCACATATGCTCGGCCTCCATCAACACAATCGCTCCCTGGGGAGCGAGATAATCCATGAGGGCATCGGCAACCTGTGCGCACAGTTGCTCCTGCAGCTGAAGACGGCGGGCATAAACCTCAACCGTGCGGGCGAGCTTGGAAAGCCCAGCCACCCGACCGTTAGGGATATAACCAATGGCGGCCTTGCCATAAAACGGCAGCAGATGATGTTCGCACAGCGAGTAGAACGTGATGTCGCGCTCGATAACCAAATCGTTCGAAGCGACGGCAAAGGTTTTGGACAGGTGCTCCTCGGCACTCTGGTCCATACCACCGGCGATCTCACCATACATACGGGCAACGCGCGCCGGGGTCTCCAGCAGGCCCTCACGAGTTGGGTCCTCGCCTATGCCCTCAAGCAACAGCTTAATGGCGGCCTCGACTTTTTCCTGATCGACCATCTGGGCCTCACTTTTCCGATTTTGCGTTCGCGCTATGGTACCACGCCCTTTGGCATCGGCCACAAGCTACATAGTATGGGTCGAATAGACCGGATCGTCCCGCCAAAGCTCCACAGCGTCGCAAAGCGCAACGCCCTCGCGCACAGCACGGGCGCGCGTGGCGTTCATATCAATCACGCGCTGATTGCTCGAGCCCCTAAAACGCAATGAGATATCGTACAGATCCTGAACAAACGGGCCATCCACCAACATATCGAGGCAGGCAAGGATACGGTCCGTCGCCTCGGTATGGTGACGACCACCCGGCATAAGCTCCTCGAGCACGTCGCCGGTAAAGCACCAAATGGTCTTGCCCGACCCCGCGGGATAGGCCGCACGCACGCGTTCGATAAAGTCAACAAGCCCCGCCTGATTCTCGGGCTCCATAGGCTCGCCGCCCAGAATCGTCAGGCCATCGATAAAGGGATGGTCGAGGCTCTCGATAATCTTGTCCTCGACGGCACAATCGAACGGCTCACCCGCAGCAAAGTCCCACGCGACAGAGTTAAAGCAGTTCTTGCACCCACGACGGCACCCGCTCACAAACAGAGAAGTACGAACGCCTTCCCCATCAGCAATGTCGAAATACTTAATGTTCGCGTAATTCATAGGTAACTCTCCCGGGAGGCCGGGACATATCATCCCGTCCTCAAACATTCTCGGCCTTCGGCCTGCGAAACTGCGGGCGGGACGATATGTCCCGGCCTCATGCAAAGGGTAACTCAATGAACGAAGCGAACATCGAGTATAGGGTTCGAGGTCCAATAAAAACCTTGTTGCAACTCAACCGCCATCGCAAGCAAAGCGTTGTTGCAAGTCAACTCATTTCCTCTTAGAACTTCGAGGAGTGAGCAGACCGCATGCCGTATCTCAGCTACGTCAACTTGGCTGAGCCGAGAGGGACGCTTGGGCTTTTGCTCGATATGAGTTCCGCACGCAAAGAAGGCCACTCAATGTGGCCTTCGTCTTGCGCAGGACTGTCCGAAATAGCGAGCAAATGCCCAAGCGGCCCTCCCGGCTCAGCCCCGGAGCGGTATTAGAGATGCAGCACGCGGTCGCGGATCTCCTCGGTTCGGCCCTGGTTCCAGAACTGGGTACCGATGTAGCCGCACGTGCGACGGGCAACATTCATCTTCTCCTGATCGCGGTTGCCGCAGTTAGGGCACTCCCACACCAGCTTGCCGTCATCCTCGACAATCTTGATCTCACCGTCGTAGCCGCACACCTGGCAGTAGTCGCTCTTGGTGTTGAGCTCGGCGTACATGATGTTGTCGTAGATG
>CALBOJ010000120.1 GCA_937896835.1 uncultured Collinsella sp.
GGCTGCGAGACCCCCGCACCGGACACCGTCCGTGGGCCAATATCCAGCTGCGGCGGGAAAACGCCGCCGGTACCATGTATAATATCGTGGGGTTCCAGACCAACCTGCTGTTCCCGGAGCAGAAGCGGGTCTTTTCCATGATCCCGGCGCTGCGGAACGCGGAGTTCGTGCGCTATGGCGTCATGCACCGCAACACCTATTTAAATTCCCCGCAGCTGCTCGACCGGTATTACCGCCTCCGGCGAGCGCCGCGCATCCGCTTCGCCGGGCAGATGACCGGTGTGGAGGGGTATGTGGAGTCGACGGCGTCGGGCTATCTCGCGGCGGCGGCCATGGCGGCAGCGCTTCCAACCTCGGCCTGACATCCGCCCTCGGCGCCGGCGACGCAGGCGCTCGTGGTGAGGTTGAGGCCGATAGCGGCTGCGCAGTAGAGCGCGTCCATGACTTGCTCGTCGTCGAGCTGAAGGTGATCGGCGAGCGCCAGCACACAGCCGGGCACGACACCCGCGGATCCTGCCGTCGGAGCTGCGACGATCACGCCCATCGTGGCGGAGCGCTCGAGCACGGCCATCGCGCGGGCCACGGCGTCGGTTTGAACGGTGCCCATCAGGCTTGTGCTCAAATCGTTGCGGCCGGTGGCATCGACGAGTTTAGCCTCGCCGCCGATAAGCCCGCCGAGCGATCGCTGCGGATTGACGATGGGGGTGGTGGTCTCCTCGCGCATGACGTCGAGCACGCGGCGCATGGCGGCGACAGCGTGGGCCTCGCCGGTCAGACGCGCCTCGCGCACGGCCATAACGGCGCCGATATTCAGGCCGAGCTCGGCGCACGCATCGAGCAGCTGCTCGCCGTCGTCGAAGATCTCCTTTGCCGAGACACCGGGGGAGAGCGACGAGGCAGAACCGGGGAGCTCGATAAAGGTCGCGTAATCGACATTGTCGAGTTTGCGTAGCATGGGGATAACGGTGTCGTCGGGCGCGCCGTCGGTCTCAAAGACGGAGTAGGCCTGGCCGCCCACTTCGGTGCGGTAGGTGCGGCAGAAGGCGATGTTCACGTGTGCGTAGGCGAGCAGGTTCGTGAGCGCGGCGAGCACGCCGGGGACGTCGTAGTGCGCCACGAAGAGTGTGGAGTACATGCCCGAGATGTCGACGCCGACGCCGTTAATGCGGCTGATGCGCATCTTGCCGCCGCCTAGGCTCTCACCGCGGACCTGTGCCGTGGCGCCCGTGTCGTCGACCATGTCGATGTCGACGGTGTTGGGGTGGATGGAGGCGTCGTCGCCCTTGATGTCAAAGTGATATTCGAGGCCCTGCTCGCGTGCGAGGTCGAAGGCCTGCTTGATGTTCTCGTCATCGGTGTCGAGGCCCAGGATGCCCGCGACGAGCGCACGATCGGTGCCGTGGCCGCGGTAGGTGTGGGCGAAGGAGTTCCACAGGCCAAAGGTGACCTTGGTTATGCGGCCTTCCAGCAGGCTGGCGGCAACTTGGGCGCAGCGCAGGGCGCCGGCGGTGTGCGATGAGCTGGGGCCGACCATGACGGGGCCCAAGATCTCGAATGCCGAGGTCGTAGCTAATGTTTGCGGCTTGCCTGCCATATGCGCTCCTGTTCTATCCCGTCGTCCCGAGGGACGGGGCATACTCTGTCCCGCCGTTCCGAGGGCTTTGGTATTTGGTCGCCTGCTCGGGCAGTCCTGCTCGCACGGAGAGCACATTAGGTGCTCCCCGGCTCGTGCGGAACTCGCGACCGACCAAATACCAAAGCCCTCGGAACTTAGGATACATGGTTGGAGTCGCTCTGCTGCGAAATTTATCGGCCTATGACCTATTCCATGTCCCAGGTCGGCTCATCTTCACCACCTTTAAATAAAAAAGAAGTACCAGTTGGAGCCGGTACTTCTTTTGGTGCGTTGTTTCTTGGCTGTAGCTTTTGCCGTTAGCTTACAGGCCGCAGGCTGCTTTGAGTTCTCTGACTCGGTCGGTTTTCTCCCAGGTGAAGTCGGCGTCTTCTCGGCCAAAGTGACCGTAGGCTGCCGTCTTTTCGTAGATGGGGCGACGTAGGTCTAGGTCGCGGATGATTGCGCCCGGGCGCAGGTCGAAGGTCTTCTCTACGGCCTCGACGATCTTGTCCTCGGCAACATGCGCGGTACCGAAGGTGTCGACCATGATTGAGAGAGGCTTGGAAACGCCGATGGCGTAGGCAAGCTCAACTTCGCAGCGGTCGGCCAGACCGGCGGCGACTACGTTCTTGGCGACCCAGCGCGCGGCATACGCGGCGGAGCGGTCGACCTTGGTGCAGTCCTTGCCGCTAAAGGCGCCGCCGCCGTGACGGCCATAACCGCCGTAGGTGTCGACGATGATCTTGCGGCCGGTGAGGCCCGTGTCGCCCATGGGGCCGCCCACGACAAAGCGACCGGTGGGGTTCACGTAGATGTCCGCGTTGTCCCATGGCATGTTCTCAGCGGCCATGACCGGGGTGATGACGTGCTCGATGAGGTCGGCTTTGATCTTGCCCATGTCCTCGATCTCGGCGGCGTGCTGCGTGGAGATGACGATGGTCGTGACCTCGACGGGCTTGCCTTCCTCGTAGCGCACGGTGACCTGGGTCTTGCCGTCGGGACGCAGATAGGCGAGGGTGCCGTCGTGGCGCACGGCGGCCAGGCGCTCGGCCAGGCGGCTTGCCAGGTAGTGTGGCATGGGCATGAGGGTCTTGGTCTCGTTGGAGGCATAACCGAACATCATGCCCTGGTCGCCGGCGCCGATCAGGTCGATCGGGTCGGTGGTGGCGCCGGTCTGGGTCTCGAAGGACTCGTCGACGCCCTGGGCGATATCGGGCGACTGCTCGTGGATGAGGCTCATAACGCCGCAGGTGTCGCAGTCAAAACCGAATTTGGCACGGTTGTAGCCAATGCGGCGGATAACACCGCGGGCGATTTCCTGTACGTCGACGTAGGCCTGGGTGCGAATCTCGCCGGCGACGATGACAGTGCCGGTGGTCACGAGGGTCTCGCAAGCGCAGCGGACGTTCTCCACGTTGGCGGGCACGCCGTTGGGGGCGATGTAGCCCTGCTCCTGGAGCTCTATTTCTTTGGCAAGGATTGCGTCGAGGACGGCGTCGCTGATCTGGTCAGCGATCTTATCGGGATGACCTTCGGTCACCGACTCCGACGTAAAAACAAAGGACCCGTGTTGGGGCGGGATGGAACGAAGTTCTTCTGACATGATTGTCCTTTCAAAAACGTGTCCCGGCGACCGTTACCATTCCGCCGGGCTCTCTATGCAATGGCACATCATAGCGCGTAAATCAAACATTCACACCCTTTCCGCACCTACTCATTGGGGACAGACTTAAATGATCGGTCTTACCTAAGTGTCGACAGGTTGCCCAAAGAATGGTCATTTAAGTCTGTCCCCAATGAGTAGGTCGGTGCCCTTTGTGCGGAGGTTGCTTTGATGCTTTATACTGGTGCGGTTAGACATCCATCCTGCAATCGAGGAGATTTCCATGGCATCAGACGTTCGCGTCCGCTTTGCACCCTCACCGACGGGCAAGCTGCACATCGGCGGCGCCCGCACCGCTATCTATAACTGGGCTTTCGCCCGCGCAAACGGCGGTACGTTCATCCTGCGCATCGACGACACCGACCCCACCCGCTCCACCGACGAGAACACGCAGATCATTCTGCGCGCCATGCGTTGGCTGGGACTGGACTGGGACGAGGGTCCCGAGGTGGGCGGCGACTATGGCCCCTACGCCCAGACCGAGCGCCTGGACCTGTACAAACTGGCCGCCCAGAAGCTTTGGGACGAGGGCAAGGCCTATCCCTGCTTCTGCACTAAGGAGCAGCTCGATGCCGACCGTAAGGCCGCGCAGGACCGCAAGGACCCCTTCCAGGGCTATCAGCGTCGTTGCCGCGATCTTGATCCCGAGGAGGCCCGTCGCCGCATCGAGGCCGGTGAGTCCTACGTCCTGCGCATCAAGGTGCCCGAGGACCGCGGCGACGTCGTCATCCACGATGCCGTCCACGGCGAGGTGACCTTCGATGCCAAGGAGCTCGACGACTTTGTCATCTTCCGCTCCGATGGCACGCCCACGTACAACTTCGCGACCGTCGTCGACGACGCCATGATGAAGATCACCCATGTCATCCGCGGCGACGACCACCTGTCCAACACCCCGCGTCAGGTCATGGTCTACGAGGCCCTCGGCGCGCCCGTGCCTACGTTCGCTCATATCTCCATGATCTTGGGTGCCGACGGCAAGAAGCTCTCCAAGCGCCACGGCGCCACCTCGGTGGAGGAGTACCGCGACGCCGGTTACCTGTCCGACGCCTTCGTCAACTATCTGGCGCTGCTCGGCTGGTCGCTCGACGGCGAGACCACGATCATCCCGCGCGATGTCCTTGCCAGCAAGTTCTCGCTTGACCGCATCTCCAAGAACCCAGCTACCTTCGACCCCAAGAAGCTCGACTGGGTCAACGCAGAGTACATCAACGGCATGTCCGATGCTCAGTTTGCCGACGAGATCATGGTTCCCGAGCTGCACGAGGCGGGTCTCATCGAGGGTAATGTCGAGTTCGGCGAGGATTGGATCGACGCGCTCGCTGCCATCGTTAAGCCGCGCACCAAGATGCCGGCCGACGCCGTGACCGTCGCCGCTCCCATCTTTGCTACGGCCGAGACGCTCGAGTATGACGAGAAGTCTGTCAACAAGGGCCTGGCCAAGGAAGGCATGGGTGCCATTCTGGATGCCGCCAAGGCCGCGCTCGAGGGTGTGGACGAGTGGACGGCCGCCAACATCGACGCCGCGCTTGAGCCGCTGCCCGAGCAGATGGACCTCAAGAAGCGCGTGGTGTTTCAGGCCGTGCGCGTCGCCGTCTGCGGCAACATGGTGAGCCCTCCGCTGGGCGAGACCATGGCGCTCGTCGGTCGCGACGACTGCCTGGCGCGCATCGACCGCGCCCGCACGATGGCGCTGTAATCGCTGCGCAAACGTTTTTATCCGAGCCCCGTTCACTCAGAGCGGGGCTCTTGTTTCTGTAGACGTATGGGATAGGAGGTGCTGGGGCCATGGCCGAGCAACTTTCGCTGTTTGGTTCGCCGGAGCCGGAGGAGGCTCCGAAGTCCGCGGCTCCTGCCGCCGCCCCGGCGCAGCCCGAGCCCGCACCCGAACCCCTCGCCGCCTATGCGAGCGTAGTCCTCGACATCCCGACGCGTGCACTGTCCGAGCCGTTTGCTTACGGCATTCCGCAGTCACTCGCCAACGATGTTCAGATCGGCTCCACCGTCCTAGTTCATTTTGGCAACCGTGCGGCCGCGGGCTACATCGTCGACATCGCGCCCGAGCTGGCCGACCTGCAAGGTAACGACGCTCTCGATCCCGCGCGTATCAAGCCTAT
>CALBOJ010000121.1 GCA_937896835.1 uncultured Collinsella sp.
GCCAGACCGGAGGGGCGCCGGGGGCGGGAATCTGGGCGTACACATTTCCTACACAAATGAGGATGGACCCTCTCTGTGAGAGCCTAAAAAGAACAGGGCCGCGGCTCCCCTATTAGAGCGGCCGTTCGGTTTTCCAACGGTTAAGCTTCGGCCGCATTAATGGCTGTATACCCATTAGAAATGGGACATAGCAGCGTTAACGAGTTCAAAAACGGTTAGTCCAATAAGAGCCGCTGCGGCAAACTTGATGGCATTCGCAAGCTGTGGATGCTCATAAGCCCAGCCCGTCCTCGTCTCTTCGCTGTCCGCCTTCTTTCCGTCCAAGAAGTCGGATATCTCTTGATACGTCACCAAATCATTCTTCTTCTTGATATGTTCCGCTGCAAGCGCGCAGCACATTGCGCCAGCACCAAAGACGCCTGCCAACACCATCGTCGGAACGCACTGGACCATCCCCCACCCGTGGTTTTGTTGCCACATGAGCCAGGCCATAGAGACGGTAAACGCAAGAAGCGCAGCCAACATCCCCGCACCCAAGCGATAGAGCGTGCCCCTATCGCGTTCAACCCTTTCTCTAATTATTGAAATATCACCTTTAACAAGCTCGTCAATGGTTACATCCAGTTGTTCAGACAGCAGTAGGAGACTCTGGATGTCGGGGTACGTTTTACCGCGCTCCCAATTACTGATGGTCTGACGTGTTACAAAAATGCGCCTTGCAAGATCCTCCTGGGACAAACCAGCATCGAGTCGATACTGTTTAAGGTGTTTTGGCAGCTGCATGGCGTTCCCTTCGAATGCATCTCAACTCTTATTGGGCGGCTACACAACAGAAGCCGGCAAGCAAAGCGTAATCCCAAAATCAAACCCATACGGATGGCTGCGCGCAGATTAGAGTGTCAAAAATCTTTGACACATACGCTACCTGCTCTTCCTTGCAACTCGGACGCTATCGAATTGATCGGTTTGGCTACGTCCCAAATCGATCACATCCCTAATCAATCAAAAAGGGGCGCTTCCGGATTGGAAGCGCCCCTTTAAGATGCAAGAAGCAATTAGGCCTCGAGAGCCTTCTTGGCGATGGTAGCCAGCTCGTTGAAGGACTCGATGTCCTCGTAAGCCATCTGAGCCAGGACCTTGCGGTCGAGCTCGATGCCGGCAACCTTCAGGCCGTGCATGAACTGAGAGTAAGAGATGTCGTTCAGGCGAGCAGCAGCGTTGATACGGGTGATCCAGAGAGAACGGATCTCGCGCTTCTTGTTGCGGCGATCACGATACTGATACTGCAGGGAGTGCTGGACCTGCTCTTTAGCATGCTTGTAAGTACGCGAAGCGGCACCGTAGTAACCCTTCGCACGGTGCATAACGGTACGGCGCTTCTTCTTGGCGGCAACAGCGCGCTTAATACGTGCCATGTTCTATCAACTCCTAGACGGTAAAACGAAAAACGGGAACGCGAACTTAGGCGAGACGCGACTTGATGACCTTGCGGTCGGCAGCGGCGATCTCGGTCTCCTGACGGAAGCCACGCTTACGCTTGGTGGACTTCTTGCTCAGGATGTGGCTCTTGAAAGCCTTGGCGCGCATAAGCTTGCCGGTACCAGTCTTGCGGAAACGCTTCTTGGTGCCGCTGTGGGACTTCATCTTAGGCATGAAATACTCCTTAATCGGTTACAGAACACTAGTTACTTGCTATCGCTTGCCGCTTTATCCTCATCGAAGGCGCCCTTAATCGGGGCGAGCAGCATAAGCATGTTACGGCCTTCCATCTTAGGCTTGGACTCGACCGTAGCGTAAGGCTTGAGATCCTCGGCGAGACGCTCGAGAACGTTAAGGCCCTGCTCCGGGTGAGCCATCTCACGGCCGCGGAACATGATGGTGATCTTAACGCGTGCGCCCTTCTTGAGGAAACGCAGAACGTGGCCCTTCTTGGTCTCGTAGTCGCCAACGTCGATCTTGGGTCGGAACTTCATTTCCTTGACCTCGACCTTGGACTGGTTCTTACGAGCAGCCTTGGCCTTCATGGCCTGCTGGTACTTGAACTTACCGTAGTCCATGACCTTGCAGACCGGCGGCTCCGCGTTGGGAGCGATCTCGACCAGGTCGAGACCCTGATCGTCGGCGACGCGCTGGGCATCGCGGATGGCGAACAGGCCGAGCTGAGAGCCATCGACGCCAATCAAACGACACGAAGATGCAGTGATCTCGTCGTTGATGCGGGTGTCATCAGACTTAGCTATTTTCCCTACCTCCATTCATAAAAAAATAACCCGGCGCTTCTCAGCAACCAGGTCGTACACATAGACTTCCTCGATTTGAGGAAGGGAATCTAAGTTGTATGACCAGTCAGCTGCTCATTGGCGCCAAAAGGTGGGAACCCTCAGGTTCCTCTTTAGGGCATTGCGGGAACAACGCCTTGCGAATAATAACACGTACAGCGCGTTATCACATTACGTACACGAAAAAGGGACCTTGACCCCCTTGAACACTCGCTTGCATGAATGGTGCCCGAGGCGAGACTCGAAGGGCCTTCGCTTCGCGAAGCCCCGGGCTTCGGGAGCGTGGCGCCCTCGCCACGCTCCGCTACAAACAGGTCACAGGCCTGTTTGCTTAACACTTCGCGCGCTCACGCGAGTTCGGCACGAAAAAGGGGACCGCAACCCCCTTGAACGCTCACTTGCATGTATGGTGCCCGAGGCGAGACTCGAACTCGCACGTTGTTGCCAACGGTGGATTTTGAGTCCACTGCGTCTGCCAATTCCGCCACTCGGGCACGTAATGCGTGAGTTAGTTTATCACAGCTTTCTACCGATTAGTCCGAAAATGGAACTTCGAGCATTTCGATGAGTTCGACCGTGCGGAGCATCTCGCGCCGACGGCATCCGCGACCGTCGACCGAAGCCTCACCCATCTGGTTATCGTAAGGGTCCTCGCGCATGCCGTCGAAAGAGGGCTCAAACTCTGCCTGGAATCGATTGTTGGCCACCATACGCCACGGGTCGAGATTGCCAAAGTAGTGACGGCGGCGCCACTCCTCCCCCATCCTGCGAGCAGAAGATCCAAATGACACGTCGGCGTTGAGCCAACCGGTCTGCGGCGTATAGAACTCTGCCCAGTCGTGCGACCCCACCGAATCGGGCGCAACATACAGGCCGCTCTGCCAACGGGCAGGCACGCCCGCGATACGGCACATGGTGATAAACGTGAGCGCCATAACGCCGCAATCGCCGCGGAGCGAATGCGTGCAGTCATCGGCAATAGATCCCAAAAGCAAGTACGGCGGCTGATAGCGATAGTCGATGTACTGCGTCAGGTAATCATAGATAGCACGGGCGCGATCGAGCGGATCCTCGAGCCCGTCAATGACACGGGCTGTCAGCTGCTGTAGATACGGCGTGAATGCACTGTGCGGACGGTCCTCGGAGGTGTCCACGGGCAGTGGCGCGTCCATGCAAGGATGCACCGGAAGCGCACCCCCATAGACATCACGATAAGCGGCATCAATTTGATAGCGATAGGTCACCGAGAATGAGCGCTCACTCGAAGAAGACCACGAGGCGGTACGCGCCGAAGCATTCGCGGGGGCAACAGCACCCTCCGGCGTCATATCGAGAACCTCGATATGAGACTGTTGACGACAGGCGGCGGCAACGGGTAGCCACGCGCGAACAGTCTCTCCATCTAGAGCACCGGGGACAGACACGGACGCTTTAAGCGTAATGACGCGAGCCAATCCGTTTTGTGACTCCATCTCCTTGAGCATCTCGTTGCGCAGTGCTATTCCGTCCGTAGAATCGGGCCGCATGCCGGGAACCTCTTTGGGATATACGCGAAGCGAATCGAGGAAGTTGTCGAGAACGAACAGCTCACCATCGATAAAGCGCCAGTCAATACGCTTACGATTAATCAGGTCATCAAACTGCTCTTCGGTAAACTCTGGCCACTCCTCGCGAATCATCGCAATAGCCTGATCGCGCGACACCGAAAAATGAAGCGGCGTCTCGAGCATGCGATACCGCTCGGCACGAACACAAGCAGCCAGCGAAGGCTCGGGGTTCTGCTCCAGAAGGCGATCGCAGGCAGCAACAGCCTGCATCAAATACCCGGCATCCTTAAGACGAAGAATCTCAGGCGATAGCCCAATATCGAGATGGCGAAAATCATCACTGCAAACATCAACAGAGCAGCCAACAGGACCCTCGTCAATAACCTTCCCATCCGAAGGCAGTACATTAATAACAGCCATACCAAAACTCCAAGTCACTAGAACGCTTGAAGCCCATTGTAGCGAGATAAAAAGAAAGCCCCAACAAGGGAGCCATCAACACCGCTGAACGGTAACCATATAACTAAAATCAGACCAGTAACCCTGTAGCAAGTTAACAAAGGAGGCCCCGTTTCCCCGGAGCTGTTTCCGTCGCGCGACTTCTGGCAAAGCCAGTAGCCATCTTAATTCAGCCTCGTAACCCTGCGGCGTTAAACGAAGGAAGCCCCGTCCCCCGGAACTGTTTCCTTGGCGCGACTTCTGGCGAAGCCAGGTGAGCGCAAAGGAAACAGTGTAGGGGGACGGGGCTTCCGGCGGGAAGTTTAGCGACGCTTACGCCTTGTTGACGGAGCCAAACTCCTCCATGAGCTCCTTGGTGCGGGCAACGATGTTGTCGCGACCAGGCTTGAGGAGCTTGCGGGGGTCAAAGCCCTTGCCCTGCTGATCCCTGCCAGCCTCGATGTACTCGCGGACGCCCTTGGCGAAGACGAGCTGCAGGTCGGTGTTGACGTTGATCTTGGAGATGCCCAGGGAGATGGCCTTCTTGATCTGATCCTCGGGGATGCCGGTGCCACCGTGCAGGACGAGGGGCAGGTCGCCGGTCTGGGCCTTGATCTCGCCCAGACGCTCGAAGGAAAGGCCAGCCCAGTCGGCGGGGTACACGCCGTGGATGTTGCCGATACCGCAGGCGAGGAAGTCGACGCCCAGGTCAGCGATCTGCTTGCACTCAGCAGGATCAGCGAGCTCGCCGCTGGAAGTCACGCCGTCCTCGGTGCCACCGATGCCGCCGACCTCGGCCTCGATGGACATGCCCTTGGAGTGGGCAAGCTCAACGAGCTCCTTGGTGCGGTCGAGGTTAAGCTGGAAGGTCTCCTCGTGAGAGCCGTCATACATGATGGACGTGAAGCCGGCCTCGATGCACTTGAAGCAGTCCTCGTAAGAACCGTGATCGAGGTGAAGGGCGACGGGAACGGTAACGCCCGTGGCCTCGACGGCAGCCTTGACCATGTCGGCGCAGACCTTGAAACCGCCCATCCACTTAGCGGCACCAGCGGTGCACTGAAGGATCAGCGGAGACTTGGCCTCCTCGGCGGCCTGGAGAATAGCCAGGGTCCACTCGAGGTTGTTGGTGTTGAAGGCACCGAGACCGTACTTGCCGGCCTCAGCCTTCTTGAGCATGTCTGCTGCGTTGACGAGCATAAAAGAAACCTCCTGTAAGGTTGCTCCGATAACGCCTGAGATTTTACCACGGCGCACCCGAGCATAAACGTTCGTTTGTTCACGAATATCGTCCAAACAGACTTTTTTGACCGTTTGCCCTACGGAATCGACCCGTTGGGGAAAAATAGCTTGACGTCTGGACGCTTCTCGTGCTTCAAAAGCCGACCATTAAGCTACATCTGCATGAAAGGGTTCTGCATGAGCTCGCGTGCCATGGTGGTCGAATCGCCATGGCCGGTTAGGCAAACGGTATCGGGCGGAAGAAGCCGGGCGAGCTTGGAGAGCGAGCGCAGAATAGCCGCCCCATCTCCTCCAGAAAGATCGGTGCGGCCGTGCCCACCCGGAAACAGGGTGTCGCCCACAAAGGCAATGTTCCCCTGCTCGGTGGCAGCAAACAAGACGATCCCGCCCGGCGTATGCCCCGGCGTCTCGATCACCTGTAGATAAATGTCGCCGAGCTCAATGGTATCGCCCTCGGCAAGCAGCCGCGTCGGCTCACCCGGATCGGGCGTCTCGATGCCCCACATCGCTCGCTGCTCCTCGATATTCGCCTGCGGCACAGCCGCGTCCTTGCCACACAGCTCGTACAGCGCGTCAGCGCCAACGGCGGCCCGAACTCCAGCGACACCGCCAACATGATCGGCATGACCGTGCGTGCAAACGGCACCGAGCACATGCACATCAGGGTGTTCGGCTCGAATATGCTCGACGAGACTCTCGCCCTCCCAGGCGGGATCGACAATGATGCATTCACCACTCGAGATCACGGCGTAGCTGTTGGTCTGGATGGGGCCACATACCAGCGTCTCTATCAAAACCGAGCCCCGAGGAGTTAAATCCAAAGCTGTAATGTCCATGCGTGCGTTCTCCTTCTATAAACGTCGAGGCATCAAACGATGCCTCGAACGTAGCCAATATCAATACTGTTGTGCCAGCAGCCTACACACGACGCTTAAGCTGGGCCCCGCCCTCGCCGGGCATGAGTCGGCGTGCGTCATAGACCGAGTCGACACTGCTGATAGATGCCAGCAGCGGATCCAGACCACTCGCGTCCGAGATCTCGACCATAAAGCGCAGGGTTGCAATACCCTCGCGGTTGGTCGACGTGGCGGCAGAAAGGATATTGCCGCCCGCGTCGCCAATGGCAATGGTGACATCCTTGAGCAGGCCCATGCGGTCCAGGCACTCGACCACGATCTCGACCTGGAAGAGGGTGTCGGCAGCGCCGTCCCACTCCACTTCGATCATGCGCTCGGGATGCTCCATAAGACCCTTGACGTTGGGACAGTTGGCGCGATGCACCGAAACGCCACGACCGCGCGTGATGAAGCCGACGATGTCGTCGCCCGTCACCGGATTGCAGCAATGCGCCAAACGGACCAGCAGACCGCTGTTGCTCTCGCCCTTGACGATAATGCCGTTGCTGGCGCTCTTGCCGCGCTTTTGCGGCTTGCGGTTGGAGCCGCGGGCAGGCTGCTTGACGACCTCGGCGATAGCCTCGGCCTTGGTGAGCTGTTCCTCGGGCTTGGGGTCCAAGATTTGCTCGACTTTGTTGGCCACGGCACGTGGGGCGACTTTGCCCGCCCCAACGGCTGCGAACAGGTCCTCGAGCTGCTTGTAGTTAAACTGCTCCGCCACAGCATTGAGCGCACGCGTGGAACGCGGCGTAGAGATGCCATAGCCGCGCTTGCGCAGGTCCTTGGCCAGTATATCGCGGCCGGCGGCAGCGTCGTCGTCCTTGGTCGCGGCGGCAAAATAGCGGCGGATCTTTGACTTGGCGGAAGGTGTCTTAACGATCTTGAGCCAATCACGCGACGGCTTGGAGCTCTTGTTGGTCAGGATTTCAACGCGGTCGCCCGTCTTGATCTCGTGCGTGAGCGGCGCTACCGCACCGTTGATCTTGGCGCCGACGCAGTGGTTGCCGACCTCGGTGTGAACGGCGTAGGCAAAGTCGAGCGGCGTGGAGCCGGCACGAAGTGCCATGACCTCGCCCTTGGGCGTAAAGACAAAGATCTCCTGGTCGAACAGATCGACCTTCAGCGAGTGCAGGTATTCCTTGGCGTCGGTGATCTCATCAGACGCAGCCCAATCGAGCGAATGTTTGAGCCAGTTAATCTGGTCGTCCAAGCGCTGGGCATCATTGGTCTTAGACGCAGACGATCCGCCCGACTTCTTATAGAGCCAGTGGGCGGCAATACCGTACTCGGCCTGCTCGTGCATCTCGTAGGTACGAATCTGAATCTCGAGCGGACGAGCCGTGGGGCCGATAACCGTCGTGTGGAGCGACTGGTAGTTATTGACCTTGGGCATGGCGATATAGTCTTTAAAGCGCCCGGGCATGGGGTGCCACAGCGTATGCACCGCACCGAGCGTGGAGTAGCAATCGCGCACCGAATGCGTGATGACGCGCAGCGCCACCAGGTCGTAGATCTCGGAAAATTCCTTGCCCTTGCGCTTCATCTTTTGGTAGATGGACCAATAGTGCTTGGAACGGCCGTTGATCTGGAAGTCCTCCAGGCCAATGCGGTTGAGTTCGTCGGTGAGTGTCTTGATGGTCTCGGCCAGGTAGCGTTCACGGACCTCGCGCGACTCCGCCACCATGCGCGCGATGCGTTGGTAGGCGTCGGGCTCAAGATAGAAGAAGGACAGGTCCTCGAGCTCCCATTTAATGGAGCTCATGCCCAGACGGTCGGCCAGGGGCGCATACACGTCCATGGTCTCGCGGGCCTTAAACAGGCGACGGTCCTCACGCAGGGCTGCAAGGGTGCGCATGTTGTGCAGACGGTCGGCAAGCTTAACGATGATGACGCGGATGTCCTTGGACATGGCGAGGAACATCTTTCGCAGCGTGAGCGCCTGTTTCTCGTCCATGCTGTCGACTTCGATGTTGGTGAGCTTGGTCACGCCATCGACGAGCTCGGCCACCGTATCGCCAAACAGGCCGGAAACATCGGCAAGCGAGGTCTCGGTATCCTCGACGGTATCGTGTAGCAGCGCGGCGCACACCACATCGCAGTCCATCTTGAGATCGGCCAAAATGATGGCGACCTCGACGGGATGGTTGATGTACATCTCACCCGAGCGGCGCTTTTGGTTGCAGTGCTTCTCGGCGGCAAAGCAGTAGGCCTGCTCCACCTTAGAAAAGTCGTCCTCATTCATATATTTGAGGCACAGGCGCTCCAGCTTGTCGTAGCTGTCCGCCATAATCTCGGGCGGCAGCTCATCGGCATGCTTATAGTGCTCCATCTCCGAGAACGGCTGGAGGGTGGAATCATGGGCGGTACGGGCTGCGGCATCCATCGAGGTCCCCTTCCCCTAGGCCCGCGGTACGATCGGGCGGTTAACTTTGGCTAGCATATCAGAAGCGCACGAATCGAGCGCCCAACTCCGGAAAGCCGAGAACTCTATGCGCGAACGCAAGCCCTCCAAATAGCGAATTGACCTGCTCAATTGCACACGGCCGGGGTTTTCGGCCATCGCGATGCGACGGGTGTCGTCAAACCCCGAAACGCGACAGAAGCCAAGCTCTTCGAAGATTCCCAGGCCACTTTCCACCGAGCGCTCGTCGACCGGCGTGCGAGCATCGATGGCAAGGCACATCTGCGCGATGTCGATATCGCTCGCGCTAAAGGAATCGTCCCCGGTCTTGCCGCGGTTGGAGCGCCACATGGTTTGCAGCGCGCGATAGAGCGTGACGAGCTCGTCGCGCTCGGGCGCATAGCAGTCGAGTAGGCGCTCGTTAATGCGAGCGTCACGCGACGAATAGAGCAGGTGGATCACGGCAGGTTGGCCGTCGCGACCGGCGCGTCCGCTCATCTGGTTAAACTCAATCGCGCCAAACGGCATGTGATAGAGCACGACATGGCGAATATCGGGAAGGTTGACGCCCTCGCCAAAGGCAGAGGTCGAGACGATGCAGCTGAGGCTTCCGTCACGAAACGCCTCCTCTACGCGATGGCGGTCGGTGCGCGTAAGGCCCGCGTTGTAAAAGGCGATATGCGACGCGTAGTCGGGAACGCGTTTGCGTAGCGTCTTGGCAAGCGCCACGGACTGATCACGCGAGTTGACGTAGATGACGGTCTTCTCCCCCGTCGCCACGATTGACACCAGGCGGTTTTCGCGGCTCGCAAGATCTCGGTCATCCTCGAGCTGCAAGTTCTCGCGCACCGTCTCGTCGACCACCGTACGGGTAATCGGTAGCACGCGGGCGAGCTCGGCCACAACCGGAGCCGTTGCGGTGGCAGTTGTGGCCAGAACGACCGGGTCGCCCAGAGCCTTGAGGATATCGGGCATGTCGAGATAGGCGCTGCGGTCGCCGCCCTTGGCAAGACCGGCATGATGCGCCTCATCGATAACGACAAATCCGATACGCCCCGAGCGCGCAAAGCGGTCGCGGTGAATAGACAGGAACTCAGGCGTCGTGAGCACGATGCCGGTGCGGCCCGAAGCCAGGCCGGCAAACACGTCATCGCGCGCTGCTTCCACGGTCTCGCCGGTCAACACGCCCACGCCAATCCCAAGCGCAGCCATCGTCGATGAGAGGTGATAGGCCTGGTCGGCAACGAGCGCACGCAGCGGATAGACAAAGATGCTCGCACGCCCACGAAGGACCGCCTCGCGCGCGGCGTGCACATGGAAGATAAGAGACTTGCCGCGCCCCGTTCCCATAACGGCCAGAACACTTTGGTGATCGGCCAGGGCATCGAGTGCCTCGACCTGCGCGCGGTGCGGCTGGTTCGAGCCGATAAAGCTATGGATAAGCGAGCGCGTGAGCTCGGTATAAGAAAGCTGGGCGAGCGTCTCGCGTTTACGCAACTCCAGGCGCAGGCCAGAATCCGCCGGTTGTACGCCGCGACGAAGCTCACATGCCGGGTCGTCAACGCTGGGCGCCGCGGTATCGCGCACCAAGACATCTTTGATCATGAGCTTGGGTTTTACGCGACCTTGCCAATGCTCGGCCACGGCCTCGAACACCAAATCGACAGCGCTGTCGCAATTGATGAGCTTATCGATCTGCGGCACGCGGAACATAATGGCCGGCACACTCGCGGCGCCATCGGTCGCCACGAAGCGCATGTGCTCGCCGGTTTTGCCCACCACGGCGCGATCGCACATTGTCACGCCCTCGGCCGCCAACAGCGGCACCTTGTTGCCCTGGCCAAACGGCTCAAGACGGGAGATCTGCTCGATGGTCTCGATATTCAGCTCGGAGAGGTCGACGGTGGCGGCAACCTCGTCGGTGTCCTCAAAGTCCTCGGCGGGAAGCTCCGATAGCACGGCGGAAAGGCGGCGGCGGAACTCATCGAGCTTGGATGCCTCGATGGTCACACCCACCGCACCGGCATGTCCGCCGCGACGAATCAGCAGGTCGGAACAGCGCTCGACGGCGTCGAACAGGTTAACTTTGCCCACCGAGCGACCAGAGCCGCGCGCGATACCGTCCTCGATCGAGAACAGCAGCGCCGGCACGTGATAGCGGTTGGTCAGACGGCTTGCCACGATGCCCTTGACGCCCTCGTGCCAGCCCTCGCCACCCACGACGATTGCGCGACCGCCATCATAGGTCTCCTCGACCCTTGCCATGGCATCGCGTGTGAGCTCCGCCTCGATCTCGCGACGCTGACGGTTGATCTCCTCGAGCTCGGCCGCCAGCGCGCTTGCCTCAATAGGATCGCGGGCAAGCAGCAGGTCGAGCGCCAGCTTGGGATCGGCCATGCGGCCGGCAGCGTTTAAGCGGGGAATGAGCGAAAACGACAGGCCGTCGGCCGTAATGGTAGAAAGGTCGGCCTTGGCAAGTGCGGCAAGCGCGATATAGCCGGGACGGGCCGTCACGCGCATCTGCTGGATGCCCTCGGCGACCAGCGCGCGGTTCTCGGGCGTCAGCGGCATCATGTCGGACACGGTGCCCAGCGCCGCGACCTCGATCAGCGAACGCCAATACGACGGCTTGCCCAGACGCTCGCCCAGGACCTGCACCAGCTTGAGCGCCACGCCGGCACCGGCAAGCTCGCGCGAGGGACCCTCGTCCTCGAGCTTGGGGTCGGTCAGGGGCACGCCCTGCGGCACCTGGTCGGAGGGCTCGTGATGGTCCGTGACCACCAAATCGATCCCCAGGCTCTCCAGATAGGAGACCTCCTCCTTGGCTGCAATGCCGTTATCGACGGTCACGATCAGGTTGGGTTGGGCGAGCTCGTTGACGCGGTCGAGCGCCGCGCGCGAAAGACCGTAGCCCTCGTCAAAGCGATGCGGGATGAACGGTGTGACATTGGCGCCAAACGTTCGCAGCGCCTCGGTCAACAGACAGGTCGACGTAATACCGTCAACGTCAAAATCGCCAAAGACGGCGATGCACTCGTGGCTGCGAATAGCACGCTCAACGCGGTCGGCGACGACCGCCATGCCCGGAATAACGAGCGGGTCGACCCAGTCGCGGTCGAGCGAAGGCGTCAAAAACAGATGGCCTTCCTCGATGGATGTAATGCCGTGCGCAACCATAATGCGCGCCACCAGCCCGGGTATGCCCAGGCCAGCCGAAAGCTCCTTTTCGAGCTCGGGGTTTTGCTGAGCGACCGCCCAGCGATGCGTCGTCTTAAGCGATGACATAGGCGCCCACCCCCGATAGGGGCAGGTCGCCGCGATACCTCTCACGGTTCATAGCGATGAGTCCTCTGTGTATGCCCGCTTCGGCAGGCAGATCTGTTGAACGGATTTATTATACCGTGCGGCACGGACGCAGAACCTCGCGGCACGCCGCGGTTTCGGTAAACGATGCCGGTAATAGCCTCGAAATATTCAAGCGTTTCTGACGCACGGACGCATGCGAGCGTCTAGCATATCCATTCAAAACGGATTCACGAGCAAAGGGAGTCACAAGAGCATATGAAGCAATGGGTTGGACTGGGTAAGTTTCTCGCGGGGCACATGCAGGTCATCGTTCCGATTTGCGTGACGCTCGGCGTGCTCTTTCCCCAGCAGATCGGCGTGCTCAAGCCCATCGTTCCCGCCCTGTTTGCCTTTATGACGTTCCAGGGTGCGCTCAGCAACACCTTTCACCAGGTGGCCGAGGTGTTCCGCCGTCCGTTGCACCTGGTCTTGGCGCTGCTCGTCTCGGCGGTGCTCATCCCTATCGCAGCCTATGCCATGAGCTCACTGTTCTTTGGTTCCAACCCCAACCTTGTCTGCGGCATCGTGCTCGAGTACAGCGTACCCGTGGCAGTCACCGCCTTTATGTGGATTAGCATGTTCGGCGGCAACGGCCCGCTCGCGCTCACCATCATCCTGACGTCCTCGGTTATCTCGCCTGTGACGATTCCGCTCACGCTGAAGCTCTTGCTGGGTGCCACCGTCTCGATCGATGTGCTGAGCATGATGCAGGACATGGCCTTTATGATCGCCATCCCCGCCGTGCTCGGCATCGTGATCAACGAGGTCACACGTGGATGGGGACACGAGAAGCTCTCCCCCGCGCTCTCGCCCGCCTGCAAGTTCATGATGATGGGCGTTATCGCCTCCAACTCCACCGCCATGAGCGAGTACGTCCTGCACATGAACGCGATACGTCTGGAAGTCGCCCTCTTTATTTTGACCTTCGCCATCAGCGGCTTTGTCGTCGGTTTTCTGGTCGCCCGTGCGCTGCATCTGCCATATAGCGAGACGACTACCATGTGCTTTACCTGCGGCATGCGTAATATCTCTTCGGGCGCCGTCATCGCCACACAGTACTTTCCAGGCGAAGTCGTGTTTCCCGTCATGTGCGGAACGCTGTTTCAGCAGATACTCGCCTCGTTTATCGGGCATCTCTTTGAGCGTCTGACCGGCGAGGAGCGCGCCGCTCAGCGCAAGCGTGTCGAGGCCGGCCGCGACGCCATGGCGCGCTAGACTGTCCGCATTACACGGGTGTTAATCTTGCTATACGAGCGTTTCCAGATGCGCACGCAAGCGCTCAGCATCGATATCGAGCGTTGTCTCGGCATTGACCTGGGCCAAACGATAACCGACAAAGTAGGGCGAAACCACCCAACGCGGCAGCGCCTTGGCAATGGTCCGACCGCCCAGGTGATAGAAGAACAAGTTGTACGACTCTGCGCGACCACCGTGGTGCTCGTTCAGGATATAGCGCAGAGCCACCTGAATCGCATCGGCGAAGAGATCTGCCTCGGCTTGGTCTCTTGTGTCATCGCTGGCGGCAATTCCCTGCGGGGCTGAAACGTTGACCTCAAAGAACCCCATGATCGGTTCGGTTGAGATGTTGGCCGCGATTCTCCCCTGTTGCCAGACATTGATGCCTTCGAAATTGGCGGAAGTCAACGAAGCATAGCCGTCTTCCTGCTCCAAACCCACAATCTGCATGTGCGGATGAACGAGACTACCGCCCGAGAGAGGACCCTTGTTCTTGTACATGAGCACGCTTCGATACTGCCGTGAATCGATCATCTGCTGCCAGCAATCCAGGGCAAACCTCATCACATGGTGGAGTTCATCTGGCTCATAGGTCACCAGGTCGGCATCGTGATCGGCTGACTCGATCAGCACGGTTTGACGGGTGGCGCGCAGGGTTTTGAACTTATTCTCGAGCCAGATGCAGTCGCCGTCGCGCCGGATGATATTGGCGAGTCCCTCGGTATCGCAAAAGGGGCACGCGGTGCCAGGGCGCCGGTTGTCGTCGGGCTTGCCGCTCGCCTGCTGAACGTCAAATACCAGCGCCACGGGTTACGCCTCCAGCGGCACGATCTTGGTACCATGGAGCTCGGAGACGCCCAATGCCGCCGCCACGGTATCGCGGTTGGCCGTGGAAATGCCGCCGCCGGGAAGGATGGTCAGGCGGTCGCCCGCATACTCGACAAGACGCGATAGGTGCTCCAGATTGTCCTCGATCGGCGTTCCGGCAGCACCACCATGCGTCAGGATACGCGTGATGCCGCAGTCGGCGAGTGTGTCGACGGCATCGAGCTGAGCCTCGGGCGAGAGCTGGTCAAACGCCATGTGGAAGGTGATGTCAAGGGACTCGCGCTTGCACTCCTCGGTCGCGCAGCCCGCGGCCATCACGAGGGCGCCCAACGTAAGCTCGTCGAGCGCCCAGCCGCCGGCACAAGGCTTGCAGCAGCCAAAGACCAAGCCATCGGCGCCGGCGCTCACGGCAAGACCCAAGTCCATCTCCATCATGCGCAGCTCGTCCTGGTTGTAGTGAAAGTCACCGCCACGCGGGCGAATCATGCACATCACTCGTGCGTCATGCTCGTGAGCATAGCTGACCGTAGCGCTGATAACACCAGCCGAGGGCGTAGTGCCACCGACGGCAAGGTTGTCGCACAGCTCGATGCGCTTTGCACCGGCATCGATAGCCGCCGGCACCCGCTCAAAGTTCTCGGCACAAAACTCGTACAGCATAGATAGACCCCCAGATGGCAAACGTTTTCCGATGGGCATTGTCGCACTTTAAATACCAACCCGCACAATGATCCCTTGGGGACGGAGGAAAACGGATCGCCCAGTGAGTCGATTTGACCCGGCGATCCGTTTTCCTCCGTCCCCAAGGGATCATTTAAAAAGGGGCGCCGACCGGGATAGTCAGCGCCCCTTCGTTGAATGAATTAACCACCAAGATATGCTTTGCGGACGTTGTCGTCATGGAGCAGCTCTTGGCCGGTGCCGGTCATGGTGATCTTGCCGGTCTCGAGCACGTAGCCGCGTGTGGCGATGGAAAGAGCCATCTGTGCGTTTTGCTCGACCAGGAGCACCGTGGTGCCGGCCTTGTGCAGGTCCTCGACAATTTGGAAGATCTGTTCGATCAGAATCGGCGCCAGACCCATGGAGGGTTCGTCGAGCATGAGCAGCTTAGGGTTACTCATAAGGGCGCGGCCCATAACGAGCATCTGCTGCTCGCCGCCCGAAAGGGTACCGGTGACCTGGCGACGACGCTCCTTCAGGCGCGGGAACTGCTCGTAGACGCGCTCGAGGCCCGGAGCCACCGTTGACTTGGGCTGCGTATAGGCGCCCATCTCCAGGTTCTCCTCGACCGTCATCTGCAAAAAGGCACGACGACCCTCGGGCACCTGAGCCAGGCCCTTACCAACCAGCTTGTCGGCGGGCGTATGGGTAATGTCCTCGCCCATAAACTTGATGGAGCCGGTCTTAGAGCGCAGCAGGCCCGAGACGGTCTTGAGCGTCGTGGACTTGCCGGCACCGTTGGCGCCAATCAGGGCCACGATCTCACCCTCGTTGACGTTAAAGGAGATGTCCTTAATGGCGTGGATGGCGCCGTACCAGACGTTGATGTTGTAGACGGAAAGCATCGGCTCTGCCATTTAGTTCTCCCCCTTATCCTGCTTGCCCAGATATGCCTCGATAACAGCGTCGTTGTTCTGGATCTCCTCGGCCGTACCCTTGGCGATGACCTTACCAAAGTTGAGCACGCAGATGCCCTCGCAGATGTTCATAACGAGCGACATATCATGCTCGATAAGCATGATGGCGATGCCGAAGGTGTCGCGAATCTTGACGATGTTCGCCATGAGCTCCGCGGTCTCGGACGGGTTCATGCCGGCGGCAGGCTCGTCGAGCAGCAGTAGCTTGGGGTTGGTGGCAAGCGCGCGGACGATTTCCAGACGACGCTGAGCGCCGTAAGGAAGCGAGCCGGCCTGTTCATTTGCCAGGTGCTCCATGTCAAAAATGGACAGCAGCTCCATGGCGCGCTCGTGGGCGGCCTTCTCGTGCTTCCAATACGTAGGCAGGCGCAGCACGCCCTCAAAACCGGAGTAGCGCTCCTGGTTGTGCAGGCCGACCTTGACGTTGTCCTCCACCGTCATGGTGTTGAACAGACGGATGTTCTGGAACGTACGGGCAATACCCATGCGGTTGACCTGGTAGACCGACTTGCCCGAAGTGTCCTCACCGTCGAGCAGGATGGTGCCGTGCGTAGGCTGGTACACCTTGGTGAGCAGGTTGAAGACCGTGGTCTTGC
Source organism: uncultured Collinsella sp. (assembly GCA_937896835.1). Taxonomy (GTDB): domain Bacteria; phylum Actinomycetota; class Coriobacteriia; order Coriobacteriales; family Coriobacteriaceae; genus Collinsella. The sequence continues at coordinate 16,446 of CALBOJ010000121.1, forward strand.
CAGCGCCGTTGGGACCGATGAGACCGGCGATCTCGGTCTTGCCGATAGTCAGGCTAAAGTCGTCGACTGCCTTAAGACCACCGAACTCAATGCCCAGGTGGATGCACTCGAGCGCCGGGCGCTGACCCAGGTCGCGGTCGGGAACGATGGCGCCAGAAGGATACGGGACCATCTTGCCCTTGTTGAACTCAAACTTACTGGGCATCGGCTGCCACCTCCTTCTTGGAAGCAAGGCGGTCCTTAATGCGTGCGAAGAACGCCTTGAGCTGCGGGTTGTTGGTAAAGATCATGACCAGGATCAGCACGATGGCGTAGATGAGCATGCGGTAGTCCGAGAACTGACGGAGCAGCTCGGGAAGCACCGTGAGCAACGCCGCGGCGATGACGGAGCCGCGCATATTGCCCAGACCACCTAGGACCACGAACACCAGGATGAGGATGGACGTGTTGAAGTCGAACTTGGTGGCGGAGAGCTGCGAGAAGTTACCGCCGAAGAGAGCTCCGGCAGCACCGGCGAGGGCAGCGGAAACCACGAAGGCGATCATGCGGTACTCGGTGACGGAGATGCCTACGGACTCGGCTGCAATCTTGTTATCGCGCACGGCCATAATGGCACGGCCGGTACGGCTGCGAACCAGGTTGAGTACAATCACGAGCGCGACCATAACCAGGATGGCACCGGCGAGGAAGGTCGAGTACGTCGACACGCCCGAGGCACCCTGGGCGCCCTTGATGATGGCGGTGCCGTCCTCGAGCAGGTGCAGGTCGTCGATCGTAGAGTTGCCCGTGATGTTAAAGATCACGTGCAGGCCGCGGGAGTCGACACCCACAATGAGGCAGGTGACGATCTCTTTGATGATCTCGCCAAAGGCCAGCGTCACGATAGCCAGGTAATCGCCGCTCAGACGAAGGACCGGGATGCCAATCAAGAAGCCCAGAATGGCGGCAGCGATGGCGCCGACCACGATACTGATGATAAGGCGCACCGGATCGGAGGGAACGGCGCTCTCCAGCGCGACGGCGGTGACGATGCCCGTATAGGCGCCGACGCTCATAAAGCCCGCGTGGCCCAGCGACAAGTCGCCCGCGATACCGACGACGAGGTTGAGGGAAATGGCCATGACGATATAGGCCGTAATGGGGACCAGCTGACCGGCGATCATGCGCGGAATCATGTGGTTAGACTGCATAAAGAACACGATGGCGAACGCCACAAGGCACATGGCGTACGTGACAAAGTCGTGACGCGTCTGCTTGTCTTTAAGAAACTTCATAACGCTCACCTACACCTTCTCGGGGACGTACTTGCCCAAGAGGCCGGCAGGCTTGACGAGCAGGACGATGATCAAAACACCAAAGACGATGGAGTTGGCAAGGCTCGTGGAAATGTAGGCCTGCGCCATCGCCTCGATGATGCCGATGAGAATACCGCCGACAAAGGCGCCGGGGATGGAGCCGATGCCGCCGAAAACGGCAGCGTCGAAGGCCTTGATGCCAGGCATGGCACCCGTCGTGGGCTGCAGCACCGGCGAGTAGGAGCACAGCAGCACGCCGGCGATGGCGGCAAGGGCAGAGCCGATGGCAAACGTCATCGAGATGGTGCGGTTGACGTTGATGCCCATGAGCTGAGCGGCGGCCTTGTCCTCGGACACGGCGCGCATGGCTTTGCCCATCTTGGTCTTACCTGTAAAGAACATCAGGCCGGCCATGATAACCAGGCAGGCGACGATGGTGACGAGCGAGACGGCGCTTACGTTGAACTTGGCCAAGAACTCCGGCACCTGGAAGGTGACGAGCGAAGTGAAGTTCTTGGGCGTGGCGCCCCACAGAAGCTGCGCGGCGTTCTGCAGGAAGTAAGACACGCCGATAGCCGTGATCAGAACGGCCAGCGGGCCTGCTTGGCGCAGCGGCTTATAGGCCAGACCCTCAATGAGAACACCGAGAACCGTGCAGGCCACACAAGAGAGAACTACAGATGCCCAGCCCGGGAGGCCGAGATACGACGTGGCGCAGAACGAGACATAGGCACCGACCATGATGACGTCGCCGTGAGCGAAGTTGAGCATCTTGGCGATACCGTAGACCATGGTGTAGCCCAACGCGATGATGGCGTAGACGCTGCCCATGGACAGGCCGTTGACCAGGTATTGGATAAAGACCGTCATGTTCCACATCCCCCTTTCGAATAGGTTTCCAGTTGATGTATGAAACAGGGACGTTACATCGTCCCTAGATACCAAGCAAGCAGGGAAGGCCAAAACCTCCCCTGCTTGGGATCAAAACCGCTCTATGTAAGGCGGCCTATTAGGCCTGTACGTACTTGCCGTCGGTGATGACGTACGCCGTGGGCTCCTTCTGGACCTGACCCTTATCGTTCCAGGTGAGCTTACCGGTCAGACCGTCAACGGTAATCTTGAGCATAGCCTTCGACAGTTTCTCGGCGGCCTCGGTCGGATCGGCGTCGACACCAAGACCGGCCTCCTTGACGGCCTCGGCCACCGCGTGCACGCCGTCGTAGGCGTCGGCGGCAAACTGGTCGGGGGTATCGCCGTACTTATCCTTGTAAGCGTTAACGAAGTCGGCGTTCTTCTCGTCGTCGGCGGAGAACGGGGTCATGAGTAGCAGACCCTCGGCAAGAGAGGTGTCGAAACCCTCAACGCCCAGGATGCCGTCCATGCCATCGCAGCCCATCATCTTGACGTCGTAGCCCATGTCCTTGGCGTTCTTGAGCAGGACGGACGCCGGCGTGTAGTAGATCGGCGCAAAGATCATGGTGGCGCCGGCCTGCTTGGCCTTGGTCAGCTGGTTGGTAAAGCTCGTGGCGGAGTCGTCCTTAAAGGTCTCCTCGTCGACAATCTCGAGCTTGGACTCAGCGGCCTGGGCCTTAAAGGAATCTGCGATGCCCGAAGAATAGGCGTCGCCGGAGTTATAGAACAGCACGAACTTCTCGTCCGCATATTTCTCTGCCAGGAACTTGGCAGCGTTGACACCCTGGTTGGGGTCGGTGAAGCAAACCTGGAAGACGCAATCCTTGCCGTCGGTGACGTCCTCGGAGGACGCGGACGGGGTGATCATGAACGTCTTGGGGTCGTTACCGCACTCTGCGGCAACGGCAACCGACGCACCCGTGGTGGTCGGACCGACGAGGGCCTGCATGCCCCAGTCGAGCAGGGTGTTGAAGGCGTTGACGGCCTTCTCGCCGTCGGCCTGGTCATCCTCGGCCTTGCTGGCAAGCGGCAGCTCCTTGGTCGAGAAATCCTTGCAGCCAAGCTCGACACCCTGGGTAACGGACTTGCCGTAGGACGCGTTGGCGCCGGTCAGCGGGCCGATGGTGCCAATCTTAAACGAAGCGTCGCCCGACGCGGAACCGCTGTCGCCGCCGTTGGAGGAGCAGCCAGCTAGAATGGACATCGCCCCCAGACCTGCTGCGCTCGCGATAACGCTCCTGCGATTCATAACAGGGTTCAATGACTTACCGGTGAGGCTCGACATGCGGCTCTCCTCTCAAATCTCGTCGGGTTTCGGGTACCCGACAGGCCATCCTTCGCCGTGTTCGGCGTTCGCAAAATAGTAGACGCTTTAGTTGAGAAAAGTGGCGATTATTTCAACTTTTCTTTTGCTTTGTCCATTTATCCATAATTATGCGTATTTCTATCGGTTTATACAGTTTAGCCACTTTATTGTGTGAAAGTAATATTTCCATTCTGTTACAAGCGCCCCTGCCCTGATTAAAACAGCCTCACCGGTCGCGTTTTGTACGCACCTAGGCGGCGATGTACTTGCCGTCCTGAATCACATAGGCTGTAGGTCGTATGTAGCGAGCGTGTTTCCAATGTTTCCGCAGCGTTTCGGGGGTGCCGTTTTGTGCGGCTCCTGTTGCCTGGCGAGCACGCGCCCCCGGTTCACGCTAGAATGCACTCAACCTTTAAGCGGTTTATCCATCCATAAGATGCACGAAGGAGTTATCTATGAGCGAACCCCTGCGCACCGTGAACGTCGGTCTGATCGGTCTGGGAACCGTCGGCGGCGGCGTGGCCCGTCTGATCAAGAGCCACCACGATGAGTACCTGGCAGCCTACGGCATCGACCTTAAGCTGACCCGCGCCTGCGCGCTTGCTTGGGAGCAGGCCGAGGCGGCAGGCATTGAGCGCGAGGCCTTTACGAGCGACTGGCACGATGTCGTCACCGACCCCGCCGTCGACATCGTCGTCGAGCTGATTGGCGGCGAGCATCCCGCAACCGAGATCTTCACCACTGCCTTCGAGAACGGCAAGCATGTCGTCTCCGCCAACAAGGCCCTGCTGGGCCGCCATGTCGAGACGCTTGCCGAGAAGGCACGTGCGTGCGGCGTGCAGATTAAGTGCGAGGCCAGCTGCGGTGGCGGCATCCCCATTGTCAGCACGCTCGAGCACGACCTGGTGGGTAACAAGATCCTGACCATCGCCGGCATCCTCAACGGCACCACCAACTACATCCTGTCGCGCATGGACGCCGAGGGCGCCGATTACGCTGACGTGCTCGCCGACGCCCAGGCTAAGGGCTATGCCGAGGCCGACCCGTCCGCCGACGTCGACGGCTTCGACGCCGCCAGCAAGACGGCAATCCTCGCTTCCATCGGCTTTGGCACCCGCGTGACCACCGACGATGTCTACCAGCAGGGTATCCGTACCATCGGCGCCGAGGACATCGCCCAGGCCCGCGAGCTCGGCTACACCATCAAGCTGCTGGGCATCGCACGCAACACCGACGCCGGCGTCGACGTCCGCGTGCATCCCACGCTGATCCCCGCCGACCACATGCTCGCCAAGGTCAACGGCGCCATGAACGCTGTCTACGTGGTAGGCGACGCCGTGGGCGAGACCATGTTCTACGGTGCCGGCGCAGGCTCCTTCCCCACCGCGAGTGCCGTCGTGGGCGACATCCTGTCGCTCTCCGAGCAGATCAGCCGCGGCGTTGCTCCGCTGCCCGAGATTGAGCCCTATGGTCACAACCTCGCCTTTAAGCCCATGGACGAGCTCCAGACCAAGTACTATGTGCGCCTGAAAGTCGCCGACCGCGTGGGCGCCCTGTCCGAGACGGTCGACATCTTTGCCAAGCACAACATCTCGATCTCGCTCATCAACCAGGTCGAGGACGGCAAATCGGGCGTCAGCGATGCCTGCTCGGTCATCTTCCTAACGCACCGCGCGCTCGAGAAGGACGTCCAGGCTGCCGCCGCCGAGCTTGCCAGCGTCGACTGCGTGGCCGAGGTCGCCAACGTCCTGCGCATCGAGGACGTTGAAGCTTGGACCGAAGGCGTCATGGCGAACTAGCCCAACGCTCGCCTAGCAATACGCGCCTTGAGGGCTCCCGTCCGATGTGGGACGGGAGCCCTTTTGTCACCTGCCCTAAGCACAACGGCAGAGCACATTTGCGCGAGCCGCTCATCGGTAACGCGGGCTACCGTTCACCGATATGCAAACACGGCCGATTCCGGTTACGGCTACGCTGTGTTGCGAATGTCCGCCCGCGATGAGAGGAAGCACCATGTTGCTCGAGGGCAAGAAAGCAATCATCACCGGAGGCACACGCGGTATCGGCTATGCCATCGCCTGCCGTTTTATCGAGGAAGGCGCTGCCGTCACCGTCTTTGGCTCGCGCCAAGAGACTGCCGACACGGCCGTTGAGAAGCTGACAGCCGCCTATCCCGACGCCAAGGTCTGGGGTCGCTCCTGCGATCTCACCTCGCTCGAGGCCGTGACTGAGGCCTTTACGCAGACTGCAGCCGACATGGGCGGCTTGGACACGGTCGTCAACAATGCCGGTATCTCCCAGCGTTCACCCCTCTTGGACTACACGGCCGAGGAGTTCGCAAAGGTCATGGACCTTAACGTCGTCGCCGTCTTTAATGGCCACCAGGCTGCCGCCAAGATCATGACCGAGGCCGGCCACGGCGGCACCATCACTACCACAAGCTCGATGGTCGCCAAGTACGGCCAGCCCTCCGGCGTCGGTTACCCCACGTCCAAGTTTGCCGTCAACGGTATGGTCCAGTCGCTCTCGCGCGAGCTCGCTCCCATGGGCATCCGCGTCAACGCCGTTGCCCCAGGCGTAACCAAGACCGATATGGTCGCCAACCTGCCCGAAGAGGTCATCAAGCCCATCATCGCCACTATTCCGCTCGGTCGCATGGGCGAGCCCGAGGACGTTGCCAACGCCTTCGTTTTCCTTGCGAGCGACATGTCCTCCTATGTCACGGGCGCCATCCTCCCCGTCGACGGGGCAGCCCGCTCCTAAAGGTCGAAAGTTTCGGCTTCGAACCTCAACAGAGTTCAACGCAAAAGGCGCGCTGCCCGCATCAACCGCAGGCAGCGCGCCTTCTATTATTTGGACGGAACCCGTATCCCGACATTCCTTGCTACTTGCCGTCGTCGTCCTCGGCTTCTTCTCTTGCATAGAGCTCCAGCATGCGGCGGCGGTATTCGCGCACGGCGAGCTTGGCGCGCTCCAGGCGGCGACGCTCGCGCGGAGTCAGCTTGGACGGGTCGATCTCGTCGCCATAGGTCTTCTCGGCCAGCAAATGAGCGGCGTCCACGATACGGGCATCGATGTGCCCGTTTGCCGCCTCGGTCGAGAGGCGGTCGGCAATGGAATCAAGGGTAGGTATGCCGTCGAGCGAACGCCCATGGCCATGCGAGGTCAAAAGCTCATGCTCGCGTGCGAGCAGGCTCGCCAAATCGTGATGGGCGCGCAGGATGTCAAGTGCATCGGATGGATGCTCGGCAACCTCTGCCACGGCAGCGACCGGCGCGGCATCGACCACGCGGTAGAAGAGCTGCGCGAGCAGCGGCATCAAAAACACCGTGATGGCACCGGCGGCCACCATAACCGAGGCGACATTTTGCGAAAGAGCGCCTGCGTTGACGGCCACGCTCGTCACAGCAACGATGATCGGCAGCGCCGTAGTGCAGTACAGGGCCACGGTAATGCGGCCATGCGCCGAAACATCGCGCGTCGCGGGACAAATGCTCATAGAGACAAGGATCGGCACCGCGCGAATGATCAGCAGCGCCACGATAAAGCCCACGAGCAGCGCGGGGCGCGACACCACGGCCGTCAGATCGATCTTTGCGCCCGACACGGTAAAGAACACCGGGATTAAAAAGCCATAGGCCAGGCCATCGAGCTTAAGCTCGAGCGTATGATTACCCTCGGGGATGATATAGCGCAGGACAAAACCGGCGGCAAAAGCGCCCAACACGATATCGAGGCTAAAAATGGCGGAAAACGCCACGAGCGTGACCAAAATAAGCACCGTCAGGCGCACGAACGTCTGCGATGTGGTATCGGCGCGCTCCTGAATAAAGGCGAAAAAACGACTGCCGATGCGTTTGGAGCGGCCGGGGACCACGGCAAGCAGCACGCACACGGCGGCAAATAAGCCCAAGATCAGCAGCGTCTCGATACCCGTACGGGCAGACAGCAGTACCGACATGGCGAGCACGGGGCCGAGCTCGCCCCACGTACCATAGGCGAGAATCGAATCACCGACGCGCGTTCCGGCAAGCAATCGCTCGCGCAAGATGGGCATGAGCGCTCCAAGCGCCGTCGAGGTCAAGGCGAGCGTCACGGCGATACCATCGAAATGGCTGACCGAGAACCACGGGGTAAAGCGCACGGCAAGCCAGGCGATGCCAAACGTGACGACCCACGTCGCCATACCGTAGCGCCCCTCGACGCCCGTGATGTTCTTGGGATCGATCTCAAAGCCGGCAAGCAGGAACAAAAAGGCCAGACCGAGCTCGGACACAAGCGAGACCTCGGCATCTACATGGATGACGCCGAGCATATGAGGTCCCAGCACCGCGCCGAACACGAGCAAAAAGACCGTTTCGGGAACGGGTTTTCCAGGAATCGCCGAGGCGATGAAGGGGCTTGCAAAGGCCACGAGTGCGATGATGGCGAGCGAAACAAATGCCATGTGATGCCTTTCTCTTGTTTGCGCTTCACTGTAGCACCCTCGCCGTCCTCAACGCGCCGCGAGCTGTCGTATCATAGTGACGTTTACAAACATGTGGCTCAAGGCGACCGCGAGGCTTGCCCCGTAAACCGACCGCTGCCGCATACCGTACCGTACGCCCAACCGATCAGGAAGGCAGGAACCAATGGTCTCTCGTATCTACGTGGAGAAGAAACCCGGGTTCGACGTCGAGGCTCAGCAGCTCAAGGGCGAGCTGACCGAGATTCTCGGCATCAAGGGCATCGAGGCCCTGAGGATCATCAACCGCTACGACGTCGAGGGCATCGACGAGGAGCTTTTCCGCTCCTGCGTGCCGACCGTCTTTAGCGAGCCCCAGGTCGATGTGACCTACGACGAGCTCCCCGCAAGCGATGGCGCCGTCTTTGCCGTCGAATTCCTGCCTGGCCAGTTTGACCAGCGCGCCGACTCCGCCAGCGAGTGCGTGCAGCTCATCAGCCAGGGCGAGCGCCCCGCCGTGCGCTCCGCCAAGGTCTATATGATCTCGGGCGCTCTGGACGAGGCCGCCATCGAGGCCATCAAGCACTACGTGGTGAACCCCGTCGAGGCGCGCATCGCCTCGCTCGACCTGCCCGAGACGCTGTACAGGGAGACCCCCGAGCCCCAGCCCGTCGAGGTGCTCGACGGCTTCCGCGAGCTCGACGAAGCCGGCCTTGCCGCCTTTATCGCCGATCGCGGCCTTGCCATGGACGAGGCGGACATCGCCTTCTGCCAGCAGTACTTCCGCGATGAGAACCGCGACCCCACCATCACCGAGATCCGCGTGATCGACACCTACTGGTCCGATCACTGCCGCCACACCACCTTCGGCACCGTCCTGGACGACGTGACGATCGACGACGCCGTGGTGCAGCAGGCCTTCGACCGCTACATGGAGATGCGCCACGAGCTCGGTCGCGACGCCAAGCCCGTCTGCCTCATGGACATGGGCACCATCGGCGCCAAGTACCTCAAAAAGACCGGCGTCATGACCGATGTCGACGAATCCGAGGAGATCAACGCCTGCACCGTCAAGGTGAAGGTCGATGTCGATGG
>CALBOJ010000122.1 GCA_937896835.1 uncultured Collinsella sp.
CGGGGCGATGATGACCTCGACGAACTGCTTGTTCTGATCGGCAAAGTGCTCGACCAGCTCATAGGGAACCTCGCGGTTGCAGGCGATGATGCCGCCAAAGGCGCTCTTGGGATCGCAGGCAAAGGCGCGGTCGTAAGCGGACGTAATGTCCTCGGCAACGGCGGAGCCGCAGGGGTTCTGGTGCTTGAGAATCACGCAGGCCGGCTCGTCGAACTCGCGGACCAGGTTCCAAGCGGCGTCGGCATCCAGATAGTTGTTGTAGCTGAGCGGCTTGCCCTGGATCTGCTCGGAGCCCACGAGCGGGAACTGCGAGCTCGCGGTGTTCTCGCAACCCTCGGCAAAGCGATAGACCGTGGCCTTCTGCTGCGGGTTCTCGCCATAGCGCAGGTCGTCGACCTTCTCCAGCGAGATCTCGAGCTTGGCAGAGGTGTCCGCCACGTCGCTTGCCTGGGCGGCAAGCCAACGGGAGATAGCCGTGTCGTAGGCGGCGGTGGTCTGGTAGACCTTCACCTGCAGGCGACGACGGGTGGAAAGCGTGGTGCAGCCACCGGTCTCGTGCATCTCGGCCAGGACGGCATCATAGTCGGCCGGGTCGGAAATGACGGTAACGCTCGTGGCGTTCTTGGCGGCAGAGCGCAGCATGGAGGGGCCACCGATGTCGATATGCTCGATGGCGTCCGCGAAGGTGACCTCGGGGTTGGCGACGGTCTTCTCGAACTCGTACAGGTTGACGACGACTAGGTCGATCAGCTTAATGCCGTGCTGAGCGGCCTCCTGCATGTGCTGCTCGGAATCGCGGCGGGCCAGCAGCGCGCCGTGAACCTTGGGGTGCAGGGTCTTAACGCGGCCGTCCATCATCTCGGGATAGCCCGTGAACTCCTCGATGGGGGTTACGGGAACGCCCGCGTCCTCGATGGCACGAGCCGTGCCGCCCGTAGAGATGATCTCGACGCCGAAGTCATCGACCAGCGTCCGTGCGAAATCGACGACGCCCGTCTTATCGGTAACCGAGATCAACGCGCGTGCGATCTTCACATCAGATCCCATGCAGTCCTCCTGTCTGGTACGCCGCCGTGCTCTGTGAGTCGGTGATACGTCGATCTGCAGCGCTCGCGCAGCGGCATTGAAAATACTGATTTAATGTAGCGCATCGAGCGCATCGATGCACCCCGCAACGGGCGCATGTGCAGAAAAAGCTCGCGAGTGGAGGGTGTTGGCGCGGCGTCGGGCACGGTGAGTTCATGGAACACAGGGGCACCATAATTAGATGCCAACGGCGTGGTAGAACTGTGCTCGATATGCATCCGCAAAAGAAAGAGGCACTATGGTCTCGCGGGTTCTCTACCGACCGTTTGATACCGAAGATTTCGACGCCATCGCGCTGATCTTGCAGCAGCTTTGGCATAACAATTCGGATAACGATGAGTACAACCGCCTTGAGGCCGCGTGCGACCTTGCCTACTGCCTTTCATCCTCGACGTTTTCGCAGGTTGCAGTGATTGACGGCGAGGCGCGTGGCATTGCGCTCGCGCGCGCGGGACAGAGTTCCGGCGCCACCGTCAAGGAACATTGGATGGACACCGAACGCGCTCTGCTATCGCAAATGCGCGAGCTGGAGCCCGATGCCTGCGCCGAGTATCTCTCGTTTGTGCGCGCAACCATCCGAACCAACAACCGCCTGCTCGAAAGCAGCCCGTTGCCCCATGACAACGAGGTCACGCTGCTTGCCGTGGATCGCGACGTCCATGGCCTGGGTGTAGGCTCAGTGTTGCTCGATGCCGCGGTCTCGTACCTGTCCTCGCGCGGGGCGACAAGGGCGCACCTGTACACCGACTCCAACTGCTCGTGGAAGTTCTACGAGTTGCACGGCTTTAAGCGCACGGCCACGCACCGCGCCA
>CALBOJ010000123.1 GCA_937896835.1 uncultured Collinsella sp.
GATTCCGGACGCAAAATGAGCATGGGATGCAACGATAAACTGTCTCATTTGATTCCCCTTTCTTGCGAATTTCGGCATAAAAATGCCCGGACGCATGCGCCCGGGCAGGGTGCTTCTTGATCAGTAGCTTATTTGCCACCGATTAGTAGTCGAACTGGTGATAGTAACGGCGATAGTTGAGGTTGTGCTTGGTGACCGTCTCGTAGTAAGCGGCAAGGCGATCGGTGATCAGCGAGGAGAGAATCCACGGAGACACGATGACGCGGAACTCGTCGTCAAGGCCGGGAATCGCGAACTCGGCGGTGTCGATGATGTTGATGTCGGTGTCGCCGGTCACGCCGCGGGTCAGGAAGGCGCGGACGCGCTCGTCGAGCTTGCGGTTCTCGTCCTCGCCCATGAACAGGAACACGGGGACGCCGGGCTCCACGAGCTCGAGGGTGCCGTGGAAGAAGTCGGCCGAGGTGATGTAGCGGGTGCGCTTCCACTGCATCTCCTCGAGGATGCACATCGAGAAGAGGATGGTCTCGCCCCACAGGGCGCCCGAGCCGATGAACATGGTGTAGGGGGCCAGGGCGTACTTCTTGGCGAGCTCCTCGGCGCGCGGCTCGAAGCGCTTGCGGATATCGAGCATGTCCTTCCAGATGTCCTTGGTCTGCTCGATAAACAGGTCGAACTTGGGGAAGCAGCCGCGGCGGTTGAGCAGGCGCAGGCCGAAGCAGTCGGCGAGGTAGTAGCCCTTCTCGCAGCCGCCGGCGCCGTGGTCGGAGGCCATCATGACGCAGTTCTCGGCGCCCACGGCCTGCCCGATCTTGCCCTCGGGGTTGGTCATGGCGAAGACGCGCACGCCCATCTCCCTCATCTTGCCGACGGCCTCGAGCACCTCGGGGGTGGTGCCGGACTCGGAGGCGGTGAGCACGACGGACTTCTCGGTCATGCGCTTGTGGCCCATGGCGTTCCACTCGGCGGCGTGGATCAGGTAGACCTCGAGGTCGCGGTCGCCGAACTTGTTCATGAGGTACTCGAGCTGCATGAACTCGTCCCAGGTGCCGCCGACGCCCATCAGGAACACGGCGTCGTAGCCCTCGTCGGCGACCTTGTCGGCGAGCGCGGTCATCTTCTTGCCGGTCTCGTAGACGTTCTTGCCATCCTCGACGTAGCCCTCCTGGCTAAAGTGCATGATCTCGATCTTCTCGGTTTCCTTCATTTGTCTCTCCTTTCTGGGGTTGTTTCCACATCCCCCATGCCAACGGGCACCAAAACCCGCTTACATTCCGTAACACTCAGCCGCTTTGGCCTTAAGCGCATTGACTGACTCTTCGTAGCCCTCTGCCTTGACCTCCATTTGCTTGGAGACGGCATCGAGATACGGGTGCACATCCCATGACTTCAGACGTTCGGCAATCATTGCCGCAATCGTCTGGAAGAACACAAGATTGGGAATTGCGCTGAGCAGCGGAGCCACCTGAGGCACCGCAACCTCGTGAACCCTACCCTTGGGATGGGCCGTGAGCAGCACCGTTTTTGTCGTAACGTTCGATAGCGCATCGGCGATATTCGCAAGACGCTCCGACCCCTGTGGATCGTCGACGATAAACACCAGATAGCCCGGAACGATCTGCATCTCGGGACCGTGGACGAACTCCTCGCCCTCGTGATGCATGGCAGGAATCTTGATGGTCTCGCTCAGCTTGAGCGCTGCCTCCTCGGCAACACCGTAGTTGGGGCCGTTGCCGACGACCATGGCGGGCATGTGCTCAGAAAGCTCGAG
>CALBOJ010000124.1 GCA_937896835.1 uncultured Collinsella sp.
ATCACGGTGCCGGTGAACAGGTTCACGTCCTGCAGCACGACGCCCAGGCTTCGGCGCAGGTCGGCCTTGCGGATCTTGTTGACGTTGATGCCGTCGTAGCGGATCTTGCCGTCGGCGATGTCGTAGAAGCGGTTGATGAGGTTGGTGATGGTCGTCTTGCCGGCTCCGGTGGCGCCGACAAACGCGACCTTCTGGCCCGGCTTGGCAAACACGGACACGCCGTGCAGCACCTCGTGGTCGGGCGTGTAGCCAAAGTCGACGTTGTCCATGACCAGGTCGCCACGCAGCGGCACGTACTCGATCTCGCCGGTTGCGCGGTGCGGATGTTTCCACGCCCACATGCCGGTGTGGTGGTCAGCCTCCTCGAGCTGCCAGGTATCGGGGTTGACCTGCGCGTTGACGAGCGTCACATAGCCTTCGTCGGCTTCGGACTCCTCGTCGATGAGCTCAAAGATACGGTCGGCGCCGGCGAGGCCCATGACCACGGCGTTGATCTGCTGCGAGATCTGGCCGATCTGTCCGCAGAACTGCTTGGTCATGTTGAGGAACGGCACCACGACGGCGATCGACAGCGCCATGCCCGAGATGCTCAGGTTGGGCACGCCCAGCGCCAGGAAAATGCCGCCGGCAAGGGCCACCAGCACGTAGAGCAAGTTGCCCAGGTTCATAAGGATGGGCATGAGGATGTTGGCGTACATGTTGGCCTTCTGTGAGACCTCGAAGAGCTTTTCGTTGCGCTCGTCAAAATCGGCCTCGGCGGCAGACTCGTGGCAGAACGCCTTGACGACCTTCTGACCGTTCATGACTTCCTCGATATGGCCCTCGACCACGCCGAGCTCGGTCTGCTGCGCAATGAAGAAACGCGCGGAATTGGAGCCGAGCAGCTTGGTCATAAAGGTCATAAAGGCGACGCCGGCGATGATGACCAGGCACATCCACACGCTGTAGTACAGCATGATAAAGAACACCGTGACGATGATGATGATCGTCATGAGCAGGTTGGGCAGCGACTGACTGATCATCTGGCGCAGCGTATCGATGTCGTTGGTGTAGTGGCTCATGATATCGCCGCGCTGGTGCGTGTCGAAGTAGCGGATCGGCAGGTCCTGCATGCGGTTGAACATCATCTCGCGCAGCTTCTCGAGCGAGCCCTGCGTGACGATAGCCATGGCGCGGTTCCAGAAGAGCGAGGACAGGACACCGACGCCGTAGATGCAGGCGAGGGTGGTCACGAGCTGTGCGATCTTGGGCTGCGCGGCTTCCCAATCGCCCGACTGCCACGATTCGCCAATAATTTGCAGGGCGCTCTGCAGGAAGGTCGCGCCGATGGAGTTGATGATGGCGCAGAGCACCACGCCGGCGACGACGAGGGGCAAAAGCACGGGATAGAAGCCAAAGAGCGTCTTGATGAGGCGCGACATGGTGCCGCCCTTACGGTTGAGCGCGCGCTCGGCGGTCGTTGCCTTACTCATGTGCCTCGCCTCCTTCCTGGGTCTGAGCTTGCGTTGCGGATGCCTCGGTGTCGGCCTCGACGGCCCCTTCGCCCTCGGCAGACATCTTGTTTTGCGAGGTAAAGGTCTCGCGGTAGATCTCGCTCGTCTTGAGTAGTTCGTCATGGTTGCCGATCTGCGCGATACGGCCGCCCTCCATGACGATGATGCGGTTTGCGTCCTGCACGGAGCTGATGCGCTGGGCGATGATGAGCTTGGTCGTGTTGGGCAGATAGCTTGCCAGCCCTGCGCGGATCTTGGCGTCGGTCTTGGTGTCGACGGCGCTGGTGGAGTCGTCCAGGATTAAGATCTTGGGGCGACGCAGCAGGGCACGCGCGATGCACAGGCGCTGCTTCTGACCGCCGGAAACATTGGAGCCGCCCTGCTCGATCCAGGTGTCATAGCCCTTGGGGAAACCGTCGACAAACTCGTCGGCGCAGGCCAGATGCGCTGCCTCGCGGACTTCCTCGTCGGTGGCGTTCGGGTCGCCCCAACGCAGGTTCTCGGCGATGGTGCCGCTAAACAGCACGTTTTTCTGCAGCACCATGGCGACCTGGTGGCGCAGCGCGTCCAGGTCGTAGTCGCGCACGTCCACGCCGCCCACGCGCACAGCGCCTTCGGTGGTGTCGTACAGGCGGGCGATGAGGTTAACGAGCGTGGACTTGGCCGAGCCGGTGCCGCCGATGATGCCGATGGTCTCGCCGCTCGTAATGTGCAGGTCGATATCGTCGAGCGCCTGGCGTTTCGCATGCGCGGAATACTTAAAGCTCACGTGGTCAAAGTCGATGGAACCGTCGGCAACCTCGAGCACGGGCTCGGCGGGATTGGCGATCGTGGGCTCGGCGGCCAGCACCTCGGCAATGCGGTGTGCCGATTCGTCGGCCATGGTCACCATGACAAAGATCATCGACAGCTGCATCAGGCTCATGAGAATCTGGAAACCATAGGTAAAGGTCGAGGAGAGCTGGCCCACGTCGAACAGCGTGCCCTGGCTCGTGATGATGAGCTTGGAGCCCAGGTAGATGATGACGACAAACGCGCCGTTGACGCAGATGTTCATCATGGGGTTGTTAAAGGCGAGCAGCTTCTCGGCGCGGGTGAAGTCCATCTGGACGTCGCGCGCGGCGGTCGCGAACTTCTCCTTCTCAAAGTCTTCGCGCACATAGCTCTTGACCACGCGCATGCCGGTGACGTTTTCCTCGACGGACTCGTTAAGGGCATCGTACTTGTGGAACACGCGCGAGAAGATGGGGCGCACCTTAAAGATGATAAAGAACAGTCCAAAGCCCAGCAGCGGAATGATGACCAGGTAGACCATGGCGACGCTGCCGCCCATGATAAACGCCATGGTAAAGGCGAAGATCAATACCAGCGGCGCGCGCACGGCGATGCGGATGATCATCATAAAGGCCTGCTGCACGTTGTTGATGTCGGTGGTCAGGCGCGTGACGAGCGAGGAGCTCGAGAACTCATCGATGTTGGCAAAGCTGAACGTCTGGATTTTGTAGAACAGGTCGTGACGCAGGTTCTTGGCGAAGCCGCAGCTCGCATGGCTGCAGGTGACGCCGGCGGCGGCACCAAAAGCAAGCGACGTCAGCGCGATGAGCACCAAAAAGCCCGCGGTGGGAAGCATCTCGGCTACGGTGGCGCCGTCTTTGATGGCGTCGATCAGGTTGGCGGTGATAAATGGAATCAGCATCTCGCAGAGCACCTCGCCAAGCACGAGCAGCGGCGTGGCAACGGTGACTTTCATATAGTCGCGGATGCTTCCCATGAGGGTTTTAATCATCCAGTTCCTCCCAGGTTACGCGGATTTTATCGAGCATTTCGGCGAGGTCCTCGCGCTCGTCATGGGTGAGCGCGCTAAAGGCCTGCTCTCTAAAGCGAATGCGGGCCGCCTGGTCGATGCGGGCGTTTTCCCGGCCGGTTTCGGTCAGGCGAATGGTGAGTTGCCGTCGATCCTTGGGGTTACGGCTGCGCTCGATGAGGCCGTTGAGCTCGAGCTTGGACAGGATCTCGGAAAGCGATCCCGGCTTGAGGTCAAAGTGCATGCCGAGCTCCTGCTGCGACATCTCGCCGCCGGGTTGCTTGGCCAGCAGGCAGATGATGGGCGCCTTGCCGGATACGCCTCCGCCATGAAAGTGCATGTAATGGCCGCAGAAGCCAAGCCCGTTAAGGATGCGCTTGGCAAGTGCATCCGATTGCGATTGCGCCTCGGGCGAATCTGCAGGCTCGATGGGGTCGCCGCCCGGCGTATGGGGGCAGAGGTCGATGCATTCGTCGCACATGGTGTTGCTCCTTTCTTTAGTTAGGTAGAGAAATTGTTTTGTACCTAAGTGATTCTAGAGGTACCTAACTGATTGTCAAGGTACCGAATCGATTTTGTGGCAGTGCTGGGGTGCCGGTGCCAGGGGAATCTTGGACAGTCTTCGCAGCGTAGATTCAGCGGGCCACGGCGTATCCCGGAGTTTTCGATAGGTTCATTAAGGGGGCGAGACTGGCAGCTGCCGGTCTCGCCCCTTGGCTTTCCGAGACTTAGAGCGGCTCGTCGCCGGTTCGGAGGATGGCGAGATATGGCTCATATGAAAACGTGCGGTATCGTTTCCTGCTCGTATCACGTTGGACAAGAATGCCCCAATCGGTAAATTGGGATATAAGGTTGTTTGCGCTCGATCTGCTAATCTGCATTCGTTCAGACACAAAGGCGGTGTCGACGATCGGATTGCCCTCGAGAAGGTCGAGTAGCATAAGGGCGTTCGTCGTAGCCCTTCCCGCCTTTTCGCGAATCAGCCTTTCGGTTTCCGAATGGAGGTCGACAAGCTTCCGCATCGAATCCCGCGCCTCGCGTGCGCTTGCAAGCAAGCAGGTACTGAAAAACGAAACCCATCCCTCAAAATCGCCTCTCTGCCTTACGCGCATAAGCCAATCGTAGTATTCGCTCCTGTGTCGTTTGAGTTCATACGAGGGGTAGATGACCGGCTTGGTGAGCGCCCCATCATGTATGAGCGAAAGGAGGATGAGCAGACGCCCGAGGCGTCCGTTGCCGTCGAGGAACGGGTGCGCGGTTTCAAACTGGTAGTGCACCAAAGCGGCCTTGATGACTGGATCGATGTCGTCACGCTCGTTGATGAAAAGCTCGAGGTCGCCAAGTGCCTCCTTCATATCCTCCGTGTTGGGAGGGACATACGGGGCCTCATTGAGCGTGCAGCCGTTTGGTCCGACCCAGTTCTGAGTCGTCCTGAACTGGCCCGGCGTCTTGTCGGAGCCTCTGCCATTTCCAAGCAATGTGGCATGGACGGATTTGAGCAGCCTCATACAGAGTGGCAGTTCCTCCATGAGCGTGGTCGCCTGCTGCACCGCTCGAGTGTAGTTGACGACGTCGGTTAGGTCCCGGCTCGCATTTGATTCGTTTGACGGGTCAAGAACATCATCGAACGTACATTGCGTACCCTCGATTTGAGAGGACAAGAGCGCTTCCTTGCGAACGTACATAGAAAGGTACATGTCGATGTTCGGAACAAAGCGAGACATGCCCTCAACCTCGCCGAGTATGGCGCGGCAATCGGAGACAAGCCGCATGGAATCAGCGGATAAATTGATTGGAAAGAATGAATCCATATTGGCGGGTCTAAACGAATCATAGGCGAGGGCTCCTGAAAGGTTGTGCCTGACGTTTCCCTGTCGTCCGGGTGTGATGGGTGCGAGCATCGTTAGTGTCCTAAGAACAAATTTGAGCCAAAACTTGTTCTTAGAATTTTATAGCGCCTTCTAAGGCCAAGTTTCTGCAATAAGAAGCGTCAGAAAAACTCTAAGAACAAAATTACGCCCAAACTTGGTCTTACATCCGAAGGCAAGACTTAGATTGCACTGCGCTACACTTAGTCGCATTATGGCGACATCGCGCCGCGCCCGACCCAAGGGGGACACTCATGAAGAACACTCAGCTGCTGCTGATCAACGATATGTGCGGCTACGGCAAGG
>CALBOJ010000125.1 GCA_937896835.1 uncultured Collinsella sp.
TCACCTTTGATCTGGGTGAAGTTTATGCCGATGACGCTCTTGTTTACTACTTGGTAGAGGTTCCGGGCACGGACGAGGGCGTGGATTACGACAAAACAATCTACAAAATTGATCCTGAGGTTGAGAAGGATGAGAACAAGTCGCACGACGTGCTTGACATTAAATACACGTATTACAAAGTCACGAACGTTTCAGTAACAAGGGTAGAAAATGACGGCGCTGGCGCAAGAACGCCAGAAACAGAACCAGCAGCTATCGCAGCAGCTGAAGGCGAAGACGCTTTTATCGTTAAGCTTACCAGTGGTGCAACTTTCACTAACAAATTCACTCCGTACACCTCCAGCGGCTTCTGGACTCCTAAGGCGACTAAGGTCGTTGAGGGCGGCGAGATGAAAGAGTTTACGCTTCAGCTTGCGACCGATGACGGTTTTCAGGACATTATTCGTGAGACCAAAACTACTGGCGATAAGAAGAAGCAGACGCTTTCGTTCTTGGATGGCTCTGGTAAGGGGATTGTGTACTCGCTCTCTGATATCACGAAGAATCCCGACGTCAAGGGCGACCCCACGGGTCGCGGTGCAAGCAAGACCTTTACTTATTACGTTCGCGAAAAGCAGCCGACCACATCGTTCACGAACTACAAATACGACGAGTCGGTCTACAAGATCACGGTCACGGCAACTGATCAGTCTGATAAGACGATCAAGTGCGATGTGACCTACACCCAGATCGTCGATGCCAAAGGCAAGCCTATCCCCGAAAACGAGCAAAGTGCGGTCCCCTACGTTCCAGATAGGGACGAGGCCACTGGCAAGGAACAGAGCGTTCCGGTCTTCACCAACACCTACTCCACCACTCTGCCTCTTTCTGGTATGTCGGGCGTCACTCTGACGTACCTTGCCGGCGCGGCGGTGCTTTGCGCTGCTGCGGCCTGGATGCACATTCGTCGCAAGGCGAATGCGAAGGGAGGCGAGCGTCGTGAATAAGAAAGTTTGCTCCTTCCCGATCTTGTTTGCGCTGCTTGCCCTCCTGATCGGCACCTGCGCGGTTGTGTTCCCCGCTTCCGCGCAGGCCGCGCCGACCTCGACCGGTTCCATCACGGTGAGCGGCACCGTGGCGAGCAGCTACGACGCCTACCAGATCTTTAGCGCCAACGTCGTCGACGGCGACAGCGACGCCAAGATCGCCACCGACCTCGCCTGGGCAAGCGACGCCGCGCGCGATGCCGTGTTGCCTGTGCTGCACAGCGCCGGTATGCCCAATTCCCAGACCACCGCGCAGGAAGCTGCCGAGTGGCTCAACACCGATTCCCACCTTACGAGCGCGCTGAGCGCACAGCTCGCTCGTTCCCTCCAGAGCTCTGGCGCCGTGTCCGTGGCCCTTAACGCGGGCACGACGGCCGAGCTGCCCTGTGGCTACTGGCTCATCGTCGCCGACGACGACGCCATCGCCCAGGGCGAGGCCGGCACCGCGCCGATCATGGCCCTGGTGGGCGGCAGCGCCGTCACCGTCAAGCCCAAGGCCGCGACCCCCAAGGTGTCCAAGCACGTGCTGGAGGACAGCACCGCCGCCTGGGGCAAGGCCGCCGACGCGACGGTCGCCGATGACCTGTACTGGCGCCTCTCGGCCACGGTCCCGGCGGGGCTCACCGCCTACGACACCTACGCGGTGCAGTTCGTCGACACCATGGGCGCGGGGCTCGACCCCTCCAAAGTCGCCGCGAGCATGCATGTGTACGTGGCGGCGGGCGCGGACGGCGGCTTCGACGCCGTCTCGACCGGCAAGGACGGCCGCGTCAGCACCGATCCCGCGAAGGGCTGGACCGATATCACGGCCCAGTGCGCCACCAAGGTGGCGGCGGACGGGACCTTCACCGTGCGCACCGGCGACCTGATCGCCGCGCTCGGCGGGGCCGACGCCTTCGCCGCGGGCGCCCGCGTGGTCGCCGTGTACAATGCGCCGCTCAACGGCGCGTGCAACCACGGCATCGCGAAGGGCAACCCCAACGAGGTCTACCTGCGCTACCCGCGCTCTCCGTTTGCCGACCAGTCCGGCGATGCGGGCTTCACCCGCACGCCGAGCGATGATGCGTGCGCCTACACCTGGGATCTCGCGCTCACCAAGCGCGGCAGCGACGGCGACAAGCCGCTTGCCGGGGCGGTCCTGAGCATCGCCGACGACCGCGGTCGCACGCTAGCGGCCGACGGCACGTGGGATGCGCAAGGTAAGGCCACCGTCACCACGGGCGAGGACGGCCGCGTGACCGTCTCGGGCGTGGACTCGGGCAAGCTGGAGGTCCGCGAGCTCAAGGCGCCCAAGGGCTACACCGCCTTCGAGGGCACGCGATCCGTGACGGTCAAGGCCGAGGGCCTGGACGTCGACCAGGTGGTCGCCGCCAAGCCCAAGGTGACCGTATCGGCCGAAAGCCCTCTGCGAGTTGATGGCGCCGATGCCGGGAAGGGTTTAGTCGAGTTGTCGGTGCTTAACACCCCAAGTAATGAAGCGAGTCGAGGCTTTATGCCCTCGACGGGAGATAGAACGTTGGTGTTGGTGACGGCTTTGGCCGTCATCGGAGTAGTGGCTATTGTCGTCGCGCTCGTCATCAAGCGGGGAGGAGGTCGCCATGATAAATAATTGTCCCCCCCCCTGCTCAATGGCGTACTGCCTCCGTAGCGAGTGACGCGCAGGGAAATACGCCTGCTGGCTTTTGATGATGACGAGAATTAAAGCAACCTCCAAGAAAGAGGTCCCAACATGAAAGCAACCAAGAACATCGCACGCCTGGCAGTAACCGCCGGCCTCACCGCAGCGCTGAGCTTCGGTGGAGTTATGGCACCGGTGACCATGGCGTTTGCTGATGGCACGCCAACGGTGGCTCCGAATGGCAATGTAAAGATTGACGAGAAGACCTATACGGATACAACCTTTAAGGGTATCCAGATTTTCAAGGCCAAGGTCACGCAGGATTTGGAAGGCGTTAACAACTGGAATGGCGCTAAGACGCTTTCCGACATTGAGTGGGCGTCAGATGCCGTTAGGGATGCTGTGATCGGGGCATTTGCCGATACTAGCGACGGTACAAAGCCCTCCGACAATGACGCTCAGAAGTGGGCCGACTGGCTTAAATCAAAAACCGAAGGTAAGTACGAGTCAGGTACAGACAAGACTACTAAGCTCGATGCCGGAACAACCCTCGACAAGATCGCCAAGGCACTGGAGGACGCCAATATCGCTGAAGGGACGGATGAGTGCAAAACGAGCACCGGTGGCACCTTCACTGGTCTGAATACCGGCTACTGGCTCTTCGTGACTAAGAGTGTCGGCGGGAACCCAAATGCTGCCGCCGAGCGCAACACGGATACCTTCACTTCGCCGATTTTCGCCGTTGTCGGCGGTTCCGTTGAGACCATTGCTCCCAAGAAGCAGGTCCCCACTGTGACCAAGGCCGTAAAGGACGACGCAAAGGGCAGCACGTTCGGCGCACCCGGGAATCCCAATAAGGCTGCGGACTCTCAGATGGACGACTATGTCGACTACCTGCTTACCGGTACCGTTGCGGGTAACATCAACACTTACAGCACCTACAAGTACACCTTCACGGATAATCTTCCCGAATCCATGACGCCGAAGTTTAAGGATGATAACACGACGCCAGACGTCACGGTCAAGATTGGTGGTACCGAGGTCAAGACTGGCTGCTACACCGCCAAGTACGAGAACAATACGATAACTGTCGACTTCACCAATCTCAAGAATTGCACGGGCGTGGACAATGTTGCTATTTCACTGAACAGCGACTCGAAGGTGACCGTCGAGTACAAGGCAAAGCTCGACTCTACCAAGATCTTTGATAATGACGGTAAAATCAAGGGGATCTTTAGTGGATTGGTTGGTCAAGCCCAGACTAATACGGTTAAGCTGACTTATTCCAACAATCCGCATGCTGGGGGTGTCGGCACCACGGTCGAGCACCCTGCCTATGACTACACCTATGGCATCGATATCACCAAGGTGGGCTCTGATAACGAAGCAAAGGGGCTCGAGGGCGTTGAGTTCACGCTGCAGGAGAACGGTGATACGAGCAACTTTATCAAAGCGGACGGTACCAAGACGGCTAATAGCGAGCAGGCCAAGCTGAAGACCGACGCAGACGGTAAGATAAACGTTGTCGGTCTCGATGAGGGCACCTACACCCTTACAGAGGTAACCCCGGCGCCTGGCTACAACAACTCTGCTTCCAAAGGTGTCACGTTTACCATTGCTCGCGGCACGCTTAAGCAGAATGGCACCGCGGTGACTCCCGACAAGGATTCTGCCAACGTTACTGCTGCTGATGGTGTTGTAAAGGCCGATTCTGCCGCCGTATCTACCGGTAAGCTCAGCTTCACCATCGTCGACCAGAAGGGCTCTGGCCTCCCGCTGACCGGTCTTAACGGCGTGACCTTCACCTGGATCGCTGGTGGCGCGGTGCTGTGCATCGGCGTGGCGCACCTCATCCGCAGCCGTAAGCAGGCTGAGGAGTCCGAGCAGGAATAACGCTCGCTCACCCATCCCTTTGGCAGGTGGGATGTGATGGCCATGAGACTTGCGGACACTTTTCTCGTCCATCGACGTTCTTGCTTTGCCATTCTCTTTTCGGGGCAGACTCCGCACTGGAGTCTGCCCCTTTTTTGGGATAACGCAGCCAGCCTCCACCGTCCGATGCGGGTACGTTCGTCATCGCGTTTCTTGACTCGTATGAGGTTCGGTTTAAGGTCCCTGGGCGCACGCGCGGTGCGGACGGTAGAAGGCATTTGCGCCGCAACAAGCGCAAATAAGAATGCCCGGGGTTAGAGGCCCGGGCATTTAACAAAACCAGAAAACTAGGCCGCCCGCGCTCTCGTACACTTACGCGGGGTGC
>CALBOJ010000126.1 GCA_937896835.1 uncultured Collinsella sp.
CTCGGAGACGGCTCGCGCGAGCCGTCCAGCTGGAAGCTTTTTGCCGACGGTGCGTGCGTTGCGGACGGATCCGGCGCCTTTGCCCGCGAGTGCTTCTGCGAGGGCGCCGAGGTGTTCCTGGACCTGTGTCGCGACGCCGTACGCACGGCCGAGCTGTACTAGTGGAGCCAGAGGGAGTATGAGCTGTTGAGTGCGGCCCGCGGGATTGCGGGGGCGTAGGAACAGAAGCCTCATGATGGTGGCCTCGGCTGGAATGACGTATCGCTCGATAAATGATCTCAACAACGTAGCCGATGCGCCGCATTTCGCCTCAAAGGCATTGAGCGATCGGGCGGCGTCCAGCATTTCTTTGATATCCCCAATTGATTGTTCCGAGAAAGTCTCTTCATGCCCTCATAATCGCCCTTACGAGAAACTTGGACGAGACGGGCGTCCATACGCCGTCTCTAAACTAACGAGCCGTTCGCGGAAAGAACATCAGGCTAGCGTGGGCCAAAGATATACTGGTATCGTTGCAACAATTATGGAAGATCGGCATCGTCAATGACCTCCTTGAAATTCTCCAGGCGCTTCGCGCTTAGCCTGCTCGTCCCGCTGTCCGCCGCCGTAGCGCTAGCTTTGCCCTCAACCGCCCTCGCTGCGTCGGACCCGAACCCGCCCAGCATCTCCAACGTGACGTTATCCGCGACGACAGTCACGGCCGGCTCCACACTGCATGTCGGCTACGATGTGGACGACCCCGATGGGGTGCGGTCAGTCACGCCGATAGTCGAGGTCGTCGTCGATAGCGATGACGGGGACCAGGGCAACAGCTCCCGCCTCGCCTTCCGGTCGACCGGCGACACGACCGCGGGCTTCGATATCCCCACCTCCCCGAGCGACCGGCCCTGCAGGTACCGGATCATCGGCCTCGGCGTGACCGATAGCCTTGGATGGGTTACCGATGTCTACGACGCGGCGTATGCCGAGGAGAAGGGGCTCAACTCTCCGACCTTCGCCACCAGCCCCCTCGTCTATGAGGTGACCGAGGGGCCCGCGGACCAGAACCCGCCGACCGTGTCCTCCGTGTCGCTCTCGAGCAGGGAGGTCGCGACCGGCGCCGACTTCCACATCTCTTGGTCCGTCGCGGACCCGGACGGCGTTCGCTCCGTTTCCCCCATACTGCAGCGGGGCTGGGAGGATAAGGACGACGGCTGCTCCGTTTCGTCGGCCTATTATCACGGAGGCTCGTCTATCGACGGGTTCGACCTCACATTCGACAGCAATAGGATCGGAAGGCACAGGCTGATCGGCCTTTCGGTCACCGATGACCTAGGATTCGAGACCGATGTGTACGAGAGTTCCTACGCCAGGGCCAACGGCATCTCGGGCGCGACTTTCTCGGTTGCCGACCCGAGCGAGCTGTGCTTCGAGGTGACCGGCAGCGCGATCGACCGGAACCCGCCCACGGTCTCGAACGTTTCCATCTCCGCGAAGAGAGTCCCTGTCGGCGGGCTCCTCCGCATCTATTGCAATGTAGGCGACGCGGACGGCGTGAAGTCTGTCTCCCCGATTCTCGGCGACCCCGGCTATGTCGAGGACCCGAACTCTGTAAAGGCCCGTAAAACGTTGAGCTGCAGCTACGATGCGGCAAGAGGCTATATCGAAATCGAGTTCCCCACGTCGCTCTCGATGGGCTCGTTTGAAATCCATGCCCTCGCGGTCCTCGACAAGGCGGGTCATGAGACCTTCGTCTACAGCTCCGCCTACGCCGAGCGTAACGGCAAGACCGGCGTCCGGACCTTTGATGTCGACGACGCGGAGGACGTCACCTTCGACGTGACCGCCCCGCTGTATGCCGCCACCAAGGGCAACGGGCAGGCATATGCAAAGGGCAACGAGGACGGTCTGACCTTCCGCTTCAGCGGTCCTCTCGATGAGTTCACGCGTCTCCTCGTGGACGGAAATGAGGCCTCCACTGAGAACTACACCGCAACCAAGGGCAGCACGATTATCGAGCTCAAGCCGGCCTACCTGGACACGCTTGCCGCCGGCGGACACACCGTCACGGCCGTCTGGAAGGACGGGACGGCGACCGATGCATCCTTCACCGTGGAGGGGAAGGCCCAAGGGGAGCAGGCGGGCGGCAAGACCGATGTAG
The DNA here is from genome assembly GCA_937896835.1 of uncultured Collinsella sp. Taxonomy (GTDB): domain Bacteria; phylum Actinomycetota; class Coriobacteriia; order Coriobacteriales; family Coriobacteriaceae; genus Collinsella. Next base: position 2,141 of record CALBOJ010000126.1, read on the forward strand.
ATTCACCCGGCGACAACAAAAGTGATCCTGCCACTCCTGAAAAGGACGCCGACGAGGCGTCTACAAAAAGGTCGGGACACACGACAACCGATGAACCAAAGCTCGCCGTAACCGGCGACTCCGCTTGGATGGCCAGCATCGCATTAGCCATGGCGGCCACGGCCTGCTTCGCGGCAGCGAGAAGGCTTGAGCCCAAGCAGCATAGGCACGAACAGTAGCTCAAAGCGAACTCAACTGGGAAGGGCAGATGGATAGCCGTCCTTCTCTTGCAATCAACCCAATCCGCTGAAATGCAATCAGTTAACGAGTTTTGCCAGACGCTCGGTCTCTACCCCGCTCTGGCAAGCCACCTAGCAATGAGATAATGCCCACGGCGATCAACGCAAACAAGGAGCACGCTATGGCAGACAACGAGATCAAACCCTCAACGGACGGCGGCCGAGAGGAACTCGTGGCAAAACAGCTCGCATCGACCAAAATCCACCTCGCGCTCACCCAGGAGCGGGCGGACATCTCCGGCGCCATCAAGCTGCCGCTCGAGCGAATTCCCCAGCTCGGCGTGGCGTTCACCTCGCTCCCCTCGATGTTTCGCACCGTCACTAACACGGTGAGCGTACCCACGTTGCTCCAGGCGACTGACAAATTTGGCAACCCGCTCGATCCGTCGAAACTCAACTCATTCAAGGACGGCAGCGGTCTCACAGGGGGCTACCGCGACGCAGCCAAGGGCTTTGGACAGGCGCGCTTCCACGTAGTCGAGGGCGACATCGCCACGAGCGTCACTCAAGTGCCTTACGACCCGACGTCGTTGTTCATGGCAGCCGCAATCGCGCAGATAAACCAAAAGCTCGACTCCATCCAGGAGTCCGTCGACGAGATGTTCGAGTACATGCGTCAGCGCGACAAGGCCAACATGCGTGGCAACCTCAAGACGCTCGCAGACATCCTCAACGGTTACGGCCTCAACTACGGCAACGCCACCTACATGGCAAACGCCCATATGAAGGTGCTCGACATCAAACAGTCGTCCGCGCAGGACATGGAACTCTTCCGCTCGCAGGCGCAAGCGGATCTGAAAAAGAAAGGGTTCATCGAGGTGCGAGACGGCTTGGGCAGACGCCTCGACAAGGTGCTCGACTACCTCAAAGACTGCCAGCTCGCCACCTACATCCACGCGTTCTCACTGTTCCTCGAACCCATGCTCGCCCAGAACTTCGAGCCCGCAAAGCTCGCGGACGCCACCGCGAAGATCGAGGCCGATTCGATTGCGTATCGCGAGCTCTACACCGAGTGTTACGACGCCCTCGAGGCGGGAACTGCCGACACCGTCGATGCGGCACTGCTGGGCGGCATCGCGTCCGCGGGCAAATTGCTCGGTCACGCCATCGCAAAGACCCCCGTGGGCGAACATACGCTCATCGACGAGGCACTCGAGGGTGCAGGAGAGGACATCGGCAGATTCAACGACAGGCAATCCGAGAAACTCCTCGAAAAGCTCCATCAGGCAAAGACGCCTGACGTCGCACCGTTCAAGCAGAGCGTAATGGAAGTAGACACCCTCTACAACCGCCCCACGCAGATCGCCGTGGACGCCGAGAACGTCTACATCCTGCCTGCCAAGCGGCAGGAAGAGTAGCGATACGCGACAGGCCACGCGCCATGCAGACGGCCAACGCCGCCTATCTCCCCTCCGCCTTCAACCTCAGCTGCAGGTCGCCCAGCTCGGGGCACTTGCTGGAAAGGCGCGTCTGAGCTCGCTCGCCCATCCCCCACCGCTGGCGGATCTCCTGGGCGTGCGGGCTCACGTGATAGTCCCCCTCCATCATCTGCTTGAGCAGCTTGGCGGTCACGCGCACATCGGCTAGGGCACTGTGGGCATGGCCCGTCGACTCGTCGAACTCGATGCCAAACCACGCTGCCGCGTCACTCAAAGAGACGCACCCGTGGCTGCCCACGTCCATGATCGAGGTGTAAAACGCCTGCAGGTCGGACCAGTCCGTAGGAAATACGGAAAGATCGATTGCTTTGCCTGGCACTCGGTCAAGAGCTATCGACGATCCGCCTCGCTCCAGCAAACCACCTGGGCGGAGTAGCGACCAATCCAATCGCTGAGCCTTTTGATCACCGTGTAGAGCGGATCGGCCATCGCGGTGTCCACGGCCGATATCCCCGTAAGCTCGCGGACGGGAAACACAACGCCTTCGGTAAATTCCGTCTGCACAAACTGCGAGAACTCGCCCATAACGTTGCCGTGGTAATCGAGCTTGACAGCGCCGACCTCGATAATCTCATTGCGCAGTCCACGGCGCTGGCGCTGCTTTGGCACCGGCGCAAACTCAAAGTCCAGCACAATCTGGCGCGCAAAGTTCGTCGTATCGATAGCCGAGATACACGGCGTCTTTTCAGCTGACACGGTTAGGGCCTTTCTCCGTTGCCTGCCGCTTGGTTACATAAGCGGCTACATTGCCGTAAGGATAGGCGCCCGTGCGGACACAAAAGCGGGGTGCAATGCCATGCACCAGGCACGCGCCACACAGACGGACCCAAGGGATCCCGCCCGCTCTATTCGAATGCATGTGATAAAAATTGAGGCCCGGTGACTTGAATCAGCGGTCATCCCGGGCCCATCAGAGCTCACAGAGCTCTTGGTTGCTTTGGTCTTGCTCTTCACGGCGCTTATCGAACTTTCCGAGGCACTCAAGCAGCATTCGAAGCATGACAAGTCGCTGCCATTAAGGCACTGACCTCTTGACCAAGCAACGGCGCTGCCCAGCTCTTCACTACTTGGGCTGCCGTCGACTTTATTCTACCCGCCCAATTAAACTGAGACAAGCATCGGTAAATGGACTATACCGATATCGCAGGCCCCGAATTCTGAGCCTTGATTCTCATCTTCATTGCAACAGCCTCAGGACTCAGCGCAACGCGTTGCGCTGAGTCCTGAGTCGCGAATCCGGGTAGGCAACCCCAGAGGGGCCGGAATCCCCCGGCCCGCGATGGA
>CALBOJ010000127.1 GCA_937896835.1 uncultured Collinsella sp.
AAGCCGAGGTCGGAAGCGCCGCCGCCATGGCAGCCGCCGCGCTGGTGCAGATGCTCGGCGGCACGCCCGAGCAGGCGCTTGACGCCAGTTCCATCGCGCTGAGTAACCTGCTGGGCCTCGTTTGTGACCCCGTCGGTGGCCTCGTGGAGGTGCCCTGCCAAAACCGCAACGCCATCGGCGTGGCAGCGGCCTTTAGCTCGGCACAACTCGCCCTCGCAGGCATTAAGAGTCTGGTGCCGTTTGACCAGATGGCACATGTCATGCTCTCGGTGGGTCACGCGTTGCCGGCCACGCTGCGCGAGACGGCAAAGGGCGGCATCGCGCAGGCTCCGGCCGCACTTTCGGCCTGTGCAAAATGCGGTGTGTGCGGATAGCGGCAAAGAACGACTCAAAGGTGGGACAAATGTCCCACCTCTTTTGAATGCCACCGTTTCCGTACCACAAACAGCAGGGCAATCGCTATAATGCAAGCCCAGTAAAAACACGATGAACCGCAAGGCGAAAATCGAAGGATATGCATACGATGTCGCAAAACGATCGAACTAAACTGATTCCCGATCCGCAGCAGCCGAGCAGGCACACCGGCGGCGTTCAGTCGCCGCGTCCTATCGCGCCGAGCCACGGTCAGCAGCGTAGTGCAGCAAACGCTTCCCAACACCCGAACCAACAGCGACAGCAGCGTCAACAACGTCAGCAGCGCCGGGCAAACGGCAATGCGCCCAAGCAGCCCCCCACGCACGCTCGAGGCGATCGCGGCCCCGCGCGCAAACCCGCCGAGAACAATAAGTCAGGCAAAAAGACGACGTTCTTTGTCGTCCTGGGTCTAATCGTCATTGTCTATATCGTAGGCGTCGTAGCGTTTTCGCAGGTAGCCTACCCCAACACCACCATCGCCGGCGTCGACGTCTCGTTCTCCAACGCTTCGTCTGCCGCCACCAAGGTCAATTCGGCATGGAAGCACTATAAGCTCGCCGTGACAGGCGATGACTTTAGCTGGACCTATCAGCCCGAGTCCGATGAGCCCATCGTCGACGGCGAAGCTGCCGCAAAAGAAATCATCAGCCACAACGAAGCCTTTGTATGGCCGGTCCGCCTTGTGGAATCCTTAAGCGGCAAGACCAAAACAACCGTCACCTCCAACGAAGTCGATCTTGATCAAGACGTCGACCTGTCCATGCTCTCCGACACCTTTAACCAAAAGCAGTTTGAGAAGGATCTGGGCGCCGCCATCGACGAGTTTAACGAGGGCCGTTCGGGCACGTTCGAGGCCAATAGCTCCTATGACGAACAGGCCGGCAAGTTTACCGTCGAGAAGGCGCGCTCCAACGAAAAACTCAACCGTGAGCATGTCATTAAATATGCCGAGCTCGAGCTTGCCTCGCTGGCCGAAACCGTAGGTCTTTCCAAGCTTGGCAACGATGCCTATGAGCCGCTCAATGGAACGCTGACCGATGATCAGATTCAGGCTGCATGTGATGCCGCCAACAACTTCCTGGGCGTCAACGTGACCCTTAAGCTCAACGGCGAGGATGCCGGAAAGGTTGATGGCAGCTCCGTGTTGCAGTGGATCAGCTTTGCCGATCCGGCCAACCCCACGCTCGATACGTCGCAGATCAGTAGCTGGGCAGCCGAGCTCGCCAACGGCTTTAATACCGTGGGCTCCACTCGCTGGTGGACGCGCGCCGATGGCAAGCAGTGCGCCGTCGAAGGCGGTGACTTTGGTTGGTCCATCGACAGCAGCTCGCTCGCCAAGCAGGTCGAAGACGCTATTAACAACAAGCAGACCGGCGAGATCGAGATCAAGTACTCCCAGAAGGCCGACACCTTTACCGCAAAGGGAGAGCCCGACTGGAAGGCGTATATCGACGTTGACCTGTCCGAGCAGCACGCGCGCTACTATGACGAGAACGGTAATATCGTTTGGGAGGCCAACTTTATTTCCGGCAAACCGGGTGAAGACGCCACCCCCGAGGGCGTGTGGCAGATCAACAGCAACGACGGCGGCAGCACCCTGATCGGAGCCAAGGACCCCGAGACCGGTAAGCCCAAATACGAGAGCCCGGTGAGCTACTGGATGCCGTTCGAAGGCAATATGATCGGCTTCCACGACGCTACATGGCAAAACGACAAGAGCTTCGATAATGCCGAGTCGTACAAGTGGTGCGGCAGCCACGGTTGCATCAACCTGCGCCTGGCAGACGCCAAGGCACTTCACGACTGCATCAAAGTCGGCCTGTGCGTGGTTGTCCACTCGTAGTGCAACGCGCGCATTCCTACAACGTGGAGCTGCTGCGACCAATCTAACAGTTCCGAAAGAAACCGTCCTATGCGCCCGCCCCAACCGGTGGGCGCATATAATTATCGAGGTTCTTTCTATAAAGGAGACGCTATGCCGAATGTCCCCACGATCACCCCGGGCCCAGATGATACCGAGCGCACGCCCGAAGGTGCCACCGAAACGATTCCTCTGATTACAAACGTACATGCCGACAAGCAGAGCGAACGCGCGAACGATACGGCCGAGATTTCCGATGAAGAGGCGTACGCCAAGCTCAAGGCAAAACGTGCCGACCGTCGACGCAAAAAGCTGATTCGACGCGGTATTGCCGTCGGCGTCGTAGGTGCCATCGCGCTCATTGCCATTGTCGCAACCCTGGTTAACAATGCGCAGCCACAGGGCGATAGCGGGCCTGCGACCGACATGGTGACCGAGGGCACGTTTAGCACAACGGTCGAGGCAAAAGGCCAGCTCAAACCCATTTCGTCCTCAGTGGTCTCCCCTTCTGTCGACGGCACGGTCGATTCGATCAACGTGCAGGCAGGCCAATCCGTCAACGAGGGCGACGTGCTTATGACCATTAAAAACGACGAGCTCGATCGCAACGTTGCCGAGGCGCAGCGTGCAGTTGCAGCCGCTCAAGAAGACCTCGCCAACGCGCAGAAAGCCGCAGCTGCCGCGCAGGCCAACCCAACGACGGACGTCGACGGAGGTTCCGCAGCGGCTGGCATCTCCGCCGCATCAGCGGACACGAACGCCGTATCGGCCGCGCAGCGCAGCCTCGCATCGGCCCAGGCAAACCTCGATCAGGCGAACGCCAAGGCCGCCAGCCGTACGGTCACGGCCCCGAGCTCGGGTAGCATCGTGGAGCTCAACGCCAAGGTGGGCGCCACGGTAACAGGCGGCATGATCATGGGCGAAAGCGATACAAGCGGCGGCAAGCAGTGCATGCAGATCGCCGACCTCTCCAAGATGAAGGTAACGGTTCAGGTGGGCGAAAAGGACATCGCCAAGATCGCCGTGGGCCAAAGCGCCAACGTGACCTATCCCGCGTTTCCCGGCATCGTGAGCCAGGGCACCGTCACGGCTATCGCCTCGGTGGCAAACTCCGACTCCGCCTCCGGGAGCGGCGGCAGTGTGACCTTTAACGTCGATATCCTCATCGAAGCACCCGACGGTCGCCTTAAGCCGGGTATGACTGCCGAGGTCTCGATAGTGACCGAGCAGCTCGACGACGTGGTGATGGTGCCGACCATGGCGCTGATGACCGAAGATGGCGAGCACTATTACGTCAATCTGGCCACCGATTCGGAAGGCAAGAAGACGCGCCGCGTGAAGGTGACCGTCGTGACGCAAAACGACAACGAGGCTGTAGTCGGCAAGACCCAGGTCAAGCGCGACGACCAGGGCAACGAGATCAACCCAGACGTCCCGGTTACCAAGCTACGCGACGGCGACACCATCGTGACGGATACCGGCACAGGCATGACGGCAGACGGCGGCGACAACATGCCTGCCGACGAGGGCAAGTAATGCGTCCCGTCATCGACATCCGCAACGTGCACCGCATCTTTGAGAGCGAGGCCGGTTGCGCCCACATCCTGCATAACGTGAGCCTGGCAGTAGATCCCGGTGAGTTCGTCGCCATCACCGGCCCCTCGGGCTCGGGCAAGTCGACGCTCATGAACATCCTGGGCTGCCTGGACAAGCCGACGGCGGGTGATTATTTCCTGCAAGGGCTCAACGTCGCCGAGCTCGACGATGATGAGCTCACCGAGGTGCGCGCGCTGAGCATCGGCTTTGTCTTTCAGAGTTTTAACTTGCTGCCGCGTCTGACGGTGATCGAAAACGTCATGCTGCCGCTGTCCTACACCAATGTGCCGCGTAGCCAGCGCGAGATGCGCGCCGTGCACGCGCTGCAAGCCGTCACACTGCCGGTCGACCATTGGGACCACCGCATATCGGAACTCTCGGGCGGACAGATGCAGCGCGTCGCCATCGCGCGCGCCCTCGTCAACGACCCGCCCATCATTTTGGCCGACGAGCCAACGGGAAACCTGGACTCCGCTACCGGAGCGCTTGTGATGGAGACCTTCCATAAGCTCCAGGAGCGCGGCAAAACCATCGTTCTTATCACACACGACCCCGGCATCGCCGCCGAGGCCGACCGTACCGTGACCATCCGCGACGGTCGCATTCACGACGGCGCGTATATTCCACATGCACCGCGGACCCTGCGCAGCGCTGTAGATGGCCTACCCATGATTTCCGCCTCCGCCAACCCGCCGAAAGGAGTGGTGGCATGAGCGCCCGCGATCTCATCCAGGAAGCCCTTCACTCGCTCGAGGCCAACAAGGGGCGCAGCCTGCTCACCATCCTGGGCATCGTCATCGGCATCGCCTCGGTTATCGCCATGACTTCGCTCATCGGCGGCATCCAAAACAGCCTGGTAAACAGCCTGGGCCTCAACGCTGCTCGTATGGTACAGATCTATTCGTCCCAAGAACTCACGGAGTCGGATATCGAGAAGCTACAAAAACTGGTGCCGCAGATAGAGCAGATCGGCATTGTCGACAGCGCGTATACCGAGTACAAGTCTGGCGATAAAAGCTATACCGTCATGGCACAGGGTGTCGACAGCGACATGCTCGACGCCGTGGGTGCCAGCAAGCTCGTTGCAGGACGTGTCTATTCACAGGCAGAGTCTCAATCAGGCTCGCGCGTGGCGCTCATCAGCCGCGGCGGCGCCGATCAGCTTTACGGCAACGAACAGGACGCACTGGGGAAAACCATCAAGGTGTCCAACGGCGAGGTGCAGATTGTAGGCGTGATTGATGGCGGCAGCGACTCCATGGGCTCGCTCACGCTGTATATGCCACGCGAAACCATCTCCGGCCTGTTTGGCGACGAGAATCCTTCATTCCCCAGCGTGACGGCACTTGCCGCCGAGGGCACAGACATGGACGAGCTCTGCAAGACCATCGAGTCTAAGGTGCGCGCGATGAAGGGCATCTCGGAGGATGATGAGTACGACAGCGTATCGGCGACCTCCATGAAAAGCGCCATCGATGCACTCAACTCGTTTATGGGCGCCTTCTCGCTCATCATGGGCGCTGTCGCCAGTATCTCACTGCTTGTCGGCGGAATCGGCATTATGAATATGATGCTTACCAACGTGACTGAGCGCATCCGCGAGATCGGTATTCGCCGTGCCTTGGGCGCCAGTCGCCGCGATATCACCGCGCAGTTTTTGGCCGAGTCCTCGGCGCTGTGCGTCACCGGTGGCCTGCTGGGTGTCCTGATTGGCTATCTGCTGGCCTGGGGCCTCGCGATGTTTGCCGCAGGATCAGGGGTTCTCAACGAGCTCGGTGCCAGTGGGCAGATCACACCGAGCTTTTCAATCGCCACGGTGCTGCTGGCCTTCGGCGTCTCCGTCGGCATCGGCGTAATCTTTGGCTTCTACCCCGCTCGCCGCGCGGCAAAGCTCAACCCGGTGGAGTGCCTACGCTACCAGTAAGCCACCACCAGCTACCAGTAAGCCACCACCAACAAGTTGCGGTGAATTAGGGACTGAATATACTATCTAGCAGCAAAAACAGACACTATTTCACCGCAACTTATTGAAGGGCTGTTAGCGCCAGTTCTGGGCGTCGTCCTCGAGCTATTGATGGATGACGGGCTTGTACGGGTCGAGCTTGCTCGGGACGCTCCTCCTCGCGGGCGGGAGGGCGCGCAGGCGCGGCAAGCGCCTAGCGCGCGAACTCCCGTAAGAGCGCGTCTTCCACTTCCCGAAGCGAAAGGGCCCCGCCTCCCTCGGCGGGACGGGTGACCACGATGCAGCGCGCTCCCACGTCGCGCGCGGAGGCGAGCTTCTCGGCCGTGCCGCCTACGGTTCCCGAGTCCTTGGTCACAAGCCACTGGGCGCCCACCTGCCGAAGCATCGCCTCGTTGAGCTCGCGGGTGAAGGGCCCCTGCATGCCGATGACGTGCGACGGCGAAAACCCCGCGTCGATGCACTTCGTTATAGCACCGGGCAGCGGGAGCACACGCACGAAGAAGCGCTCCGCGAAATCGGCGACGCGCGTGTAGGGAGCAAGCTCCTTGCTCCCCGTCGTGAGAAGCGCGCGACCCGGGTTCTCGGAGAGAAAGCGCGCCGCGCAGGCGATCGACGCGACCGACACGATGCCTTTGGGCAGCGCCTCGACCGGGCGCGCAAGGCGCAGGCATCGTGCACCCGCGGCGAGCGAAGCGGCCCGGATGTTGCCGCTTGCGAGCGTAGCGAAGGGGTGCGTGGCGTCGACGACGATGCGCGCGCCGGAAAGCTCGCGCTCCATGTCGGCCTCGTCGAGCCTGCCCGCATGCACCTCGATGCCCGGAAGCTCGCCCAAAAGCTCGCCTCCGTACTCAGTTGCCGCGTAGGCACGAGCGGGGATGCCCACCCCGCTCGCCCATTCGCACAGAAGGCGGCCCTCGGTGGTCCCGGCGAAGATGCGCAGCGCCGTCACTTCGGGCCGCCTGTGCGCGTGATCTGGTAGAGTAGCGCGTTCATAATGGCGGCCGCCACGGTCGAGCCGCCCTTGCGACCCCTCGCGACGATGGCCGGCACGCGTCGCGCGAGTAGCTCCTCTTTCGCCTCGACCACGTTCACAAACCCGACCGGCACCCCAACGACGAGCGCGGGCGCGATCTTCCCCGCGTCCATGAGCTCGGCGAGGCGCAGAAGTGCTGTGGGAGCGTTGCCGACGGCCACGATGAGCGGACCCTCGATGCCGCAAGCTTTGTCCATGCTCGCAACGGCGCGAGTCGTGCCCGCGGCGCGCGCAGCCGCGGCGACATCAGGGTCGGCCATGTAGCACACGGCCTTGCAGCCGAGCTTCGCGAGCGCGGGCTTGCTAATGCCTGCGAGCGCCATGTTCGTGTCGGTGAGCACCGTGGCTCCTGCGCGCAGTGCGTCGAGCGCACAGTGCGCGGCGTCATGGGTGAACACGAGGGAATCGGCGTACGAGAAGTCGGCAGTGGTGTGGATGACGCGCTTCACGACGGGCTCTTCGAGCGGCAGGAACGTGCGGCCGCTGAGCTCTTCGGTGATAATCTCGAAGCTGCGCCGCTCGATGTCGCCGGGCGCCATCTCCTTGGAATCCAACTAGTACTCCACTCCTTCCCTTGCACATATCCCCTGCTCGTAGGGATGTTTCTCGCACCGCATCTCGGTTATGTAGTCGGCCTTCTCCACGATCTTGCGGGAAGGCGCGCGCCCGGTGAGCGCTACTTCGACGCCGCGCGCGGACATATCGAGCGCGCGGTCCACGAGCGCCTCGTCGACAAGCCCCTTCGAAAGCGCGTCGAGCGCCTCGTCGAGCACGAGCAGTCCCTCTTGCGCGCCCTCGAGCTCGGCGAGCGCGGAAGCGAGGTTCCCATCGTGCAGCTCGCACGTCGCGGCAAGTTCTTCCGACGTCATCGACCAGGTAAACTTGTCCGACGCCTTCCCCGCGAACACGGGCACGCCGAAATGCTCAGCGAGCAGGCGCACCTCCCCGCTTTCGCCGTCTTTCAGGAACTGCACGACGACGACGCGGCGGCCTGCGGCGATCATGCGAAGGGCGAGGCCCATCGCCGCCGTGGTCTTGCCTTTGCCGTCGCCATGATACACGTGGATCATACGCCCTCCTCGATAATGCGGTAGACATACTCCATGTCGAGCGCCCCGCGCACGACGTCGGCCAGGCGGTCGAACTCGCGCGCACGGTGATCGGCCGCGGACGCCGCGCCCGCAGCACCCACGACGTTCTCGGGCAGGCCGCGCATGCGCGCGAGTGAGCGCGCGAGGGCGAGCGCCACCCCCGGTTCGTCGAACAGGCCGTGGAGATAGGTTCCGAACACGTTTCCGCAGGCCGCGCCTTCTGGTTTGCCGCCAATTGTGCCCGCAGGGGCGCAGGAAACGGTCGTTTCGCCGTCGTGAATCTCGTACCCGCGCGCCGTCATGCCGTTCCACGCCGAGAACGCGCCTTGGGCGCCCGTGATGCGCAGCTCCGACTGGGCGAGGCGCTTTTCCTCCTTGAACACCGTACTTGCAGGGATGAGCCCGAGCCCGCGCGCGGTGCCAGCGCCTTCCCTGCCGTGCGGGTCGGAAAGCTCGTCTCCCAAAAGCTGGTAGCCTCCGCATATGCCGAGCACCGGCGTGCCCGCGCCCGAAAGCGCGCGTACACAGGCTCCGATGCCGCTAGCCGCAAGCCAGCGCGCGTCGTCGAGCGTAGTTTTCGAGCCGGGAAGCACCACCAGGTCGGGTCGGCCCAGATCGGTCGTCGAGGAAACGTAGCGCACGCCCACGCCGGGCACGCGCGAAAGCGGGTCGAAGTCGGTGAAGTTCGACAAATGCGGAAGGCGCACGACGGCGACGTCGATGACGCCGCGCGCCTCGCGGGCAGATAGGCGCGGCGCGAGCGAGTCCTCGTCGTCCAGGTCGAGCGTAAGATACGGCACGACCCCCACGACGGGAACCCCGCACATCTTCTCGAGCGGGGCCAAACCCGGGCGCAGGATTTCCACATCGCCGCGGAACTTGTTCACCACAAGCCCCCGCAAAAGCGCGCGGTCCTCGGGCGCAAGGAGCGCGACCGTGCCGTAGAGCTGGGCAAACACCCCGCCTGGGTCGATGTCGCCCGCGAGCAGCACGGGGGAGGACACGGCGCGCGCGAGCCCCATGTTGACGATGTCGTTTTCGGAAAGGTTGATTTCGGCGGGGCTGCCGGCGCCCTCGATGACGATGACGTCGTTTTCCTCCGCGAGCGAATCGAACGCCTCCAAAATCTGCGGCATGAGCGCCTTCTTTCGCGCGAAGTAGTCCCTCGCAGCGAAGGCTCCCTGCGCCTTGCCGGCCACGATGAGCTGGCTTCGGTGGCCGCTTTCGGGCTTGAGAAGGATGGGGTTCATGCGCACGTCGGGCGCGATGCCGCACGCCTCGGCCTGCATGATCTGGGCGCGCCCCATCTCGAGCCCGTCGGCCGTGACACCGCTGTTGAGCGCCATGTTCTGGCTCTTGAAGGGAGTCACGCGCAGGCCGTCCTGCGAAAGCACACGGCACAGCCCCGCCGCAAGCAGGCTCTTCCCCGCGTTCGACATGGTGCCCTGGATCATGATGGGCTTCGCCCTACCCACGGGTATCGACCTCCTTCGCCGAGCCTCGGCCATCCGCGCCCGCCATAGCGCCGCTGCAAGAAGCGCCGCCCCGTTCGTCGGGTTGGCCTTCGTCCGATGCACCTTCCGCCCGAAGTGCGCGGCTGAACGCCATCGCAAGCCGGGCATTCTCCTTGCGCGTGCGCACCGCGACGCGGCACCAGAAACGGGACAGTACCGAAAACGAGTCGCACGTGCGGACCAAAACCCCCTGTTTATACAGGCGCTCGGGGATGTCTTTCGCCGGCGTGCGGACTAAAAGGAAGTTCGCATCCGATGGCACGACGGAAAGCCCGAGCGAGGAGAGCTCGTGGGAAAGCCACGCTCGCTCACCCGCCAATACATCGCGCGTGCGCGAGACGTATTCAACGTCTTCCAGGGCGGCGATGCCCGCGGCCTCGGCGACCGAGGAGACGGGCCACGCCTGCCCCGCCCGGCGAATCCCCTCGATGAGTTGGGCGTTTCCGCTGATCAGATATCCCAGCCGCAAGCCCGCCATTCCGTAGAGCTTGGTGAACGCGGAGAGCACGGCCACATGGCGCGAACACGCGGCGCGTGCGGCCACGCTCCTTTCGCGGGCGTCGAGCGCAAATCCGAGGAAGCACTCGTCCACGACGAGCAGCGCGCCCACCTGCTCGCAGCGGCAAGCCGCGGCATCGATCACGCTGGGGTCGACGAGACGCCCCGTCGGGTTGTTCGGATTGCAGAGGTACGCCACGTCTCCCGGCCCCTCGATCGCGCGGGCGAAGGAGGCGGGCACGTCGAAGTCGTCCGCTTCGGAGAGCGGGAACTCCTGCACGCATGCGCCGTAGTACGATGCCGCCTCCGCATATTCAGAGAACGTCGGCGCGCACACGACGATGCGTTTCGGGCGCACCGCCGCGGCGAGCCGCCAGATGATGTCGGACGCGCCCGCGCCGCAGACGATAGTATCTTCGGGAATGCCCTGGGCGCGCGCTAGGGCGCGAACGAGGGCGAGGCTTTCCCTATCGGGGTAGGCGTCGATTCGAGAAAGCGCCTTGCAAGCTGCGGCGACGGCGCGCGGCGAGGGGCCTGCCGGATTCACGTTCACCGAGAAGTCAATGAGGTCGGAGGCGCCCCCTTTGCAAGCGATGCCGAGCGATTGCGTGCTGCCCCCATGCGCACGGGCACGCAGGATTCCCCCGGCAGCCCGGGGCGCGACGTGGTCTTCCCTCATGCCATCGCCCCCACGGCGAGCACGACCGCCGCGCGCGCAGCACCGAAGACGACAAGCGCGCATACGGACGCGGCGAGCATGAGCCTTGTCGCCCGGGCGATGTCGCCCCACTCGATTTCGCGGGACGCGTCGCCTATCGTCGGTTTCTCAACGAGCTTGCCGAAATACACCGCGGGTCCTGCCAGGCGCAGCCCGAGCGCGCCCGCGCACGCTGACTCGGTCTGCGCCGCGTTCGGGCTCGCATGGCGACGCCTGTCGCGGCGCCAGATGCGCGCCGCCCCGCGCGCGTCGAGCCCGACGATCGGGCACACGGCGATCATGAGCAGGGCCGATAAGCGCGCGGGAATCCAGTTCGCCGCATCGTCGAGGCGCGCCGAGGCGCAGCCGAAGTCGATGTAGCGCTCGTTTTTGTAGCCCACCATGCTGTCGAGCGTATTCACCGCCTTGTACGCCATGCCCAAGGGCGCACCCCCGATCATAAGGTAGAAAAGCGGCGCGATGACGCCGTCGCTCGCGTTCTCCGCCACCGTTTCCACGGCGGCACGCGCGACGCCGTGCTCGTCGAGAACAGACGTGTCGCGTCCCACGATGAGCCCGACGGCTTCGCGCGCCGCGACAAGGCCGCCCTTCGAGAACGCGCGGGCCACGGCCAGGCTCTGGCGGCGCAGCTCGCATGTCGCGAGAATCTGATAGCTCGCCCATGCCTCGGCAACGAAGCGCAAGCCGGAGTGAACCATGCCGCAAAGATACAGGATGCCCCAGGTCAAAAGCCCACACGCAAGCGGAAGCGCCACGGCGAGCACAAGACCTGCGGCGCGCGTGCCCGCGGACGTTTGCGGGAATGCGCCCCGCAGGCGGCCTTCGGCCCACGTGATCGCGCGCCCCATGGCGACGACGGGATGGGGAAGCCAGCGCGGGTCGCCGAAGGCAAGGTCGGCCGCGAACCCGGCGGCGACGGCAAGAATCGTCATCACCGGGCATCGCCCCCCGAAGCGGGACGAACGTCGCGAAGGCAGCGCCCATCCCAGGTGGCGGCCCATGCGCCGCCCGGCTCGGTATGCACGTCGAAGTATCCAATTTTCGGGACAGCTAACTCGGAGAGCAGCGCTTTCACGGTACCCGCGTGAACGACGAAGACGGCGCGCCCACTCCCCTGGGCACGCTCCGATTTGCACGCCTCCCGAAACGCCGCGACGACGCGGCGGGTGAAATCGCTCTTGCCCTCGCCATGCGGGCAGCGCGTCTCGCACCAGGAGTCTACCCAGGCGCGGTAGCGCGCATCCTCTTTAAGCTCGGCGGCGCTTCGTCCCTCGAAGTCGCCGAAATCCATCTCGCGCAGACCGGGGCACGCCATAAGCTCCGCGTTCGGGAAGAGGATGCGCGCCGTCTGGTCGGTGCGGGCCATGCCGCTCGTGATAACACGGAACACGTCACGATAGCACGCGAGGTCGCGCAAAGCGCGCTCGCCCGCGCTCGACAGGGGCTCGTCGGTGCCCGCCCCGCTGTAGCGATGGTCTTCCGTGCCCGCCGTGGCACCATGGCGCACGAAGACGACTTCCAAAGGCGCGCCCGCGCCCTGCGTCCCTCGAGGCGCATCATCAAGATTTCCCTTGATGACCTGGGGAATCCCGCACGTCATGCGCACGACGACGTCGGCGCGCGCAGCGAGCGCGCATCCCAGGCGCCCCGCGCGCTCGCGCCATTGGGCGTCTTCCGCACGCATAGGGACGACCCCCGAGCCGACCAAGGACAGAATCACTACGTCGAAGCCGATCAGCCGCTCGAGCGCCCGGTCAGAGTCGAGCGCGCGTACGAGTTCCTCAGCACAGTAAGCGACACGGCCGGCAAAAGCCGCGGGCACGCCGCCCTCCGCAAACTGCGCCGCGTCGACGAAATCGTCCGCCGCGAACCCGAGCTTTTCGCGCACGAAGGTCCTCTTCCCCGAATGCGCGCCACCTACCACGAGCATCATAGGAGCATGCCCCCCGCCACCAGCATGGCAAGCATCGCGAGCTCGGCCCATTGCAGAAACCATCCGGCCAAATCCCCCGTCACCCCGCCGAAGCGGGACAGGGCAACATGGCGGTACCACGCGAGCGCCAAAAGCCCCGCCACCGCCATAAGGGCGCCGACGGCCTGAGCGCACGCGACCATCCCTGCAGCCGAAGCCGCAGCGAAAGCGCAAAGCGGCACGACGATCGCCGCGCGCTTCTTAGCAGGCGAGAGCCCCGCGGCCATGCCGTCCGCCCGCGCGGCAGGCCAGCATTCAACGGCGAGCCCCGAAAGCGAGCGGGAGAACACGAGCGAGCACAGAAGCGCGAGGAACGCCCCCGCCGTAAGCGGCAGCGCGGTGAACAGGGAAAACTGCAGAATAAGGTACACAACAACACCGATGACCCCGAAGGCGCCCGCCCGCGGGTCGTGCATGATCTCGAGCTTTCGCTCGCGCGGGGCCCAACTTGCAAGCGCATCGGAGGTGTCGCAGAGCCCGTCTAGGTGGATGCCTCCCGTCACCGCCACAGGCAGCGCCACGAGCACGGCCGCGACGATGGTCGCGGGCACGCCGAGCAGGTTCGCAACGTGTCCCCACGCCGTCATGAGGAACCCTTCCGCAAGGCCCACCAGGGGAAACGCGGCAAGCGCATGGGTTGACCCGAAATCGGTCCAGGCCGATTTCGGGACGGGGATGCGCGAGAACGTTCCGAACGCCGCGCCGATTGCCTCTGCTATCTTCACCTTGTAGGTCCTTCACCTTTCATCCACACGGGAATCCCGCATACCACCTCGACTGCGCGGTCGGCCAGCGCCGCCACGCCCGCGTTCACGCGCGCGAGCGCGCGCCTCCATGCCTCGGTCCCCTCATCGTAGCGCATCTCATCGGCGAACACGTCGACGGTGACCACCACCGTATACGCAGCGGCCTGAGCGAGCCGTTCAACGCCTCCGAGCACCTCGCGCGCCGCAGCGTCGGGGTCACGCGGGGACAAGCCGCCTTCCGCGAAGAGCTCGTTCGCAACCAGGTTGCCCACGTCCTCCAAAAGAAGCGTGCAGCCGCGCGGAAGCCCGGGCACTGCGGCGCCCACGTCACGCGTGCACTCGAGGGTAGAAAACCCCTTGCCCTCGCGCAGCGCCCGATGGCGCGCGATGCGGCGGGCGCCCTCTTCCCCGAAGGGCTCCATCGTTGCCAGGTACACGCGGGGGCCGTCGTGCCCGAGGCACAGGGACTCGGCGTAGGCGCTCTTGCCGCTCGCGGCGGCGCCGATGACGAGTGTCACCGTCATTTCCCGGCCTCGAAATGCTCGTAAGCAGCCATGCCAGTCGCCGTGAACGTCTTCCCATCCCGGTACACGCGCAACGCCGAATCCAGAAGGGGCAGATACGCCATGGCGCCCGCGCCCTCGCCCAAGTGCATGCCTGCGTCGAGTGGTGCCTTTATGCCGAGCTCGCGAAGGAGCTCCTGGCTTGCGGGTTCGCTTGATGCGTGGGTGCCCACGAGGTAGCCCAAGGCGTTGGGGCACAGGCGCGCCGCGCACAGGGCCGCCGTGCAGGATATGACCCCGTCGAGGAGCGCCGGCGCCTTCGAGGCCGCGGCCCCCAGGTAGAAGCCACACATCGCCGCGATGTCGAAGCCGCCCACCTTCGAGAGCACGTCGATCGGGTCGGCGGGATCGGGCGAGTTCGCGTCGATAGTGCGCTCGACCACGTCGCGCTTGCGCGCGAGCGATGCGTCCGAGAGCCCCGCGCCGCGCCCGACGAGGCTCCGCGCGTCCGCCCGGATGAGCACTGCGGCCACCGCCGCCGAGGTGGTCGTGTTGCCGATGCCCATCTCGCCCGAGGCCAGAAGGCGCACGCCGGCGCGGGCAAGCCCGCACGCGACGGCGATACCGACCTCGATCGCGCGCACGGCCCCATCGCGAGACATAGCGGGGCCGTGCGCGATGTTGCCGCTCCCCCGCCGCACGTTCGCGCGCACCATGCGCGCGTCTTCTATACCCCGGGCCATACCCACGTCGACGGGCACGACCTCGGCACCCGCGAACGCCGCCATGCGGCAGGCGCTCGTGGCCCCCTCGCACATGTTGCGCGCGACGGCTCGCGTCACGTCTTGCCCGCTTTGCGACACGCCTTCGGCAACGACCCCGTTGTCGGAGAAGAATACCGCGAGCGCACGGGGAAACTCGGCCACCTCGGCGCTCCCCTGAGCTGCGGCGATACACGCGACGGCGTCTTCAAAGTCGCCCAATCCCCCCAAGGGGTGCGCGATGGAATCCCACGCGGCGTACGCGGCGGCGCGGGCACACTCGTCTGCGGGCGCGATCCGGGAGAGCGTGGCTTCGAGCACGGCGCCCGGCGCCGACGAGAACGCACGCTCGACTTCCTCGCGGATGCAGGCAAGCGCGGTTTCGGTTGCTTCAGCCATGCAGTCTCCTCTCTACGAACGACGCTGCGGCAGACGCGAACGCGCGCGCAACGTCGGGGTTCGCAGGATAGTACACATGCGGGAAGCCCGCCACCAGGGACGGGGTAGTCGTCATGCACGGCCAGCCCTTGTCGCGCCGGGGCTTCTGCGCCCAGAAGTCGCCGCCCGGGCAGGCGGACTGCCAGTAGTGGAACTCGTGCGCGCGGATGCGTGTGCCGCGCGGCCCGTAGAGCCCGTCGCGTTGGGAAGTGAGCTCCACGTACCCGAAATGGGACAGCCTTCCCCCGTTCTCGCTTGCGCCCTCAAGGGCGCCCGCAACAGGCCAGCGCCGCCCCTCGCTATCGGCGATTTCGCGCTGCAGGTACAGAAACCCACCGCATTCGGCGACCGTCGGCATGCCGGATTCCACCGCGCGCCGCACCGCCTCGCGCATCGGCGCGTTCTCGGAGAGCTGCCGCGCATGGAGTTCCGGGTAGCCGCCCCCCAGATAGAGGGCGCTTGTCCCCCGGGGCAACTCGCTATCACACAAGGGGCTGAAAAAGGCCAGCTCGCAACCCAGGTCCTCGAGCGCGCGCAGGTTCTCCTCGTAGTAGAACGAGAACGCCTCGTCACGCGCGACGGCGACGATGGGCCGCGCTCCCGCGATCGGCTCCAACCGGTAAGGTTCCTCGCGGATATCGGGTGCCGTCACCGCTATTTCGAGCAAGCGGTCGACGTCGACGCTCTTTTCCACCAGCTCGGCCATCTTGTCGATGCGCGCGGAGAGCTGCTCGACCTCGTCGGCGGTCACAAGCCCCAGATGCCGGCTTTCGAGCGAGAACGCCTCGTCGGCGGGGATATTCCCCAAAACCGCGACGCCCGTGTGCTTCTCGATCGCAGGCGCCGCGTAGGCGCAGGCAGCGGCGCTCGTCTTGTTCAGCACGACGCCGCGCACGTTCGCACAAGGCAGGAACTCGGCAATGCCGCGGATTACGGCGGCGAGCGATAAAGACGCCCCGCGCCCGTTCACCACTAAAACGACCGGCGTTTCCGTGTCGCGCGCAACCTGGTAGCTGCTCGCGTCGGCCACGCCGGGCGCCATGCCGTCGTAGAAGCCCATAACCCCCTCGAGCACCGCGACATCCGCGCCCGCGGCGCCGCGTGCGAGCAGGGCGCGCAGCGTCGGGGCGTCGGTGAAGAAGCCGTCTAAATTGCCCGAGCGCGCACCCACGACGCGGCGATGAAAGAGCGGGTCAATGTAGTCGGGTCCGCATTTGAAGGCCGCGCATGCAAGGCCGCGACGCGCGAGCGCGCGCAGGAGCGCGCACGTGACGACCGTCTTGCCGCTCCCGCTCGAGGGCGCAGCGACCATGAAGCGCGGGATGGACGTGCTCACCGGGCGCCGCCTTCCCCACCTGCGGCGTTGCAGTTAGCAAGCGAGACCACCTCAACGGATGGTTTCCCCTCGGCAGAGGGGTCCTCCCCGACAGGTGACTCAACAAGCGCCCCGACATCGGCAAGCTCCTCGGCATCCGCGCCCGCACCACGCGCGCTGACGAGGAACACGGGGTTTTGCGCCTTCATAAGATGGTGCGAGCCTACAGCCTCGGCGCGGGCGGCCGAAACCTGGCACGCCTCGAACTCCTTAAAGCGCGAACCCGAGAGGAGCGCGCACGCCTCGGTGAGCGTCTCAACGGTGACGCATGGCACGCACAGGCGAACCTGCGAGTTCTTCTCGAGCGCCGCCTCCACGATGGAGGGAAGCTCGCCCGCGCTCCCGCCGACGAACACGGCGTCGGGGACGGGCAGTTTCGCGAGCGCTTCGGGGGCGACACCGGGGACCGCATGCACGTTGCCGCACCCGAATGCATCCGCGTTCTCTCGGATGAGCCGCACGCCGGCCGCGTTGCGCTCGACCGCCCATACCGACCCCGCTCGCGCGACGAGCGCCGCCTCGATCGACACGCTCCCCGTGCCGGCGCCGACATCCCACACGGTGTCGGTCGCGGTAAGGCGCAGCTTCGCGAGCGCGACGGCGCGCACCTCCTGCTTGGTCATGGGAACGTCGCCGCGGATGAAGAGCTCGTCGGGAATGCCCGAGGAAGCGTACGGCCAGCGGGAGCTCGCGGCGCGGGATGCGCCCGCAGAGTCCGCCGCGAAAGAAGCCGCCGCGGGCGCAGACGCGCCGGCCGGCGCCTCGGAGGCTGCGCTAGAGCCCGCAGGCGACCCGGCGCAGCCTGCGAACTCGATAAGCATCACGTTCAAGTCGTCGAACGTCTGACCTGCGATTTCACTTGCGGTCGCGCAGGTGATGCGCTCGTCGGGGTACGACAGGCGCTCGGCCACCGTCACGCGCGCGTCCGCGAAGCCCGCCTGCACAAGCTCGCCCGAAAGCCGCGAGGGGTCTTCCCCGCCCGACGTGGCGAGGAAGAGCTCACCTGCGCGCTCGGCCTCGGCCACGATGTCGCACGCCACGCCGTGAGCGCTCGCGAAGCGCCAATCCTGCCATGGACGCGCGAGGCGCGCGGCGAGATACGACGCTGAGCTTATGCCGGGAATGACGCGCACGTCCACCCGCGCGTCGCCGGAGAGCGCCTCCACCAGGCGGCGCGCGCCGCTGAACAGCCCCACATCGCCCGTCATCACGACCACGGCGCGATGCCACGACGCCGCATCAGTGAGCGCGGCGACGATGTCCGCCGTCTTCACGAGCTCGCATCTCACCACGTCGGGCGGCACGTCGATGCCGACAAGCGCGCGATGAGCGCCGATGACCACGTCGGCGATGTCGATCGCGTCGAGCGCCGCACGCGAGAGCAAGTCGGGGTTTCCGGGCCCCGCCCCGATGATCGTTACCTTTCGCATGGAATCTCCCGATACCCGCGCGGCGTGACCATACGGCCGCCTACGCGCTTCGTGTCCGCGTTGCCGACGAACACGGTGGTGAACATGTCGGCGTCGAACTCCCCCAGCTCGGAGAGCCTGCACATGCCCGACTGCTGCCCCTCGCGCCCGATGTTGCGTACCCAGCCGCAGAGCGTGTCGGGGGCCTTCCATTCGAGCATAATCTTCGCCGCGCGCGAGAGCCTGTCGGCGCGCTTTCTGCTGCGCGGGTTGTACAAACAGATGCAGAAGTCGGCGCTCGCCACGGCAGCGAGCCTGCGCTCGATGACCTCCCACGGCGTGAGCAGGTCGGAGAGCGACACGACCGCGAAGTCGTGGGCAAGCGGGGCGCCGAGCACCGCCGACCCGCTCTGAGCCGCGGTGGCCCCGGCGATAACTTCCACGTCTACATCGGGGTAGTCCTCCGCAAGCTCCAGCACGGGGCTCGCCATGCCGTACACGCCCGCGTCACCGCTGCACACGAGCGCCACGGCTTCTCCGCTCTGCGCGCGCGAAAGCGCCAGGCGGCACCGTTCGACCTCATGCATCATCGGCGTCGCGAGATGCGCCGCGTCGGGCACGGCGGCGAGCGCGAGCTCCACGTATTTCGTGTACCCCACAACGATGTCGGCCGCCTCGAGCGCGCGCCGAGCCGCAATCGTCATGCCGTCGGGGCCGCCCGGGCCAATCCCCACCACGAAGAGCTTTCCCATCACCGCTCCTTAAACGAAAGTTCGATAGTTACCTTGGAAAACGCGACGGTCACGCCGCCGTGAGCGAGCTTCGGGAAGATAAGTTTGCCCCCGCCCGCGAGCGCCGCGCGCTCGCACACGTTGTCGACCCCCACCGTCGCGCGCACGAAATCAGATGGCGAAACGCTGCCTTCGACCTGCGACAACTCCTCTGCGGAATACGTCGCGAGCGGGATACTGCGCGCGTGGCAGAAGGCGAGCAGACCCTCCTCGCGCGCCTTAACGTCGATCGTCGCCGCCTCGCGCACGGCCGAAGGCGAGATGCCCGCCTGCCCGCACGCGAGAAGAAACGCCTCCCCGATCGCTTCGGTGCACGCACCGCGACGGCACCCTATGCCCGCAACGATGCAGGGTAAGACAAGGTGAAGCGGCTCGGGCGCAGGCGCCTGCGCCCGCACGCCCGCCGGCTTCCCCGTCACACCGGCGGGCACGACCTCGCCCGTTGTCTCCGCCGCGCGAACGGACGCACCTGCATTCGCGCCAGCGAACGGCGACACGACGATATCGGCCCGAGCGCGGTCGGACGCAATGTCAACCCCCTCAGGCGGCTGTCCCGAAATCGGCATGTCGGAATAGAGCGCCACGCGCCCGCCCGAAAGCAGCCGCGCCGACGCTCGCTTGATAGCCTCGGGATTCGAAACGGCGAGCCCCGCACAGCGCGCCCACGTATCCACCGCCCACACGCCGCGGACGTCGGTCGCCGTGGTGATGACGGGGATGGCCCCTGCCGCGCGTGCCACAGTTTGCGCAAGCTCGTTCGCACCGCCCAAATGCCCCGACAAAAGCGAGACGGCAAAGCGCCCCGCCTCGTCGATCACCACAACCGCGGAATCGTTTGCCTTCGAGGCGACATGCGGCGCGATCGCCCGCACGGCGATGCCCGCCGCGCCCACGAACAGAAGCGCGTCCGACGCTTCCCACGCGAGCGCCGTCCATGCGCGCAGGTCGGCCTTCCCCTCGCCGAACCCGCGCGAAACGGAAACGTTCCAGCCAGAGTCATCTTCACCTGTCTGCGCGCAATCGGAAAGCGCGCGTGCGGTGCGCTCCGCCAACGCATACCCCCTCTCAGTGAACGCTATGCAGGAAACCCTCATCTAGCGCACCACCATCGTCGAGAAGTAGCTGCCCCGATCGGGCACATCGTCGAGCGAGCGGTACACGCGCTCGCCCGGAAGCCCACAGTCCTCTACGAGCTCGGCACCGTCGAAGGCACCCTCCTCGCGAAGGATGCGCTTCGTGTCCGCAAGCGAGCGGCGCGCCTTCATGACCACCTTCGTCCCCGGCCAGCCGATTGCGCGGCGAACGTCATCGTAGCCGCCGGGCACGATGTGCAGAGGCGACGACATCTCGGGCGTGAGGTCGCGCTCGAGCGCCGCGGCGACCGCGCAGAAGCTCGGCACGCCGGGAATGGCGCGCGCCTCGAACCCGCGGGCGCGCACGTCGGGCGCTATGCGCTGGAAGGTGGCGTAGATGCTTGGGTCCCCCAGGTTCAGCAGCGCGACGTCGCGGGCCGCATCCAGGTGCGCGACAAGCTCGCGAACAAGCGAGGCACGCTCGGCCGCGCGGCGCTCGGCGTCGCGCGTCATCGAGAATCGCACGGGGATCACCGTCTTGCCTGTAAGGTCGACGGCGCCGCGCACAATGTCAAGCGCGACCATGACCCCGTCCGCCGTTTGCGGTGCGGCGATGACCGGACACGATTCGATTGTGCGGACGGCCTTGATCGTGAGCAGCTCGGGGTCGCCAGGCCCCGTGCCCACCCCGTACAGCACGCCTTTACTCATACGTCGCCCCCAATTCCCCGATAACAGCATCGGCGCCCGACGTGCGGAAAAGCTCGCGGCGCCCGGCGTCGAACACGACCGCGGCGATGTCGCATGCGCCCGCCGCGCGGCGGCGCAACCTGTCCTCGATTGCCGCAGCGAGCGAGGCGCGCACAGCATCCCCCACGCCGGCGGCCTCGATTACCTCAAGCGCCGTCGTGGTCGTGACCGACGACATGATCTCGTGCACGGTCTTCGCGCCCGCGCCGGCCAAGGCCGCGTGGGCGGCCAGAATCTCCGCGCGGCAGTCGGCGGTACGCGAATGGGTGTCCATGATGCCGCCCGCGACCTTCACCAGCTTGCCGATGTGTCCCACAAGAAGGACATTGGTAAATCCCTCGCGAACGCAGCAATCAATCGCATCGCCCACAAAGTTGGAGATGAAGACCACCGGCGCACCGTTTAGGTGGAAATGCCCCGAGATGAACTGCCCGCCGTAGTTGCCGGGCGTGAGCACGACTCCGCGCCGCCCCATAGCCGCATGCTGCCGGATCTCGAGCTCGATGCTGTCGCGCAAGGCAGCGAGGCTGCGCGGCTCGACGATGCCCGTCGTACCCAGGATGGAGATGCCGTCCTCTATCCCCAGGTGCGGGTTGAAGGTCTTTTCGGCAAGGGCAACACCCTCGGGTACCGAAATCGTCACAGCAATATTTCCAGAAAAGCCGTGCGCGGCGCACACCTCGCGCACCGCCGAAGTGATCATCGCGCGCGGCGTCGCGTTGATGGCGGCCGCCCCCACCGGCTGCTCAAGCCCGGGCAACGTCACGCGCCCCACGCCCACGCCGCCATCGACGGAAACTTCCGATTCGCGCGCGGGCACGCCCTTGCTGCCCGCAGCGCCCGTGCCCGGCCCCGCATGTTCCACGAGCGCGTACACGAGCACGCCGTCGGTCACATCGGCATCGTCGCCTGCGTCCTTTCGCACGGCGCACTGGGCGCACCCCTCGCCGATGCATACGTCGACCACGTCCGTCTCGACGGGCAGCCCGCCGGGGGTGACGATCGACACGCGGCCCACGGTCTTTCGTGACAAGAGCATCTCGCAGGCCGCCTTCGCCGCGAGAGCGGCGCAGCTCCCCGTGGTGTAGCCGCAGCGCAGGCGGGTCGTCCCGGTATATATGTAGTGCTCGAAGGCCACGCTAGCTGCTCGCCTTCCGATACCCCGTGGCAAACGAAGGGTCGTAAAGCTTGCTGCGCTCGTACGACTCCGCTTGCGCGCCGTCGTGCGCAAGCCCGCCGCGAGCTCCGAGCACGCGGCCCACCACCACGAGCGCCGTGCGGTCGATGCCCTCTCGCGCGCCCGCATCGGCGAGCGTGCCCACTGTGCATCGCACCACGCGCTCCTCAGGCCAGGTCGCCTTATACACGAGCGCCGCCGGCTCGTCGGAGCTGCGGCCCGCGGCCAAAAGCTCGGCGGAAAGCTCGGCGAGCATACCCGAGCTCAGGAAGATGACCATAGTCGAGCCGCTTTCCGCCATGGTGCGCATGCCCTCGCCCGCAGGCATGGGGGTGCGCCCGGAAAGCCGCGTGATCACGACCGACTGGCTGATTCCCGGCAGCGTGTATTCCTGGCGAAGCGCCGCCGCGGCACCGCAAAAGCTCGACACGCCGGGCACCACCTCGTAGTCCACGCCGCGCGCGTCGAGCGCGTCCATCTGCTCCTGGATGGCGCCGTACAGGCACGGGTCGCCCGTGTGCAGGCGCACCACTTCCTCGCCCCGCGCATCTGCCGCGCACATCACGTCGAGCACTTCCTCCAAGGTCATGTGCGCGCTGTCGTAGACGATGCAGGATTCCTTGCACTCAGCGAGCAGCTCGGGGTTCACAAGGCTCCCCGCCCAAACGACCACGTCGGCCGCGTGCAGAAGGCGCGCCCCGCGCAGCGTGATAAGGTCGGCGGCGCCAGAGCCTGCGCCAACGATATGAATCATCCGAGCCTTCCCTTCCCGTTTCTCATCGCAACCGTTTACGCCGCCATTCGCGCAGCGGGCAAAACACGGCGCCTGCGGCAGCAATCGGCGCAAATACGCAGGCAGGAGGCGCAATGCCGCCCGCGCTGGCTTTGACACGTTCACAAGTGCCCACTATCATAGTAAAAGATTCGGCAACGAGCATATGACAATCGGATAAAAGGAAATGACCGGCGCGGCGCCTGCACAGCCCGCGCTGGCTTGCGGAGGGAACCAGGTGGGAATCCTGGGCAAGGGACATTACTGTATAGGACGCGCGGGCGAACCGCCTCGCGCCCCAAGCCAGACTGCTTCGCCTTTTCCTCACGGCATCGCCGTGGCGTTAGCTCCTTGTGAACCCCGAGGGGTGCGCTTTTCTTTCGCTTGTGCCGACAAGCAACTGTCGCCGGGGGACCGGCAAACCGAGGAAAGGAAAAACCATGTCCGACCAGATGTCACGCCGCGGCTTCATGGGCGCCGCAGCAACCGGAGCCGTCGCGCTCGCCGGAGTCGCGCTCGCGGGCTGCTCCAACACCTCCGCGAGTTCCGAGAAATCTAGTGAAAAGGAGAAGGCCGCGAAGCCGGTCATCCTCGTCACGAGCTTCGGCACGAGCTACAACGACTCGCGCCACATCACCATCGGCGCCATCGAAGACGCTATCCGCGAGAAGTACTGGCAGGACTACGACATCCGCCGCGCCTTCACCGCGCAGATCATCATCGACAAGCTGAAGAAGCGCGACGGCATCACGATCGACAACATGACCGAGGCGCTTGACCGCTGCGTGGAAGACGGCGTGAAGGAAATCGTCGTGCAGCCGACGCATCTCATGGCTGGCCTGGAATACGCCGACGTGAAAGACGAGCTCGACAAGTACGCCGACAAGTTCGACAAGATCTCGCTCGGCGACCCGCTGCTCACCTCCGACGACGACTACAAAAAGGTGGCCGCAGCCATTAAGGAGAACATGGCGTCCTTCGACGACGGCGAGACGGCGCTGTGCCTCATGGGCCACGGCACCGAAGCCGATTCCAACGCCGACTATGCCAAGATGCAGGAAGTGTTCAAGAACGAGGGTTTGACGCAGTTCTTCGTCGGCACCGTCGAGGCTGAACCGACCTGCGAGGATGTTATCGCCGCCGCGAGCGCCGCAGGCTACAAGAAGGCCGTGCTCGCGCCGTTCATGGTGGTCGCGGGCGACCACGCGAACAACGACATGGCAGACGAGACCGACCCCGACAGCTGGGCTGCGAAGTTCGTGGCCGCCGGCTTCGAAGTGACGTGCCTGCTCCAGGGTCTGGGACAGAACGTCGCGGTCGACGACATCTACGTCTCGCACGTGGACGACGCCATCGCCAAGCTGTAAACTCGCCGCGCACGGGGGCGCCGGTCGCGTCCCCGTGCAACGGGCATGCGCCTTTCCCCGACTGACGACGCATGCCCGTTGCATTCGCATCCCGACCGCCCACCGCACGGCGCGGGCGGTCGAAGCGATTGAAAGGAACCCCCTCCATGTTGAAGAAAACCCTCGTCTTCGCCCTGTCGGCGGCGCTTTGCGCGTTCTCGCTCGCCGGCTGCGCCGGAAATTCAATCGACAGCGCAAAGGCAAGCGATGCCGATTCCCAGGAAAAGACCGAACAGGCGGCCGATGCGCCCGCGGGCGCAAGCGCTGCCCCCATCACCGCCGACAAGGTGGCCGACGGCACCTATCCAATCACCGTAGATTCCAGCTCGAACATGTTCAGGATCGTGGACGCCCAGCTCATCGTGGAAAACGGCTCCATGCACTGCGTGATGACGCTTTCCGGCACGGGCTACGGCAAGCTCTTCATGGGCACGGGCGACGAGGCTGCCGCCGCGAGCGAGGCCGACTTCATCCCCTATGTGGAAAACGCGGAAGGCAAGTACACCTACGACGTGCCCGTTGATGCGCTCGACGAGGACACCGCCTGTGCCGCGTGGAGTATTAGAAAAGAGCAGTGGTACGACCGCACACTTGTGTTCGAATCCGCCGGCGTCGATCTGCGCGCCGACGCACTGAAGTAACGCCATGCGGTCGATTCTTCCCAAGGGGGAAAACAGGAAGCTCCACAGCATCGCGGCGCGCGCGATCGCCTGCGTTCTCGTCGCCCTGCTCGCGCTTCCCTTCGCGGGGTGCAGTGCGAGCCCGAACGCGACCGGTGGCACGGCGGGCTCTCAGGAATACACGGTGAGCGTCTCGCTTTCCGGCGGGTCAGGGCGCGCAAGCATCGCCTCACCCACCACAATTGTGAAGGATGGCGACACCTACACCGCGACCATCACCTGGTCGAGTTCGAACTACGACAAGATGACCGTCGACGGCGTGGACTACGCGCCCGTAAACGACGGCGGCAACTCCACGTTCGAGATACCCGTCACGCTCGACGAGGACATCGCCGTGTCGGCCGAGACCGTCGCCATGTCGACGCCGCACACCATCGACTACACGCTCCACTTCGACTCATCCACCATGAAGGAGAAATCGGGCGACGATGCAAGCGGCGGCTCCCCTGCGGGAACGGCTTCAAGCGCCGCGGCCGACTTCCACAACGCCGATTTGGGCTGCGGCTGGGAGCCGACGGGAGCGCTTCAGCTTGAATACGCCGAGCACTTCACTGTCGACGAGTTCGAAGGCGGCCTGCGGCTTATCTGCGTTTCGAACGGGGAGCGCTTCCTCGTGGTGCCGCAAGATGCGAAGGTACCTGATGGGTTAAGCTCCGACATCGCGGTCATAAGGCGCCCCGCCGACAAGGTGTACCTCGTGTCGTCGGCGACGATGTGCCTGGTCGACGCGCTCGATGCGAACGACAATATCTTAATGTCGGGCACGAAAGCCGACGATTGCTCGGTCGCGGGCTTCAAAAGCGCGCTCGGAAGTGGGGCGATCGCCTACGGCGGCAAGTACAGCGCGCCCGACTACGAGCGAATATCGGCCTCGGGCTGCACGCTCGCCATCGAGAACACCATGATCAACCACACGCCCGATGTGAAGGAAAAGCTGCAGAAGCTTGGGCTCGTCGTGCTCACCGAACAGTCGTCGAGCGAGCCCAAAGCACTCGGGCGCGTCGAGTGGATTAAGCTTTTCGGCGTCCTGTTCGACAAGGAAGACGAGGCCACGCACCTGTTCAACGAGCAGAAGGCCCGCGTCGAGCAAACGTCGGGGCTCGCGTCGTCAGGTAAAACCGTGGCGTATTTCTACATTAACTCGAACGGGGCCGCCGTCACGCGGCGGGCGGGCGACTACGTGGCGCAGATGATCGAGCTTGCAGGCGGCAGCTACGCGCTCGATGACGCGCAGACGGCGTCGACGTCAGGTTCGTCAGTAACGCTCGAAATGGAGCGCTTCTACGCGACAGCGAAGGATGCCGACATCATCGTCTACAACGGCACCATCGACGAATCGGTTGCCACCTTGAACGACTTCGTAGGCAAAAACGCGCTATTGTCGCAGTTCAAAGCCGTGAAGAACGGCAACGTCTGGGTCACAAGCGCCGACATGTACCAGCAGATGACTTCTA
Organism: uncultured Collinsella sp.; assembly: GCA_937896835.1. Lineage (GTDB taxonomy): Bacteria > Actinomycetota > Coriobacteriia > Coriobacteriales > Coriobacteriaceae > Collinsella. Next base: position 25,996 of record CALBOJ010000127.1, read on the forward strand.
CCGCCGACATTATCGACGAGCTGCACGGGGCGTTCACCGGCGATGACGCGAGCGACTTCCATTATCTGAGGAAGCTCGGTTAGCGCCATGAGAAGCCGGCTTTCCATGGCATACGACGAATCGGGGCGCGCCGCGCGGTGTCGCGTCGTGACGGCGCTGCTCGCTGTTGCCCTCATCGTGCTCGTCGGGGCCAACCTGTGCATCGGGAGCGTGCTCGTGCCCGCAGACCACATCCCCGGCATCCTTTCGGGCGGCGCGGCCAATTCCATGGAAAGCCAGGTCATCTGGGAGATTCGCCTGCCGCGCGTGCTTTCAGCCGTGCTTCTCGGCGGGGCACTTTCGCTTTCCGGGTTCCTGCTGCAGACGTTTTTCAACAACCCCATCGCCGACCCGTTCATCTTGGGCGTCTCCTCGGGCGCAAAGTTCGTCGTCGCGCTTACGATGATCGTACTTCTAGGCGCGAACCAGGCCATGTCCTCGCCGGCCATGGTGGCCGCAGCGTTTCTGGGCTCGCTTATCACCATCGGCTTCGTGCTCCTCATCGCACGGCGCATAAGTTCCATGGCCATGCTCATCGTGGCGGGCGTCATGGTGGGATACATCTGCTCGGCGGCGACGAACTTCCTCATCGCCTTCGCCGACGACCAGTCCATCGTGAACCTGCACAACTGGTCTTTGGGTAGCTTCTCGGGTTCGAGCTGGGACGACATCGCGATCATCGCGGTCGTGGTGATCACCGTGAGCGCATGCGTATTCGCGATATCGAAGCCCCTTTCCGCCTTCCAGCTGGGAGAAGCCTACGCGAAAAGCGTCGGCGTGAACGTCGCACGCTTCCGCGTGGTGCTCGTCCTTCTAGCGAGCATGCTCTCCGCCTGCGTGACCGCGTTCGCTGGTCCGGTGTCGTTCGTAGGCATCGCGGTTCCGCATCTCGTGAAGTCGGCGCTAAAGTCGTCGAAGCCCATCCGCGTGATTCCTGCGTGCTTCTTGGGAGGCGCCATCTTCTGCGCGGGCTGCGATTTGATCGCGCGCACGCTGTTCTCTCCCGTCGAGCTTTCCATCAGCGCCGTCACCGCCATCTTCGGCGCTCCGGTGGTTATCGCGCTCATGTTGAAGAAGCGGGTGAGGTAGATGGGGGAATTCGTGCCGCGGCCCAAAACGCTCGGAGGGGACATTCCATGCTTAGACAGTCCTGAGCTCGCACGAAAGCGCCAGAAGGCACTTTCGGCTCGTGCGGAACTGCGCGCGGAACGCCTCCTCCGAGCGGAGCCGAACCTCGAAACTACGGTCGAAACGCAGGCTGACGGAGCGCCGCTTTTCCACATAAGCGACCTGTCGGCGGGCTACGACAAGAAGGTCGTAGTCGAAGGCGTCGATCTGGAGGTTCGCGCGGGCGACGTCGTGGCGCTCATCGGGCCGAACGGCTCGGGCAAGTCGACCATCTTGAAAACCATCACACGCCATCTGGCACCGCTTGCCGGCGCGGTCGAGCTCGACGGGCGGGAGATTTCCCGATGGAAGACGGCGGAGTTTGCAAGGAACCTTGCCGTTATGCTGACAGATCGCCCCCGGACCGAGCTCCTCACCTGCCGCGATGTCGTAGAGGCAGGAAGGCACCCCTACACCGGGCGAATGGGCACACTCTCGCCCGACGACCATAGTCGGGTCGACGAGGCCATGAAAACCGCACATGTGGAAGAGCTCGCCGAGCGCGACTTTATGCAGATAAGCGACGGGCAACGCCAGCGCGTCATGCTCGCACGCGCCATCGCGCAGGATCCGCGTGTGCTCGTGCTCGACGAGCCCACGTCGTATCTCGATATCCGCTACCAGATCGACCTGCTGCGAATACTTCGCCACCTTGCGAAATCGCGGAATGTGGCTGTCATCATGTCCATCCACGAACTCGAGCTCGCGCAGAAAAGCGCCGACAAGGTGATTTGCGTGAAGGACGGCCGGGTCTTCCGCGCCGGCGCACCCGAGGACATATTCACGCGCGAGACGATTGGCGAGCTCTACGGCCTTCAGCATGGCACCTTCAACGAGCGCTTCGGCAGCGTGGAAATTGGGCGCCCGCACGGCGATGCGAACACGTTCGTCATCGCCGGCGCAGGTACGGGGTCGGCTGTGTTTCGCCAGCTCGTCCGGCAGGGCAAGGCGTTCTACGCGGGCGTTCTGCACGAAGGGGACATCGACTGCGAGCTCGCGCGCGACCTGGCGGCGGAATGCGTGGCCGAGCGCGCCTTCGAGCCGATCGGGGATAAAACCATAGCCCGCGCCAAAGAGCTCCTCGTCCACTGCGCGCGCCTTATTGTGTGCCCCGCCGCCTTCGGCACCATAAACGCCCGCAACGCAGAGCTCGTCGAGTTCGCACGCTCGCATGGTATCGAGGTCATGTGAGCGTGCGAAGGCGCATCGGAGGATTCCCAATTGGAGTGGGAAGGATAAACTGGACTTTCTTTTAATGATCCTCAGGCTACAGCTCCTACGCCGGCGAGGTCTACAAGGCGCCGGAGAACCTCGTAAACAGGAATTTCCACGCCGACGAGCCCAACCTGCTGTGGCTCACCGACATCACCGAGTTCAGACTCCCGGGCGGCGAGAAGGTCTACCTGAGCCCGGTCATCGACTGCTTCGACGGGATGCCCGTCGCCTGGTCGATCGGGCTGCACCCCGACAAGCGCCTCACGAACTCGAGCCTGCGCCTAATCCAAGCGAGATTCCAGACTCGATAGGCCATTGAGAGTCAGGTCGTTGGCGACCTCCGAGACGCGCTCGATAGGAACCGAGCCATCAGACAGGGCCCACGTGCGATAGATACCGATAATACCCGACAGCAAGAACGCCAGATAGTAGTCGAACATCTCGTCCTTGAGACCTTGGGGCAGCAGATCGCGCTCGGCAATCTCGTGTTCGAGCGGCGCACGAAGACGAGCCATAAAATCATCGAGCGGAATGTTCTCGATCAGCTGACGATTGAGCACCAAGTTGTTGCATAGTGCCTCGTTAACGGTTTTAAAGAAGGTCGCCGCCGCGCCCAGGGCGCGCTCGTTGGTGTCGCCGTCCATGGAGGCAAGCGTTTTCTCAACCGAGTCGACAATCATCTCCACCACATCGACGGCAATGGCATCGAGCAAGCCATCAACCGTACCAAAGTGAACGTAAAAGGTCTTGCGGTCGACATTGGCCTCGCGCGCGATGGCACTCACCGTAATGTCTGCCAGCGGCTTTTCCATGAGCAGGCGCTCGAAAGCGGAAAGGATGGCATTGCGGCTGCGAACGATGCGGCGATCAAGACGCGGTTTGCTGGTGTCCATAGACGTGTCCCTTCGATATGCGGGCATTCATCAACAGATGAGAGATAATCTACGTAAGAGGATTATCCCCCATACAGCACAAATATGCCCCGCATCATGAAGAACGCACGACTGTCCTACTGCGACTTAGGGTGCTTCTTCTTATTGAGTGCCGACGGAGATACGCGGATACCGTCGCCCGTCTGTCGCACATAGGCTTTATGAGCCGGCTTAGCGGTCCCAGAAGCCTTCTGAGCGTGCTTCCTGGGATCAACGGTAACAGCATTCGTGGGGTGCGGCTTAGTGGGCGCAGAGGGCGTCTGAGGCGCGCGGCCGAGCTTGCGCATCACGCGATCCCAGCGCGCATGGATACTCTCGTTGTGGGCGCTCTTAAGGCCCAGCAGGGGCGCAGCCAAAATGGTCGGCGCGATAAACGTAATGAGACGCCACAGCAGATAGCCGGCGGTCGAAGCCGACCCAAAGAAATGACCCAAGAACAAAGCAAAGCCGCCCTCAGCGCCACCAGTTCCACCGGGCAAGGGAACCGCAGAGCTCAGCAGCTGGACAAAGGCGCTCGCGGCCATGACCGAGAAAAAGTCGACCTCGTGGTGGCCAAAGGCGAGCATCAGAAAATACGGCACCAGATAGAAAAACGCGAGCTGCAGCATGGTGATAAACACGGTGAGCAGCATGGAAGAAAAATGTCCGGCCGAAAGCTTGAACTTCTCGGAGAAGGAGTAGATCTCGCCATCGACAAACGAGCGCCATCCATCGATCTTAGTGGCCGAGACACCTATGCGCTCGAGCCAATTGATGATGCAATGGGCGACGCGCGTGACGGTCTTAGGCATGAGCGCGACGGCGAAGATGCCGAGCAGGATGCAGCAGTGACCGCCAAAACTAAAGACGCACAGCAGCGTCATGTCGCCATAGCGCTCGGCAAAAAACGGCATGCGAGCAAGCAATAGGATAGCGCCCCAGGCAACTAGGCCAAACTGATACACAATAAATCGGGTGAACTGCGTGGCACCCGCTTCGCCCACGTTTTGGCCCGCTTTGGTCAGGCGGTAGATCTGGGCAGGCGTAGAGCCCATCATCATGGGCGTCAGGTTGCCAAAGAAGATGCCACTCGCCTCGACCGAGATCAGGTCGCGAATGCCGACGGGTGAATTGGGGTCGAGCCAGACGGCGATCGCATAGGCCACAATGCCAAAGAACAGATACATGAACATGCAAAGACACGCGACAACGAGCCAGGGCGCCTGGACGCTCGACATAGCAGCCCAGAACTGCCCCATCTGCCCGGTTACCACCAGATAGACGATATAACCCACCAGCACAACGCCGATAAAGATTGCGCCGCGGCGTGCGCTCTTATTGTCATCGCCGCCCGAGGCCTCAACCTCGACCTGGGGCTTGGACGTATGCTGAGAGGACTCCGTCATGAGACTCCTTCTAACAGTCAAAATATCTTGGTTATTGTACCCGTAAGGGCCATAAGCAGAACGCAAAGCTCTTGTTCAAACGGGAATGACAGACAGTTGTTTGATAATAAAAAACCCGGTCTTCCGTGGAAGACCGGGTATCAGATGCGTGGTAGCCCGTACCAGATTCGAACTGGTGATCTCCGCCTTGAGAGGGCGGCGTCCTAAACCGCTAGACGAACGGGCCATAAGCCTCAGCAGAAAAGAAGTGGTAGCCCGTACCAGATTCGAACTGGTGATCTCCGCCTTGAGAGGGCGGCGTCCTAAACCGCTAGACGAACGGGCCACATGACATCTGCACTGCCGTGCTGCGAGGAAATATATTACGGGACAAAAAACGCAAGCGCAAGAAGAAATTCCAAATTGCCGAAATTTTGTCGCGAGGTTATGGAACGCGCAGGTCAACAAGGTAGCTAATTTGGGACGGGGCTATTTTAGCTACCCTAGGTGGAGATGAGTCAGGAGGGCTTCGCGGTTGTTGGGGATGTTGTCCTCGATCACGGCGTCGAGGGCGGCGTTGAGAAGCTGCCCCAGCTCCGGCCCCGGCTTGACGCCGGCGCGGATCAGATCGCCACCATTGATGGCAAGCATCTTGAGTGTATAGGGCTCCCCCGCCTGCAGCAGATCGTGGGCGAGCGTACGCATCTCCTCGATCGTCTCGACGTAATAGAAGCACGAGGGCGCCTTGCCGAGCGTGTCGGCACGCTTAAGGTCCATGAGCTCGTCCATCAGACGCGGCGTATCGACGCCCTCGCCCGAAAGCGCGCGCATCATATTGAGCAGGCAGGAGCGCTCGGGGCGCAGCGGCTTGTCATGGTATTTGATCAGCAGGCACACATCGCGCACCAAATCGTGCGAGAGCGCCAGGCGATCCATGATGACACGCGCCTTCTTGGCGCCGAGCTCGGGATGACCGTAGAAGTGGCCGCTGCCGTCGTGATCGACCGTAAAGCACTCGGGTTTGGAAACGTCGTGCAAAAACGCCGCCCACATAAGGCTCGACGAGGGCGCGACGCCGTCGCACAGCGCCAGCTCCCCTGCCACCGTCAGCACGCGGGCGATATGCTCGTAGACGTTAAACGCATGATAGACGCTGCGTTGATCAAACCCGCGAGCGGACGCGAGCTCGGGCACGGCGGCGCAAACAAGCTCGGGGTAGCGCAGCATCGCGTCCCCCCCATGGCCGGTCGAAAGGATACCCTCGAGCTCAATGCCCACGCGCTCGCGCGCCACAGCATCGAGCAGCGGCGCGCACTCGGCAAGCGCCTGTTTAGTCTTAGGCTCGATCATAAAATCCAGACGGCAGGCAAAACGCACCGCGCGCAGCATGCGAAGCGCGTCCTCGTTAAAACGACGCTTGGGATCTCCAACGGCGCGGATGAGCTTGCGGTCTAGGTCGCCCTGACCATCGTAGCGGTCGACAAGACCACGCTCGGGATGCCAGGCCATAGCGTTAACGGTAAAGTCACGACGCGCCAGATCGTCCTCAAGCGACGCTGCACGCTCCACACTCTGGGGATGGCGGCCGTCGGTGTAAAAGCCGTCTAGGCGGTAGGTGGTGACCTCAATGCGCTCATCATCGCAAATAGCCGTGATGCCGCCAAATTTTATGCCCGACTCAACCACGGCAATATCCGCCGCTTCGAGCGCCTCTTTGGACTCCTGCCACAGGCCGCTGCAGCACATGTCAACATCGTGGCTGGGGCATCCCATCAGGGCATCACGTACCCAACCGCCCACGTACCAAGCCTCAAGACCAGCCGCCTCAAGCGCGCGCAGGACGCGCAGGGACGCATCGGACGGTTGCGTACCGTTGAGCGAAACATTGCACATGCCTATGGCCTCCTGCGACTATCAAATTGGCTATCGATTGCGTCTGCAAGAAGTCTAGCAAGAAACAGCCTCCACTGCACACGCAAGTCCGATAAACAAAAACGCATCCGTCCTGGTCTAAGACGGATGCGAAATAATTGAACTATTCAGGCAAGGTGCCGGAACTAGCAAACCTGACGGATTGCAATACCCTTCTGATACTCATCGACCTTGGCAAAATCGCCCAGACCCGGGCACTCGACCACGTTGGCGCCGGTGGCCATCGAGAGGCGCAGGGCATCCTCGACGCGCTCCGGGGCGTCGTGCCACACGGACAGGAAGGCGGCCAGCGAGGAGTCGCCCGCGCAGACGGTCGACAGCAGCTTGACGTCGAAGGTGCGGTTGGCAAACCAGATGTGCTCGCCGTTGGAGAAGTACGCGCCGTCGCCGCCGAGCGTCAGCAGTACATTCTTAGCGCCCTTGGCGTGCAGCTCGGCCATGGCGCCCTTGACGGACTCGTCGTCGCCACCGCTCACCTTAATGCCAAAGATGTCGAGCAGCTCGTCGTCGTTGGGCTTAATGAGCAACGGCTCCATAGCAATGAGGTCGGCCAGCTGATGGCTCGAGATATCGAGCACGAACTCGGCGCCCTTCGCCTTCACGCGACGCAGGACCTCGGCCAGAAAGCCCTCGGAGGTGTTGGGGGGCAGCGAGCCGCTGATAACCAGGCAGGTCATGTCATCGAGCGAATCGATAAGCTCAAACATCTCCTGCTCGTTGGCTTCGTTGATGGCGGCACCGGCGTTGACCATGTTGTACTCGGTGTCGGGGCCGGCATTGAGGAACACGTTGACGCGCGTGATGCCGTCAGTCCACACGGGCTTGACGGGCACGCCCAGGGCCTCGGCGCCCTTAACGATATACTCACCCGAGAAGCCTGCGAAGAAGCCCAGGATCGTGGTGTCGACACCGTAGTGGTCGAGCGTAAACGAGACGTTGAGGCCCTTACCGTTGGGCGTGTAGACGGCGTTGCGGGTACGCGTGACGGTGTTGGCAGCAAGACCGTCGCAGGAGATGTTGTAGTCAATGGCGGGATTTGCAGTAAGCGTGTAAATCATGAATGTTCCTTTCACGAAGCAACGTGTTAATGAAAGTATATTCCACGCTTCGGTAAAAGGCTACAACAACTCGGTGAACGGTGTGGAAGCGATGAAGTACGGCAGGGCACCTCTCCACCATGGCGGAACAAAAAAGGCGCCCCGGCCGAAACCGGAGCGCCGCATGCGCACGAATATGTCGCGTTTCGCTTACTTGCGATCGAGCTTGCGGACAGCAACGCGCTTGCTGTACTCGTCGACGTGACCAAAGTCGCCGATGCCGACGGACTCAGCAACGTTGGCGCCGGTGGCCATAGCGAGCTTCATGGCCTCCTCGACGTTGTCGCGATCCCTGTACCACTTGTGCAGGAACGCAGCGAGGGTGCAGTCGCCGGCGCAGACGGAAGAGACAAGCTTGATGTTGAACTCACGCTTGGCATACCAGATGTCCTCGCCGTTGGAGAAGTAAGCGTCACCGCGGCTACCACGGGTGAGCAGCACGTTCTGGACGCCGGCCTCGTGAGCCAGCTTCATGGCAACGCGGACCTCGTCGTCGGTGTCGACCGGCACGCCGAAGATAGCCTTCATCTCGTGATGGTTCGGCTTAATGAGCAGCGGCTTCTTGTGAGCGAGCTCCTTGAGCTTGTCGGAGGACAGGTCCAGGACGACGTCGGCGCCACGGGCCTGAGCGTGCTCCATGACCTGAGCCAGGAAGTCGGGCGTAGCTTTGGGAGGCACGGAGCCGGAGACGATCAGGCACTCAAGGTCGCCCGCGGTGTCCAGGATGTTGTAGAGCTCCTCCTGGTGCTGCGGCGTGATCGGAGCACCGGGGTTCAGGATGCCGTACTCGTGCTGGCCATCGTTGACGTAGGTGTTGATGCGCGTGATACCGTCGGTCCAGACCGGGCGGCAGAGGCAACCCAGATTCATGACCTCCTCGACGATGAACTTGCCCGTGAAGCCGGCGAAGAAACCGAGCGCGACGGTGTCGACGCCCATCTTCTTAAAGGCGAAGGACACGTCGAGGCCCTTGCCGTTAGCCGTATAGCTGGCCGAGCCGGTGCGGACGTTCTCGTCGGGCTCGAGCGGAGAGCTCGAAACCGTCATGTCGACAGCCGGGTTAGCGGTTAGCGTGTAGAACATTTACAGTACCCCCTGTATATGTGAGGGCCGCGTGGCCGGCCCATTCCAACCACGCGGTTACCTCTGATACCAAATTAGCGAGCTGCGGACTCGAGCAGTGCCTTGACCTCGGCAGCGGTGTTGCAGGCGAGCGCCTTCTCGGCGAGCTCGTCGCACTCGGCCTTGGTCCACTGGCTGATGGTCTTGCGGGCGCGCAGGATGGACGGAGCGCTCATCGAGAACTCCTCCAGGCCCCAGCTGATCAGCAGCGGCTCGAGCAACGGATCGGCAGCGGCCTCGCCGCACATACCGACCATGATGCCGGCCTTCACGCCGCTCTCGATGATGTTCTTGAGCGAGCGGAGCACGGCGGGATAGTAAACCTGGTACAGGTTGGAGATGGTGTCGTTGCCACGGTCGGCGCACATGGTGTAGCCGATCAGGTCGTTGGTGCCGATGGAGAAGAAGTCGGCGACCTCGGCCAGGCGGTCAGCGAGCAGCGAGGCTGCAGGCGTCTCGACCATGATGCCGACCTCGATGTTCTCGTTGAACTTGCGACCCTCTTCGGTCAGCTCGGTCTTACACTGCTCGACGAGCTCCTTGACAGCCAAGACTTCCTCGACGCAGGTGACGAGCGGGATCATAATCTTGACGTCACCGAAGGCGCTGGCGCGCAGCAGGGCGCGGAGCTGGACCTTGTACTGGTCGGGGTTGGCCAGGCAGTAACGCACGGCGCGGAAGCCCATGAAGGGGTTCTCTTCCTTGACCATGTGCAGGTACGGAATCTCCTTGTCGCCACCCACATCGAGCGTGCGGATGATGACCGGAGCGCCCTTGAGCGCGCTGGCGACCTTACGGTAGGCGTTGAACTGCTCCTCCTCGGAAGGAAGCTCAGCAGAGTCCATGAACAGGAACTCGGAACGGAACAGGCCGATAGCCTCGGCATCGTGATCGAGCGCGTTGGGCACGTCATCGGGGTTGCCGATGTTGCAGGCAATAATCTTCTTGATGCCGTCGGCAGTCACGGACGGCTTGCCGCGGAAGGCCTCGAGAGCCGCCTTCTCGGCAGCGAAAGCCTCGGCCTTGGCAGTGTAAGCGGCGAGCGTCTCCTCATCGGGATCGGCCTCGACGATACCCTTGCCACCGTCGACGACAACGGTCATGCCGTTGCGCAGTGCGGTGCAGCTGTTGGAAACCGAAAGGACAGCCGGGATCTCGAGGGCGCGCGCAATGATTGCGGAGTGCGACGTGCGGCCACCAGTCTCGGTGACGATACCGGCAACGTGGGCCTTATCGATCGTGGCGGTCATGGACGGCGTGAGGTCGTGCACGACAACGACGGTGTTCTCGGGCAGGACGGAAAGGTCGACGACCTCCTTGCCCAGCAGCTCGGCCAGAATACCGGTGCGGATGTCGGCGATGTCGGCCGCGCGCAGACGGAACATCTCATCGTCCATGGACAGGAACATGTTCTCGAACATGGTCGAGGTGTCCATGAGCGCCTGCTCGGCGCAGGTGCCGCCGTCAATGGCGGCGTTGATGGCGTCGGTCATGCCCGGATCCTGAGCCAGGACAATGTGTCCGCTCATGATCTCGGCCTCGGCCTCGCCCACCGTCTCCTTCATGTGGTCGGCCTGAGCCTGGGTCTTCTCGCAGAAGACCGAAAGAGCGGACTGATAGCGCTCCTTCTCTGCTGCCGAATCAGCAACCTCGTGCGGCTCAAACGTCAAGTCGGGATCGACGGCGACCATGACGGTGCCGATACCGATGCCCTCGGAAGCGTTGACTCCCTGATACATTCCCATTCCTCTCTCCGTGTCATGTGATAAAGCGTTTTGCCATATCCATGACAAAAGAGCGCAGCTACCTTAAGACAGGTCACTGCGCCCCCAAATATGAACTTAGTTGTTCAACATGCGACCCGTTTGAGTTCTACTCGCCAAGACCGCTCTTGATGAGCTCGATGGCAGCAGCCAGAGCCTCGGCCTCGTCGGCGCCGTCGCACTTGACCTCGACCTCGGTGCCGCAGGGAATACCAGCAGCCATGAGGGCCATCGGGGACTTGCCGTTGACCTCCTTCTCGGGGGTGACGACCGTCACGTCACAGGCGTACTTGCCCATGGTGGAGGCGAACAGACCAGCCGGACGCATGTGCAGACCCTGCGGATTGACGAGAGTAGCCTTCTCAGAAACCATAGTTGACTCCTTTTTTGTGTTTAACCCCTGTCATGCATGTGGCAGGAGTCAGATTCACGACGTTGTTTATATTAACTCACATCAAACGGTTTTTCATTGTGTTTCGCACGAATTGTTGGACAGATGTCGTTCGCTGTCCGCTCGCCTGCCGGGCGGGGCGGTTAAGTTTGCTGCTCTACAGTCCTGCGCAAGACGGAAAGCAGGTTAAGTGCTTTCCTTTGCGTGCGGAACTCGCGACAAACTTAACCGCCCAGCCCGGCAGGCGAGCTGCGGGAACATGCTTCCGTCCAAGAAATATCGTGCAAAAGGAATTCTGGCTGAATTATTGTTCGCGTGGGTGATTCAGTCGATGAGGGCTATTTATGCCCTGTTGGGGACTAAGGAGTGTCCCGGGGTGCCGGCAGGAAAGGAACATCCCTGAGTGCCGGGTGGTATGAAAAAAGGCGAGGACCCGTAGGGAGTCCTCGCCTTTGTTACAGGGGGCGATGTTATTCGCGTACTGTTGAATTAGACCAGGCGGGCGTTGATCGTCTTGGCGATCTCGGCGGCGTCGGTGGAACCCTTGACGGTGGCACGGAAGTCCTCGTCCATGAGCGCCTCGGCGACCTTGGACAGAATCTTGAGGTGCGTGGTGCCAGCCTGTGCACCAGGGATGAGCAGAGCGATGGCCACGTTGACGGGAGCGCCGTCCATGGTATCCCAACCGGTCACGCCGGACTCGTCCTTAACGACGATGACGGCAGCCTCGGTAATGGCGTCGGACTTGGCATGCGGAATGGCGAAGCCCTCCATCATGCCCGTGGTGCCCTCGGCCTCGCGGGCCAGGAAGGCGTTCATCACGGCGTCGGCGTCGCTGGCGATACCGGCCTTGACAGCCTGGTTGGAAACGAAGCTCAGAGCCTCGTCACGAGAAGCGAAGTCCTCGGCGACAAAGACATTCTCAACCTTCACGAAGTCGGCAGCCTCGGCCTTAGGGGCCTCAACGGCAGCGGCCTTGGAAGCCTCAACCGGCTTGGCTACAGGAGCGGCCTTCTGGTTCTTCTCGAAGTCATACTTCTTGAAGGCCACGAACAGGATGCCACCGACCACAGCGCCGATGAGGATCGCGAGGACCCACAGCGGACCGTTCTCGACAACGGGCAGGACCAGGAAGCCACCGTGGGGCGCCGGATCGTGGACGTTGAACATAATGGTCAGGATCGAGGCGATGGAGGAACCGAGCATCATGATGGGCATGACCGGCCAGATGTTCTTGGTCATGAACGGAATGGCGCCCTCGGTGATGTGGGTGCAACCAAGAATGAGGTTGACGATACCGGCGTCGTGATCCTCCTGGCTGAAGTACTTCTTGCCGACAACGACAGCGAAGGTGGTGATCAGCGGCGGAACGATGCAGGCGGCGGAGACGGCAGCCATGAAGTTGGTGCCGAAGTTGTAGGTGTCGGTGCCGACGCCGGCGGCCAGGGCCTCGGTGAGCATAGCGGTACCGGTGACGTAAGCAGCCTTGTTGACCGGGCCGCCCATGTCAACGGCGCACATGCAGCCGATGGCAAGGCCCAGGACAATGGCGCCAGAGGCGGACAGGCCCTTGAGGAAGTCCATCATGGCGGTGTTGATGGCAGCCATGGGGCCGGAGATGCCGAGCATGACCAAGCCGACGATGGCAGTCGAGAACAGCGGGTACAGGAAGATAGCCTTGAGGCCGTCCAGGTTCTTGGGCAGCTTGGAGAAGACCTTCTCGAGCAGCAGGATGACATAGCCGGCGAGGAAGCCGCCGACGATGCCGCCCAGGAAACCGAAGCCCACGCCGGCGCCGCCGGCGTCGATCATACCGGTCTCGGCGTTAACGGGCAGACCCTGGATGGCGATCATACCGGCAACAAAGCCGGGGACGAGTGCCGGGCGCTTGCCGATGGACTCGGCGATGTAGGCGGAAAGCACGGGAACCATGAGGTTCATGGCGATGCCGCCGATGATCTTGAGCATAGCGGCAAAGCTGTTGTAGTCAGACGCCGTCGAATCGAAGGACGTGATGCCCCACAGGAACGAAACGGCGGTCAGGACACCACCGGCGACGACGAAGACCAGCATGTGGCTGACGCCGTTCATGAGGTGCTTGTAGATGATGTGGCCGATGGACTCCTTCTCCTCGACCTCATCCTCGACATCGGCAGCAACCGCAACCGAGTCGTCACCCTTGGCGGCGAGCGCGCGGTCGATCAGCTTACCGGCTGCCTCAACGGACAGGGCCTTGGAAACACCAACGGAAACCATGCGCTTGCCGGCGAAACGCTCCGCCTGGACATCCTTATCGGCTGCGACGACGACGGCCTTGGCACCGGCGATCTCGCTCTTGGTGAGCTCGTTCTCGACACCGACCTGGCCATGGGTCTCAACCTTAATGGTCAGACCTCGCTCGGCAGCTGCCTTCTCCAGCGCCTCCTTCGCCATGAAGGTGTGCGCGATGCCGGTCGGGCAACCGGTGGCGGCGATGATGTCAAACTTAGCCATGTGTCCCTCCTTCTTGAGTACTGCGCCCGCAGGCGCTCCCCTACACGCGCATCCTTGCGCGCTTTTCCACAACTGAAAGATACCAACCTACCGTCCGCGTGAGAAGAGACAAGGCGCAATTCTCCGGTGAAAGGTTCTTTCATAACCGTAAACGGTAAGTGAAAGTTTACCATCAACACTTGAAACGGCAAGGTGTATCTTGTGATTGAAAATGCCCGTATACTATGGCATTGCAAATCAAGTTAGATTTTCATGCCAACCAGGAGCCATCCATGACCGATAGTAGCAAGAGCGCACTTTCCCTCATTAGTACCCACCAGGGATACAGCGAGTCCGAGCAGCGCATTGTCGACTATATATTGGAGCACCAGTCCGAGGCGCCGCGCCTGACGGCCGCCCAGCTCTCACGAGCCGCCGCCACGTCCGAGGCGACGGTTTCGCGCTTTTGCCGCAAGCTGGGCTTTGGCAGCTTCCGCAGCTTTCAGTTTTCGTTGGCGAGGGATTTGGAAAGCCAGCGCAACGAGGGCCTGACTGACGAGGTCTCGCTCGACAATATGGAGCAGAGCCTCAAGAACATCCTGGCTGCTAAGGTGAGCGAGCTTAATGCGACCATCGACGGGATCGACCACGATACGCTGGCGGCTGTTGTGCATGCCCTTAAGCATGCAGGGGTTATTGAGTTTGCGGCTGTGGGCAATACGAACGCGGTCGCGCTCGATGCGACGTTTAAGTTTTCGCAGCTGGGCCTGCGCTGCATGGCGAGCACCATTAGCGAGACATCAATCGGCTTTGCGCTCACACTACGCCCCGGCGACGTCATCGTGATCATCTCAAACTCCGGCAAATCGCGCCGACTGAATCGCATGGCAAAAGCGGCTCGCGACTGCGGTGCCACCGTAGTCGTCATCAGCAGCGACAGCAAGTCTCCACTTGCGCGCCTGGCAGACTACACTTTTAATACCGTCAACCACGAGGCGCTGCTGACGACGGGTGACTTTGCGTTCTCCAAGATCAGCGCCACGATGATCATCGAGGTTATCTACAACTTCCTGCTGCCCGAGATTGAAGACGCCCGAGAGCATATCAGCTACTACGAGGAGCTCATCCAACCGGATAAGGTCGTAGAGTAAAACGCGTAGTGGGACAAAATTTCAGTCTATTTTGTCCCACCAACACCGCTGATACGACCTAGGCTCGAGCTTCTTCGAGCATCTGCTTGGCGTGGGCCAAGCTTGCCTCCGACTGATCGCCGCTGAGCATGCGGGCAATCTCGGCGGTACGCGCCTCGCCGGTTACCTCGTCCAAATGCGTCTGGGGAACATCGCCCGGCTCCTTGCTGACAACATAATGCTTGTCGGCCATGACGGCGACCTGCGCCAGGTGGGTTACGACGATGACCTGATGCGTGGCGGCAAGATCGGCCAGCACACCAGCAAGAGCACGAGCCGTGGAACCACCGACACCGGCATCGACCTCGTCAAATACCAGTGTGTCGACGCCGTCAGCATTACCCAAGACCACCTTGCTCGCCAGCATAACGCGACTGAGCTCGCCGCCCGAGGCAATGCGGCGCAGAGGGCGCGGCGTCAATCCGGCACCGCTGCGATACAGAAGCTCGTAGCTCGAAGGGCCCGCGGGTGTCCACTCAGCGCGAGGGAGATCGCGGGACTCCCAGACCAGCTCAGCGCCGCCCATTTCCAGGCGTGCCATCTGACGGCCCACCTCGTGACAAAAACGCGGGGCTGCCGTATTGCGTGCGCGCTTAAGCGCCTTGGCAGCAGCGAACAGTTCGCGCTCCGCCGCGCCAAGTGCCTCGCGTGCCTTCCTAATCTGCTCGTCACCATCGTCCACCAGCGATAACAACTCCCGCGAGCGGTCACGCATGGCAAATACATCGTCCATGGTGGGACCCCACTGCCGCAGAAGTCCCTTAAGGTCGGAATACCGCTCGCGCATGCGAGCAAGCTCGCGAGGATCGAACGCAACGCCATCGCGATAAGCACGCAGCTCGTTGGCGCAATCCTCGAGTGAGATGCAGGCATCCGAAAGTGCGTCGGCGATGTCACCCAGTTTGCGATCGACGGTAGCCATGCGCGACAGTTCTGCCACGGCGCCGTTCACGGCATCGAGCGCTCCCCCTTCGGAAGTAAGCGATGCATGGGCATCGTTGGCCGTCGCCACCAGCACCTCGGCATGCTCGGAGCGCGGCAGCAGCTCCTCGAGCTCCTCATACTCACCCGGCTTGGGGTCAACCTCGGCGATACGCTCCAGGGCGAAGCGCGCCTCCTCGACGCGACTCCCCTGCGCTCGCGACGCCTCCTCTACGCGACGGACCTCCTTGGCAGCCGCACGCGACGCCTTAAAGCAGACACGGTACTTTTCCAGCGCCTCAAGCGCAGAGCGACCAGCCCAGGCATCGACCATGGCAACATGATGTGCCGGATCGAGCAGGCGCTGATGTTCATGCTGGCCGCACAGATCCATCATCACGCCGACGCGCTCGGAAAGCTCGCGCACGCTGGCAATGCGACCGTCAATCTTCACGCGGCTGCGGCCCTCGGCAGAAAGGCTACGCTGTACGGTGAACCCCTCCGTGTCGTGCGGACCGTCGAACAGGCGCGCCTCGACGCTCGCCAGCGCCTCGCCCTCGCGCACCGTCGACGAATCCGCGCGCTCGCCCAAAATAAGCTTGAGGGCCGAGAGCAGCGCGGTCTTGCCGGCGCCGGTCTCGCCGGTCAAAACCGTTAGGCCCGCACTCGGAACCAACGTCGCCTCGCGAATGAGCGCGATGTTGGAAACCTGCAGCTCATCGATCATGGCGCACTCCATAGAACACGCGGCTCACCGAGTTATAGAAGCTTTCGGGACCGTAATCGAGCAGCAGCACGTCGCCGGGACCACGGCGCACGGCCACGCTCTCGACCGTGCCATCGCAGGTAATAAACTGTCCGTCGATGGCAATGGCCGGCACACTCGGACGATCATCGGACATAAAGATCTCGACGACATCACTCGGCGAGGTCAAAAAAGCGCGAGCCTGAATGGTATGCGGAGCGATGGGCACACAGACCATGCCCGTGTAATCGGGGCTGACAATGGGACCGCCGGCGGAAAGCGCGTAGCCGGTGGAGCCGGTCGCCGTCGATACGACCACACCATCGCCGCGCAGGCGATCAATATGATGGCCGGACACCGTGATGTCAAACTCAACCATATCGGACAGGGGGCCGCGCGTAAGGGCCATATCGTTGAGGGCAAACGTGCGCACGACATCCTTCGTGCCGTCTTCGCGCACGGACACGATATCCGCGGCGATGGTGGCGCGGCGGCTCACGTGGAGCTCGCCGGACAGAGCATCGCTCACGACCTGCAGAATGTCGCGCTCCTCGGGGCTCGCAGCAGTTAAAAAGCCCAGGTGACCATAGGAAAGACCAAGGATAGGAATCTCGCGATGGTTGAGGATGCGGGCAGCGCGCAGCAACGTACCGTCGCCGCCGAGTGTAATGACCAGATCTGAGCCGTCAATATCAGGCGTGCTTTGAATCTTCGATCGCTGATCGGCCGCCCATGCGACCTCGTAGCCTTGGCGCGAAAGCCAAAGCTCGAGCATCAGGCCGCTCTCGACCGCCTCTTGCTTGTAGTAATTGGGAACCAGAAAGACCTTCATAGCGTTGCAGCTTTCTCGCTCAAAGCCGATACCTGGGATTGCAGCTCATCGTCGGCGCGCTCCCCGGGGACAAACCTTGTGCCGTACAAGAAAAACTCAACGTTGCCCTTAGCGCCATGGATGGGCGACACGCACACGTCAAGCGGGAACAGGCCCTTGGCAGCAAAGAGCTCAATCGCCGCCACGAGCGTATCGCGGCGGACGGCGGGGTCGGTCACGATACCGCCCTCGCCCACCAGCGCAGCCGGCGCCTCAAACTGGGGCTTTACGAGCGTGCAGAACGAACCCGAAGGCTTCAGGCACGCCAGCACGGCGTCGATGATATTCGCGATGCTGGTAAACGAGACATCACACACAGTCAGGTCGATGGCGCCGGCATAGCCAAGCTCAGGCAGCTGCGTCACGTTTGTGCGCTCATGCAGCGTCACGCGATCGTCCTGACGCAGCGACCAATCAAACTGGGCACGGCCCACGTCCACCGAGACAACGGTCGCAGCTCCGCGCTTGAGCAGGCAATCGGTAAAGCCGCCGGTAGAGCAGCCCACATCCAGACAGGCAAGGCCCGTCGGATTGATGCCAAATGCATCGAGCGCGCCTTCGAGCTTAAGCCCGCCGCGGCCAACATAGGGAATGCGCCCCTTCACGTGCAGCGGCAGGCCCGGGGTCACCTTAAGGCCCGGCGAAGTCAAGCGCTCGCCGCCACTCGAGACCAAGCCGGCCATAAGAGTGCGAAGGGCATCCGCGCGATCGGCGCAGATGCCCTGTGAAATCAGTTCGTCATCGAGACGCACGCGTTTCATGAATGCCATCAACCATTCGTATCCGGAGATGCGGCCTAGCTATCCTGGGATTCGTTTGCCGCATCCTCATCGTATTCCTGCTCGAGCTTATCGGCCTCACGAGGCGTCAGCTCAAACTTGTCGACCATATCGACCGCGCGGGAGCCCAGCTCAATCGCCTCGTCAAACAGATCGAGTGAACGCTCCAAGGACGTATCCTTGGAGCGAACGGTAGCGATGATCTGGTCCAGACGGTCCGAAATCTCATCAAAGTTGCGGACGGAACCCTCTGACATGGCTACTCCTCGACGGAGTCGACATCAGTCTCGGCGGCGTCCGCGCCCTCGGCCAGCACACCAGCCTCAGCCTGGGCAACCGCAACTTTAGCGGCAGCCTCGGCAGTCTGGGCCTCCTCGCGAGCGCGATCCTCGGCGAGCAGCTCTTGGTACAAGTCCTCGCCCGGCAGCTCCTCGCTGCGAGCGATCTTGCCCAGCACGCCGTTGACGAACGACGCGGACTGGTCGGTGCCATAGGCCTTGGCGAGCTCGACGGCCTCGTTGATCACGATGGCGTCCGAGACCTCCTCGTCGGTGAGGAAACGCATCTCATAGACGGCGATACGCAGCAGATTGCGGTCGGCGCCGGGCATGCGCATAAGATCCCAGTTCTTGGCGACGGCGCGCAGAGCGCAGTCGATGCGGTCGATATGCTCGTAAGCACCGCGGCACAGCTCCAGCGCATAGGGGTCGAGGGGACCCTTCGAGATCAGGAAATCGCCCTCGAGGACGCGCTCGAGCGGGCTGTCCGTGGCCTCGGCCTGGAACAGCAGCTGCAACGCCTGACTGCGGGCAAGCGTACGCCCGCGATAAACCTTAAGGCTCAAAGGTTACTCCTTGGGGAAAACGAGGCCGTCGATGCAAACGTCAACGCGCTCGACCTCGACGCCCACCTGAGCATCGATGGCAGCGACCACGGCGGCGCGAACGGCCTCGGCGAGTTTCTTGAACGGATAGCCAAAGAACACCACGACGCGCACGGTGAGCGCGAGCTTGTCACCGACAACCTCGGCCTCGACCGCCGGCTCGGAAGCCGGGGCCTTGGACGAGAGCATCATGGAGACAAGGTTGGTGGCAAGGTCCTTGACGCCCACGGAGGCGATGCCCTCGACATCCGTGACGGCGCGCGAGACGATGGCGGTCAGAACATCGGGCGAAATGCCGATGCCGTCAATCTTGATTTCCTGGGGCATGAGTCCTCCTAGAAGAGTTGGTTGCTAGACGCGGGAGACGAACTTGCCGTCGCGGGTGTCAACCTTGATGACCTCGCCCTCGTTGAGGTACATGGGGACCTGGATGACAGCGCCGGTGTCGATCGTGGCCGGCTTGGTGGAACCCTGGACGGTGTCGCCCTTAAAGCCCGGGTCGGTCTGGACGATGGCGGTCTCGATGAACATCGGCGGAGTCACGCCCATGAGCTCATCGTCGGCGAAGAGCAGCTGGCAGATGTCGTTCTCGCGCAGCCACTTGGAGTTCTCGCCCACCATGTCCTCGGGAACGGGAACCTGCTCATAGGATTCGTTGTCCATGAAGATGTAGTCGGTGCCATCGTTGTAGAGGTACTGGAACTCACGGGTGGTGAGCATGACGCTCTCGAACTTGGTGCCGGCGTTGCAGGTGTTCTCGACGACGCGGCCGCTCTTGATGTCGCGGGTCTTGTAGCGCACAAACGCGCCGCCCTTGCCCGGCTTGACATGCTGGAACTCGACGATGGTGTAGACCTTGTCCTTAATGCGGAGACCGAGGCCGTTCTTGAAGTCGGCGGTAGAAATGGTAGGCATAGCGACCTTTCTTGTTATGGGCAGAACGCACAAGCGTCCAAATTACATACGAGCGAAATTATACACTTGCAGACGGCGCCTGCAGCGAGCGCATAAAAAGAGAACGCGGGGCGTCCGAATTGCTCCGGAGGCCCCGCCCCAAACTATCTACCGAAGTAGACTAGCAATCGATGACGTGAAGGTCATGCGGCGTCTTGGTGAAGGGCTCGTAGCCGTTCTCGGTGACCACGCCGTAGTCCTCCAGGCGCACACCGCCCACGCCGGGCAGGTAGACGCCGGGCTCCATGGTGATAACCGAGCCGACCTCGATGATGTTCTTGCTGCGGTTGAAGTTAGGCAGCTCGTGGATGTCAATGCCCACGCCATGGCCCAGACCATGGTTGTAGTAATCGCCATAGCCGGCATCGCCAATGATCTTCTTGGAAAGCTTGAAAATGTCGTTGCCCTCGACGCCCGGATGAATGGCGGCAACGCACTCCTCGTGCGTACGGCGCACGAGCGCGTACAGGTCGAGCTGCTCCTGGGTAGGCTCGCCCATCACGACGGTGCGCGTCATGTCAGAACGATAATCGCAGTAGCCCGCGCCGTAATCCATGAGGACGAAGTCGCCCTTCTCGATCACGCGGTCGCTCGGAACGGCATGCGGGTTGGCGGTATTGGGGCCGCTCGCCACGATGGAGCCAAAGGCCAGGCTGTCGGCACCGTTGGCGAACATAAAGTTCTCGAGCTCGTTGCGAACCTGCTTCTCGGTCATACCGGGCTTAATATAGCCGAGCATGTGCTGGAAGGCGGCGTCGGTGATCGACTGCGCGTGGCGCATGAGCTCGATCTCCTCGGCGTCCTTGATGGC